>JACUUS010000021.1 GCA_014859215.1 Dehalococcoidia bacterium | reverse complement strand
CGTATGTGGAGATTGCTTCGCCCCGATTGGGTCGGGGCTCGCAAAGACACAAGAACCGTCGCAAAGACATAAGAACCGTCGCAAAGACATGAAAGAGGGTCGCAAACACATGAAAACCTTCTTCATCTCACTCAAGCTGCATTTCCCACTCTACTGCACCCTCTTTGAGGCGCAGTACAAATCTGACGCGCTTTCCCTGGAGAAGGTGCTGTTCGCTGATGTGACGAAGGGAGCGGAAGTCCGCTGTCTCGAGGAAAAGGCGCAGCAGGTCTATCTTTTCCAGGATTTCGGTTTCCGGGCTGCCTTCCATGAATTCGCCGGCCAGCCGGGCGAACTCCTGCCTGGCGGCGGTTTCGATGCACCTTTCAAGTGTGGGTACGAGCTCGGTCTCACCCGCCAAGTTGCCCCCTGCCGAGTCTGAGGCTTATTTCCTGTAGGTCCGCTTCCAGGGGTCGTTCTTGTAAGCGAGGTAGTCCCTGATCGCCTGGTTGAGCGTGTTCGCGGCCAGGGTTGCGCAGTGCGCGCTTTCCTCGGGAAGACCTCCGAAGGCCTCGATTATGTGCTCCTCCCTGATTTTCGCCGCGTCGACCACGTTTTCCCCCGTCGCCAACTCGGTTACCATGCTGCCGGCCGCGATCACGGTCCCGCAGCCGTTGGTGAGGAACCTGGCCGCCTCGATCTTGCCGTTCCTCACGCGGAGCCATATCTGGAGCGTATCGCCGCACTCCCTGGTCATGCTCCCGAAGCCATCCGGGTTCCGTATCTCGCCCACGTTTCTGGGATGGCGCGCGTGGTCCAGCACTATCCGGGTGAACTCGTGGTTCCCGGAATGCTTGTGCGCTTCATGGTGGGACATATGCCGCCTCCTCTACTTTCCCTGCGGCGGCATGGCTCTGAGGAAGGCTTCCGCCAGGTTGTCCAGTGCTTCCGAGCTGTAGCGCTCTATATGGCCTTCATCGCAGAGCGCGGCGACCTCGGGGTCGATCGGCAGCTGCCCCAGAACGGGGGCCGCGGCTGCTCGCGCCATGTCCTGCGCCTTGCTCTTGCCGAAAATTTCGATCTTCTTAGCGCTGTCCGGGGTGACGAAATAGCTCATGTTCTCCACCACGCCGATAATGCGCGTATTCATCCTCTCCGCCATCTGCATGGCCTTTCTCACCACCATGGCGGCAAGGTCCTGCGGGGTGAATACGATGACCACGCCGGACAGTGGGAGGGTCTGCATCACAGTAAGCGGGGCGTCGGCGGTGCCCGGCGGCAAATCTACCAGGAGGTAGTCCAGGCTGCCCCAGAGGACATCCTCCCAGAACTGCGTTATCACCTTCCCGATAAGGGGGCCCCGCCAGATTACGGCGTCGTCCTCGTTGGGCAAAAGAAGGTTGATCGACATTATCTCTATGCCCAGCTTCGAGATGGGAGGGAGAATTCCCGTATCACTGCCCGAGGGCCTGCCCTTTATCCCGAACATCCTGGGTATGCTGGGACCGGTGATGTCCCCGTCCAGTATTCCGACCTCGTAGCCGCGGCGTGCGAGTGACAGGGCGACGAAACCGGTGACCAGCGATTTGCCCACTCCGCCCTTGCCGCTCATGACGGCGACCACCCGCCCTATCCTGTTGAGGTCGCCGGGTTTTCCTTCCACGAAGCTCACATCGGCCTCTTCTACTCCCGAGACCTGTCTGGACGCGTCGCCTACCTTGACTTTGAGCCATTCCTGGGCTTCTTCGTTCAGAGCGGCTGACACCAGGGTGATACTCGCCTTCCCGTTCGATATTTCTATATCTCTGACCAGGTTGAGCTTTGTGATGCTTCGCATTGAACCCGGGACGAGAACATCATCCAGCTTTTCCCTTATCTGATCATGAGTTGCCACTTGAAATCCTCCATGTAATTGTTCTTCTAGCTGCCGGGAAGGCGCTCTCTCGCAGTCCGGTGCGGGTGAGCCCTACCGGCTTTCCAGCTCCTTTATTCTCGCGCTGACCTCCTCGAGCTTCGCCTGAAGCGCCCGGGCCTCTTCTTTAAGAAAATCAAGCTCCCGAATGCGGTCCATCCTCGGTGCGTTAAACGCCTCTTTAAAGGCGGGATTTCGTTCCGCAAGAGACTGTCCCCTGAGTTCCGCCCGGTAACTCCAGCAGCGGGGAAGGCCTCCCCGTCCCCTGCCTACATAAGGCCAGGCAGGCGATGTTCCTCTAAATCTCAAACCTCGACCGTAACCGAAACCATAGGGCATTCTCAACCTCCTGAATATAGTCTGCTTGGTCTCATTTCCTCATCGTGAGAAGGCTGACGCCTCTTATTTGCCTGAAAGTGGCCCCTTGGCTCACATAACGCAGGACCGTATCCCTGTCAACCACCCTGGTCCCGGATACGACGTCTACACCGTAGTCGAATAGCACTGAAGAAAGCGGCGTGGTCGGCCCGAGGACCACCACGAATGCTCCGGGACTGCGAAGGGCCAGCAAGCCTTCGATCGTGCCGTTGACAAAGGCGCTGCCTGTAATGGCCACTACTTCCGCCCGCGGGATAATCTCCGTCGCTTCGTTAGCGGCATGGTGCCCCCGGCGCGGCAGCATTTCGATAACCCACAGCTCTCTTGCCGACCGGCGGAGCTTTTCCACGAAGGGGAAATGGCCCACGACGGCCACCCTCTTACCCTTCCCTTTCTCCTCGATCAGATCGCCGGCGTTAAGTATCTCGCACCGCTCCGTGTTCACCTGGAGAAGGGAGTTTACAGCCGCCATGCCGATGGACGACTCCAGGACGCTGCTCGAACCTGCCAGGCGCGCCAGCTCCAGCGCCTGCTTGCCGGCGAGCGTGCCGGCGTCCTTGACAGGAGCGCCGTCATGGTGATGTCCTGGCGCGGTGAAATTGGCTGCCAACCCGCATCCGCGCGATACTACAGCCGTCCAGAAAGGGCTAAGGCGCACATCTTCCACAGCGGCGTCGCCCTCCAGGCTTGACAGCAGCGCATCAATAATCCTCATTGCGTGCTCCGGCACCCCCTGCCTCCCCTGTGCCCGCCGTGTTCCACCGGGGAGCATACGGGTACCGGGTGGACCTCCGTGCTCCTGCATGTAGGACAGGATTCGGGTAAAGCCTGGTCGCATTCAGAGGGCACATCCCACTCATGGCCCTGGCTTGCGCATCTGAAGCGGTGCGTGGCTATCTGGAAATTCCCGCCTTCGATACGGATCGCTTTGCCCTTGAGGAGTGCGTCCGCCAGCTTTTTTCGGGCCGATTCGAGTACGCGGTGAAAGGTGGAGCGCGACACACCCATTCTGCGGGCGCAGTCTTCCTGCTCGAGGTCCTCCAGGTCCTTGAGGCGGATCGCTTCTGCTTCTTCCACGGTAAGACGCACCTCTTCCAGGAAGCGTAGCGGGATGCCTGCGGGTTTGAAATAGGTGATTTCGGGCACAAAGCCTACTTTGCGCCACTTTGTGGGTCTCGTCATTTCAGGCTCATTATGGACATATGCTCATTAAATAACCGTACCACAGGCTCCGCTGCCGTGTCAACTTCATCCGGCCTTTCCGCCCGCGGGGAAGCGCCGGCCACTCAGCACCGGAGCCAGGCGGCGCCCATTTCGCCGGCTGAGCGTTGCCCGGCACGTTTCCTATCACGAGTGAGCGCCCGGGAGTGAAAGAGAAAATCTCATCCCCAGAGGAACTTCAGAATCTCCCGCAGCTTTGTACCTGTACGCCGTCTTTTGCCGTTGTCCTCCTTCGAGTATTCTTTCACGCCCTTGGCGAGAAGCTCGAGGCGGTCGTGGACGCGCCTGTTTATAGAACCCTCCTCGAATTTACCGTCCTCCATCCTCGCACCTGGCCGGATCCCGGTCAGGCACTCTATCCCTTCGTCGACCGTGGCAACGCTGTAAACGGAGAACTGCCCATTCTGAATAGCCTCCACGACGTCCTCGCGCAGCATGAGGTTATGCACGTTGCTTTCCGGGATAACAACGCCTTCCCTGCCGGTTAGTCCCCTGCTCTTGCATATATCGTGGAAGCCCTCGATCTTCTGGTTGACCCCGCCTACGGCCTGTATCTCGCCTTTCTGATTGACTGAGCCGGTTACCGCGATGCACTGGTTGATCGGTATGCCGGCCAGGGCAGAAAGAAGAGCGTAGAACTCGGCGCTGGAAGCGCTGTCGCCTTCGATCTCTTCATAGCTCTGCTCGAAGACTAGACGGGCGCTGAGCGAAAGTGGTGTGTTGTTGGCATAGCGCTCGGTCAGGAGCCCGCTGAGGATGAGGACGCCTTTGGTATGGATCGGCCCGCCGAGCCTGGCCTCCCGCTCGATGTCCACGATCCCCTCACGGCCCGCTCCTATACTGGCTGTTATCCGGTTCGGCCTGCCAAAATAGAGGTCTCCCACCATGAGCACCGAAAGCCCGTTCACCTGGCCCGCAACGGGTTCTCCCGTCTCGATCTTGATGGTCCCGCGCTTAATCATCTCCTCGATGCGTTCCTGGATCAGGTTAGACCGGTATTCCTTTTCCTGGATCGCGGTCGTGATATCTTCAGCCCGGACGAGTTCCTGCCCGTTTGTTCCGGCCCAGTAGTTGGCTTCTCTGACCACATCCGCTATCTCGGCGAACCAGGTGGAGAGCTTGTCCTGGTCCTCCGCCAGCCTGGAGCTGTATTCCACAATCCGGGCGACGGCTCCCTTATCGAGATGCCGCAGGCCCTCCTTGCCGCAGACCGTACACAGGGCCGCGGCATATTCCTTCAGTCTGGTCTCGTCGCGGTCCATGCGGCTGTCGAAATCCGCTTTCACTTTGAACAGCTCGTGGAACTCACGGTCCAGCTCAAAAAGGGTATGGTACAGGAAGTTCTCGCCGATGAGTATGACCTTCACATCCAGCGGGACCGGCTCGGGCTGGATGCTCTTTACACTCAGGAAGCCGAAGCGCTCCGCCAGGTCCTCGATGACTACCTTTTCTTCCCGCAGGGAACGTTTCAGGCTGTCCCAGGAAAGCACGTTGCGCAGGACATCATCGATTCTGAGGACCAGGTACCCTCCATTTGCCCTGTGCAGAGAGCCCGGGCGGATCATCGTGAAATCGCTTGAAACGGCCCCGAAGTAGGCTTCCTTCTCCAGCCTGCCCACCAGGTTGTTGAAAGTCGGGTTATTCTCCACGACCACCGGAGCGCCCTTCAGGAGCGAGTTGTCAACCAGGACATTGACTTCGTATCTTCGCAGGGCCTGCGCGAGCGCTGTCCTCGCGAATGGATTGTTGGGATCGGGCTCCTGGTTTGAACGGAACAGGCCTGTACTGGCTACGATATCCTCCTGGATATCCTTCAGGTACCTGGTCACCCCGGCGTCCCGGTACTTCTTCGTCAGCTCCTGGACCCTGCCATCCAGCACATACCGCACCACCTCGCGGTCCAGCTTTTCGATCTCCTGCGCTATCTCTGCATCCCAGCCTCGTACCTGGGCCATCGCCTCCGTGATCTGTTCCTGAACGGCTTCCCGGCTTTCGGTCATGCCCTGTCGTTCTGCCGGAGTGAGGCTGAGCATAGCGTCCTCCGTGGCGGGCTTGCCGTGGAGGAGAGGCACCAGCATGACGCCCATGGGCGACATCTGGATAGCGAACCCGCGCTCGTGCGCCTGCTGGTTAAGCTGGTGGTAAAGCTGCTCCTTCTTCTCATTGATCTCGTGCGCGATCGCGTCGCGCCGTTTGGCGTATTGCTCGCTGCCAAAGGCCTTCCGGATCTCCGCCTGGGCGCTTTCTATGAGTTTCTTCATATCCTTCTGGAATTTTGCCCCCGTGCCGGGCTTGAGCCTCAGCGCCACCGGCCTGTACGGGTCCTGGAAGTTGTGCACGTAGCACCAGTCGGGAGGCACTTCCTTGCCCTCGGCCTCCTTCTCCAGGAAGGTTGCGATGGCCGTCATTTTCCCCGTACCCGGCAACCCTGCGGCGTATAAGTTGAATCCGGAGTCCTGAATACCGAGACCGAAGCGCAGGGCTTTCAGGGCCCTGTCCTGCCCGAGTATGGTCTCCGCGGGAATCAGCCCCTGTGTGCTGTCGAATCCGAGGCTGTCCGGGTCGCAGACTCGTCTTACTTCAGCGGCGGTTAGCTTTCTGGCCATTATCATCCCTCGTCTGGATTTAGCGGGCTTTGCTCATGAACCTCGAACATTCTGTAAGTATAGCACAGGACTTGTAACGAGTTCACTAGCCATAACCTCCCTTGATGGACGAACGAGGGAGAATCTCCTTCTCGCGAGCGCAGTGAGTTGAGATGAGGGTCGATGGTAACCATGCCGGGGGCCGGGTTAGGGAATTTAGAGCAGAGCTTTCACCCCTCGGGGACCCTCACCCTAGCCCTCTCCCGCTGCGGCGGGCGAGAAAAAGCTCCTTCTCCCAATTTGGGAGAAGGTTGGGATGAGGGTCGAAATTGTACCTCCGTGGCGTAAGTCCGTGTTCGTCTGCAGTTTGAACAGGACGTATGGACATCGAAGTGCAAAAAGAGAACGCCAGTAGCGGGCCCCCTGGTGGACCCCGTTTTCGCCCGTACGTAGCCCGCATCCCCTCTACCCGGCGGCCCACCGGCCCGCCGCTACAGGACCGACCCGCGGATGCGGTGAGATTAACTACGCCAGCGGTGTAGCGGGCCGCCCTGGCGGACCTCGTTCTCCGTTTGTACTTAGCTTTACATCCCTGCCTCCCCGGGCGGCCCGTTGGCCCACCGCTACAGCACCGACCCACGGATGCGGTGAGATTAACTACGCCAGAGGTGTAGCGGGCCGCCCTGGCGGACCTCGTTCTCCGTTTGTACTTAGCTTTGCATCCCTGCCTCCCCGGGCGGCCCGTTGGCCCGCCGCATCAGCATCGACCCGCGGATGCGGTGAGATTATGGAACACGAGGACTACGACAACAAGAGAGAAGAGTACCTGAGGGCGAACGGATAGCAGGTCATCAGAATCTGGAACAACGAATTGCTGAAGAAGCAAAGACGGGCAACCTCAGGCCGCCCGTGTAAAATGATCCACGGGGCGGAACTTCTTCTCTTACTCCTCTTCTTCCACGGTACCGGTGCCGGCGAGGGCTTCTTCACGTTCCTTGGCGGGCCTGCCGCCGTTTTCTCTCATGAACTCTCTCATACCTTTCGCGAACTTCTCCAGGCGGTCCTGGACCCTGCGGTTGATCGAGCCTTCCTCGAATTTGCCGTCTTCCAGGCGCTGTCCTGCTTTGATGCCCGTCAGGAACTCGATACCTTCATCAATAGTCGCAACGCTGTGAACGAAGAACTCTCCCCTTCTTATGGCTTCGACTAGGTCCTCCCTGAGCATGAGGTTTTCCACGTTCGATTCCGGTATCATGACGCCTTCATTTCCGGTTAGACCCCGGATCCTGCATATGTCATAGAAACCCTCTATCTTCTGGTTCACTCCGCCGATCGCCTGGGCCTCGCCCTTCTGGTTGACCGATCCCGTCACGGCGACACCCTGCCTGATTGGCGCATCAGCCAGGGCGGAAAGGAGTGCGTACAGCTCAGCGCCGGAGGCGCTGTCCCCGTCCACCTCTTCGTAGCTCTGTTCGAAGACGATGCGGGCGGAAAGCGTGAGTGGAATGTTCATCGCATATCGCTCCGCGAGGAGCCCGCTCAGTATCAGCACGCCCTTGGTATGGAGGCGTCCGCCGAGCTTGGATTCACGCTCAATATCTATCAGGCCTTCGCGGCCCGCGGCTATGCTCGCTGTAATCCGGTTGGGCCTGCCGAAATAGAGGTCGCCCAGCGAGATGACTGAGAGCCCGTTCACCTGGCCGACGGCGCTGCCCCGGGTCTGTATTTTCAGGAGCTCCCTGTCCATCATTTCCTGGATATGCTCCTGGATCAGGTTTGAACGGTATTCTTTCTGTTCTATTGCCCTGGAAATGTCCGCAGCCTCAATGTATTTCTTGCCCTTTGTCCCGGCCCAGTAATTCGCCTCCCTTACGATGTCCGCAATCTCCGCGAACTGCGCCGAGAGTTTCCTCTGGTCCTCGGCAAGCCTCGAGCTGTGCTCGATGACCTTGGATACAGCCCCGGCGTCGAGATGGCGGAGCTCTTCCTTCCCGCAAACGAGGCAAAGCGCAGCGGCGTACTGTCCCACGTTCTGTTCGCTGAAGTCCATACGGCTGTCGAACTCTGCCTTGACCTTGAAAAGCTCCGGGAACTCCCGGTCATAGTAATGAAGCGCGTGATAGAGAATGTTCTCGCCTATCAATATTATCTTGATCTTCAGCGGAATAGCCTCCGGTTGTATGCTTTTCATGCTGATGAAGCCATACCGCTCCGCCAGGTCTTCGACCACCACCTTCTGTTCTCTTGCCGCCCGTTTAAGGCCTTCCCACGAAAAGACGTTGCGAAGCACATCTTCCATTCGTAAGACCAGGTATCCACCGTTTGCCCTGTGCAAGGCCCCCGGCCGGATCATGGTGAAGTCAGCCGAAATTGCCCCGAACTGGGCTTCTTTTTCGAGCCTGCCGATAAGGTTATTGAAGGTGGGGTTGTTCTCGATAACAACGGGGGCGCCTTTCAGGTGGGAATTGTCTACGAGGACGTTGACCTCATACTTCCGCATGGCCTGCGTGATCATCATCCGGGCAAAGGGATTGGCCGCCTCCGCTTCCGGCGGGGAGCGAAACAGGTTCTTGTTCTCAACGATATCATCCTGGACCGCCTTGAGGTATTCAGGGATTTCGGGCGACTCGCCGCCGTATTTCCTGGTAAGGTCCTGTATTCTTCCACCCAGAACGAACTCGACAACCTCGAGGTCCATCCGGTCGATCTCTTGCGAGAGATCTCCTTCCCAGGTTCTCATCTGGTTCATGGCTTCCTTGATCTTTTCTTGAATACCCTCCTGTTTTCTCGAGAGTTGCTCGCGTTCTCCCGGGCTGAGCGCAAGCATTTCCTCCTGGCTGAGAGGCCGCCCCTGAACCACAGGAACCAGCAGTATGCCAATTGGAGACATCTGGATAGCGAACCCGCTTTCCCTGGCGGTCTGGTTGAGTTGACTGAATACTTTTTGTCTTCTCTCGTTCAACTCACCGGCCAAAGCATCCCGTCTTCGTGTGTAGTCCTCGCTTTCAAAAGCCTTTTTCACGTCGTCCCGGGCGGTTTCTATGAATCGCTTCATGTCCCGATGGAACTGGATTCCCTTGCCGGCGCTCAGCCTGATCGCTTGCGGCCTGTATGCGTCCTGGAAGTTGTTTACATAACACCAGTCACTGGGGACGTCCTTGCCCTGCGCCGTCTTTTCAAGGAAGGCGACGATTGCGCTCATCTTGCCTGTCCCGGTCCTTCCGGCGGCATAGATATTGAAACCGGCATCACTTACTTCCAGCCCGAAATCGAGAGCCTGTAGCGCTCTTGCCTGGCCGATTATGCCCTTGACCGGCTCCAGGCCTTCGGTAGTCTCGAAACCCAGCTTATCCGGTGAAAAAACACGCCGGACGTCTTCCGCGGTGAGTGTCCTGCCCATAGTCCCCTCCTGTTTCTCGATGCAAGAAGCGCCGGGGTGGGGGTAACACTGAGATACCGGCATGCATCGTCTTTCACACCGATTATGATACGTTCGGCTGGGTGTCAAAGTCATAAAATGAGTATGCGAAATAGTTAAGAAACTGTAACATTTGACTCACGATCGGGGTTAGTCTGCGGGCGGGCGGCGCCTGAAGCGGATTTAGTGGAGAATTACTACCAAAGTGAACAGGCGGACTCTTGACCCGGCCTGCTGCTGGGAATAAGTTAGACTAAAGAGAGGAGCCGTGCAGGGTGGCGGCGGTGGAAACCCCTTATTCTCGCTCTTGTCCTTGCTGTCTCCCAACAGGCAGCGGTGAAACCTCCGGCGTCGCAGCGTAACGGCCTGCAAAGAAAGTCCCTCCACGAACGGATGTTGCTCTGGATGGGGGTGTGAGATGCGCGTCTTTTCCTCACTGGTATGCCTGGTGCTTCTTATCGGCTTGCTTCTTGGTGCGGCGCCGGATGCAGATGCGGGCATGACGGCACCTCATGACTCATCGAAGGCTGGCGACATCCGCTTGCCGGCCAGAGCGGATTCTGAGGCCGGAAAAGGCGGAAATAAGAAGGACCGCGATGAAGATAAGGGCAAGACCAGCACGAAATCGGAGAAAAGCAACGGATCTCCGACACGGGGCAAAGCCGGCAAAGAGACCGGTGAAACCTCTTCCCCGCTGGCAGGCGTCAAGAAAGCTTCTGATGGGCCCGGCAGTTCTACCGGTGCACGGGATATCGCCGAACCGGAACAGAAGAGAAAGAAAGACTCGGACCGGATGTACCGGGGGAAAATAAACGACGTGGAGTTCTTTCTTGGCTTGCGCGGCGAGGTGGTTGACCCGTTCTCCGGCGAAAAGGGTCATGGAATCAGCTTCGAGCGAAAGGGCGCCGGCAATGTCTCGGACCTCAAGGTGGGAAAGGGGGCATGGCCGCAGGTGGATGACGAGACCGGGTCGGTGGGCGTTGCCAGGCATGAAAACTGGACCTCGCAAGAGCTGATCCAGGCCAGGCTCGCTTACACCGAATCGGATGAATTCGGTGACTGGTACGGCATCTGGACCTTCGACGGCTCTCTCGAAGAGGACTACCTGGGCTCTATAAGGTTCCCGCCGCCTGAAGACCAGGACGACGATGGCATAGAAAAGGTGGAGAAAACGTCAAAGAATACACCCGCCATCAGCTACGCCGATCCCGGTGAACCGCGCGAGCAGGTGTATTTCGCCTTCGGTTTTACAGGGACCCTTGCCGACTGGCTCAAGAGCAACCCACTGAAAGACGAAGACGATCAGCAAACAAACCCGGGACCGACTCAGGTTACCGAGCCCGACCGCGGCGGCAACCCTTCAAACCCCGGTATTTCTTCTGCGCTTACCCCGAAAGCGGCGTCCGAACCGGCTGTGAGCCCTGAGCCGGAAGACCCTTCCCCGAAGCCCAAAGACCCGCCGCCGTCTCCGGACCCCGAGCCGACACCAACTCCCACGCCGGAACCCACGCTGAACCCCACGCCTGTTCCTACACCGTCCCCTTTCTTACCCACTCCCACGCCCGAACCTACCCCGTCCCCCGGCCCGACGCCGGAACCGACGCCAAACCCGACGCCTGTTCCCACACCGTCACCCTTCTTGCCGACTCCCACGCCGGAGCCTACCCCGTCACCGGCTCCGCCAACACCCTCTCCGTCGCCTGTACCCACCCCCATGCCGACCCCTGTACCCACCCCCATACCGTCGCCTGTACCCACTGACACGCCGACGCCCGCTCCGCCGCCTTCGCCCTCGCCGGTCCGGCCGACTCCCACGCCGGAGCTGTCTCCGGAGCCCGCACCGTCACCTCCGCTGTATACCGGGCCGTCAGCGGCACTCAAGCTGCAGGGCAATGTCGATGATGACGGTACTGTCCTGCGCACTCTGCAAAAATCGTTCCTGGACGGTCAGCTCTGGATTCGCATCGAACCAGGGACGAAAGCGCTTGACAGGCAGGGGTACCCGCTCGAATGGGTGGATGCACAGGCCGTGGACGAGTTGCCGCCGCTGCCGGATGGATGGCGTGCTGTGGTCGCCTTCGAGCTAACGCCGGACGGGGCGTACTTCGACCCTTCAGTGCTGCTCAATCTGACATACGATTACGCTGCGCTTTCACGGGCCGCGGAAAAGGGAGACCTGGTCCTGGTATATTACAGCACCCGCTCCAGCCAGTGGGTCAAGCTGGACCAGAGCATCAACCTGTCGATGTCCGCCGTGGAGACGCAAGTGGACCATTTAACGCTGTTTGCCCTTTTCGAGAAGGCCTCCTCCGGGATGCCTGTAAGCTGGTGGTTGATCGGAGGAATACTGGCAGCCATCCTGATCATAGGGGCGATAGTTATATCTGTAGTCCGGATGAAGGTCGAGGAAGAGCCGGAAGGCTATTCTGACACGGAACCCGGAAACGAGTCAGCCTGATACTGCACGCGGCGGTACGCATCTGCCGGTGCTGACCGTATGCGGGCTTTGGTTAACTACCCTTGTGACCGTTCAGGCCTGCCGCCGCCAGAATGTCCGGCACAACCTCTTCCCTGCCTATAGCCATTATATGCACCCCGTCACAGACGCCGCCTTCCTTCAATGTCGAGATCATTCTCCCTGCGATCTCGATACCTTTTTGAAGCGCCTGGCCTTTCGGCGCGGCCGCGAGCTCGTCTATAAGGGCCTGCGGGACTGAGATTCCGGGCACATTTTCGTTCATGTACTTCGCCATTCGGGCTGAAACCAGGAGGACTATTCCCGCCAGCACCTTGACGGGAAACCGGCGGGCATACTCCATGAACCTGGCAAAACTGTCCAGGTCGTAGATAGCCTGCGTCTGGATAAACTCTGCGCCCGCCTCCACCTTCTTCTCAAACTTTATGAGTTGGGGCTCCAGCGGCACAGCCTCGGGGGTGACTATTGCCCCGGCGCAGAACTGCACTGAGCCGTCCAGGTCGTTGCCGCCGAGGTCTTTTCCTGATTCCATTTGCCTGACGGCCCTCAGAAGCTGGACTGAGTCAAGCTCAAAGACGCCTTTCGCCTGCTTGTGGTCACCGACCGGCACGGCGTCCCCTGTGAGGCAAAGGACGTTCCTTATTCCGCGCGTATAAGCGAACAGGAGCTCGGCCTGCAAGGCGAGCTGGTTGCGGTCGCGGCATGTCATCTGGAGAATAGGTTCACCGCCGTGCTCCTTGATTTCGATGCAGCCGCCTATGGAGGGGAAGCGCATGACGGAGCTCTGGTGGTCGGTCACATTTATGCCGTCAACGATGTCCTTGAGGACCTCGATGTGATGGCGCATCTTATCGATATTCGTCCCTTTGGGCGGACCGATCTCGCTTGAAATCACGAACTTGCCCGAGTTAAGGGCCTCCTTGAAGTTCCCGGCCATGGCTCCTCCTTACTACGAGATCCTGACTGATCGCGGCCTGGGCATGACCTGCGAGTTTCGCGGCGGCTGGTATTTCTTCATCAGGTCCAGCCGGCCCTGCTCTTTCAATCGCTGGTAGATGAGGGTCCACGCGCAGTCCTTTTCGCTGTCGATCTCGCATTTCCCATTATTGGTCCCCCCGCAGGGCCCGTTGAGGAGGCCCTTGTGGCAGGCGGTAATCGGGCAGACACCCGCGGTATATCCGAGAAGGCAGTGCCCGCACTGATCGCACATCTCACGAAAATAGCCGGGCCCGTCCTCGATGCCGATAAACAGGGTATCAAGGGCGGGAATCACCGGCATGCCGTTTCGGGAACCGGCCCTCTGCACGCCCAGGGCGCATGCCATCACCAGCAGGCAGTCGGCGCTTTCCATCGCGCCGTTGTTCTCCTTCAGCGCCGCTTCGGTCATGTCATCGCAAGCGGTCGGGATAACCGTCCAGCCGGAGACCATTTTGCCCAGGCCCTGCAGGCGTTCGCGCATTTCCAGCACCTGCTCTCTCCCGCCGGTACCCGCCATGGTCGCGCATGTCCCGCACCCGACGATGTAAATCCTTTCGAGCCCTTCAATCTGCTGCTCTATTTCCTCGATTGTCTTCTGCCTGGTGATTGACTTCATCTCATCCCTCCGGCCCGGATATTATCAAGGTCAGGACTCCAGATCGCATCTCAGGCATCTTTTCGCTTCCTGTCTGGCCTTCTCTTCCGAGAAGCCGCACTCGATCTCGTCGAACGTGTTTCTTCGCTTCTCGGGAGGCAGCTGCGGCATTTCCGACCTCGGCTGAGCTTCCCACGACGCTTCGGTCTCCTCTTTGTGCCCGTTCCCGTTGCGCCTCTGCTTGATGTCGTACATCTCGACACGGGTGGGATCGTTTCTCAAAAATTTGTCTATGGCGGCAGCCGAACGCCGTCCAGCCGCTATGGCTTCTATGATCATCCCCGGCCCGGTGACAAAATCACCGCCGGCAAAGACCCCGGCCACATTGGTGGAGAGCCTGTTGCCGTCCACAACCAGTGTTTCCCACCTCGTTCGCTCGAGTGCGCTGTCTCTGGGCAGGAACGAGAGGTCCGGGGCCTGGCCCACCGCCGCAATGACCGTATCGGCTTCGACGGAGAACTCGGAACCCTCTACCGGCACAGGACGCCGGCGGCCTCCCGGATCGGGTTCTCCCAGCCTCATATGAATGCACTGGAGCCCGTTGACCCTCCAGTCGCTGCTCGTGACCCTGGTCGGGCTCACCAGGAAGTGGAACCCGATACCCTCCGCGACCGCCTCCTCGTACTCCACCGCAGTCACCGGCATTTCGTTCCTGGAACGCCTGTAGTAGATGCTTACGTCCTCCGCGCCCAGACGCAGGGCGGTGCGGGCTGCGTCGAGCGCCACGTTGCCGCCGCCTATGACCGCGACCCGCTTGCCGACCCGGACCTGTTTGCCAACCTTAATGTCGCGAAGGAACCTGAGCCCGTAATGGAAGCCCTCGACGTCCTCCAGCTCGCCGGGGATACCGATGCGCTGGCTTCTCTGGGCGCCGGCTGCTATGAGCACAGCCTCGTAGCCGTCCTTCTTAAGGTCCTCTATCGTGAAGTTCGTATTGATGGGCGTGTTGTACCTGATTTCGACGCCGCGCCGGGCTATATGATCGATCTCCCTCTGGATCACCTCGTGCGGCAGACGGAACTGGGGTATGGCCACTGAAAGCATGCCTCCCCCGACGGGCAGCGCTTCGAACACGGTCACCGGGTAGCCCATGCGCGCAAGGAAGTAGGCGCAGCTTAGTCCGGTGGGGCCGGCGCCGACCACGGCCACCTTCCGGTCGTCGGTCTGCGGGAAGGGCTGCGGTGCCGGCAGCCTGCCGGAATTATCGAAATACCAGTCGGCCACGAATCGTTTCAGGGACCTGATCGCTACCGGCTCATCGAGTTCGCCGCGCCTGCACCTGATCTCGCAGGGATGGTGGCAGATCCGGCCGCATATGGCGGGGAAGGGGTTCCGTTCCCGGATCGTCTCCACTGCCTCGAGGTATTCCCCCGCCGCGATGTGAGCCACGTATCTGGGTATGTCGATTCCCACGGGACAGGTATGCTGGCAGGGAGAAATCATCAGGGCGTCGCATACAGCGGCAGGGCATTTCTTCTCCTTGATGTGGGCTTCGTACTCGTCCCGAAAGTACTTGATTGTGGTCAATACCGGATTGGGGCATGTCTGGCCCAGGCCGCACAGCGAGCATTCTTTCACAGTATTCGCTACGTTTACCAGTATGTCCACATCCTCGTCGCGGCCCTTGCCCTGCGTGATCCGGGTAAGGATTTCCAGCATCTGGCGCGTTCCGAGACGGCAAGGGGTGCACTTGCCGCAGGACTCGGCCTGGGTGAAGCTCAGGAAGTAGCGCGCCACCTCCACCATGCAGTTGCTCTCGTCCATGACCACCATGCCGCCGGAACCCATTATTGACCCCAGTTTGGCCAGGGGCGCGTAGTCTACCGGGACGTCGATGAACTGGGCGGTTATGCAGCCGCCTGAGGGCCCGCCCGTTTGCACCGCTTTGAGCTGCTTGCCCCGCGGAATGCCTCCGCCTATATCGTAGATGATTTTCGACATGGGGGTGCCGATTGGGACCTCTACCAGGCCGGTATTATTGATCTTGCCTGACAGCGAGAAAATCTTAGTGCCCTTGCTCTCCTCGGTCCCGATGCGGGAGTAGGACTCGGGGCCGTGAAGGATCAGGCCGGGAACATTCGCGTAGGTCTCGACGTTGTTGATCGACGTTGGCTTGCCGTCGAGCCCGGACTGGGCGGGGAAGGGGGGACGCGGTCGCGGCATCCCTCGCCTCCCTTCCAGTGAGGCAATCAACGCGGTCTCCTCGCCGCAAACGAACGCTCCCGCTCCCTGCTTGATGTGAATTTCGAAGTCGAAGCCGGAACCAAGGATATTCTTTCCCAGCAGCCCCAGCTCTTCAGCCTGCCGGGTGGCTATTGCGAGGTGCTCGATCGCGATGGGGTACTCTGCGCGAACATAAATGTAGCCGGCGGCTGCCCCGATCGAATAGGCGGCGATCAGCATGCCCTCGAGGACCCTGTGCGGGTCGCCCTCGAGTACCGCGCGGTCCATGAAAGCGCCGGGGTCTCCTTCGTCGGCGTTGCAGATGATATACTTGACATCCCCGCGGGCCTGCCGGGTGAGCTTCCATTTCAGGCCGGTGTTGAATCCGGCCCCGCCGCGGCCGCGAAGTTTCGCCGCCGATACGGCTTCGATAACCTGCTCGGGCGTCATTCCGCCCAGCACCCGTGAAAAGGCCGCATAGCCCTCCCGTTCGATAAACTGGCCTATTTCCTTCGGATCGATCAGGCCGCAGTTGGCGAGCACGTTGCGGGTCTGGCTGCTGTAGAAAGGTATGAGTTCAGGGTGGGCTATGGCGGAGCCGTTGTTCTTTTCGTGGTAAAGCAGCCTGTCTAGAGGTTCACCCTTGAGCAGGGTCTTCGAGACAATCTCGGGAACATCCCCGGCGGCTACCTCCTGGTAGAAGAGTCCCATCGGGTCTACGGCCATTACCGGCGCCTTCGCGCAGAAGCCGTGACAGCCCGTTTCCCTGACTTCAACCCTTTCCTGAAGGCCCTTGCTGCTGACCTCAGCAAGCATGGCGTCCCGGAGATCGAGTGCGCCGTGAGCGCGGCATCCGGTGGTGCATATACGTACGCATATCTCCCGCTTGCCCGGCTGTCCGGCAAGGAAGCTGCGATAGTCTTCCAGGTCCGATGGTGTTTTCAGTCTTTCCATGTGCTTCACTTTCCGGGGCCGTCGTATTGCTTGAGAATGGCCCTCAATTTCGGTGGAGCGAGCTTGCCGTGATAGTCCTTGTTGACCATCATCGCGGGAGCAAGGAAGCATGTGCCGAGGCACGGCACGGTCTCCAGCGTATACCGCATGTCGGACGTAGTCTCGTTTTCATCGATGTCCAGGTCCCGCTTCACTATCTTTAGTATCGTGCTTCCTCCGCGAACATGACAGGCGGTCCCACGACAGACACGGACAACGTACTTGCCGCGCGGAGCCATGTGAAACTGCTCGTAGAACGTAACAACGCCCTGTACCTCGGCGGGAAACAGCCCCAGGCCCCGGGCGATGGGTTCGATAGCTCCAGGGGGTATATAACCGCACTCCTCCTGGACTTCCTGCAGAAGCGGGATAAGCGGCCAGCGCTGGTCATGGTGCCGCTGGACGATTTCCTCTATCGCCGCCATTTCAGCTGCGGTTGCCGTCGGGTTATCTGTGCTCTTATGCATGGAGGGTCCTTTCCAGGTTTACCGCGCAAGCCTTGAAAGCTGGACTCTCGGCGCGCGTGTCGGGGACAGCCCCGAAAAGCTGGTTGAACGGAGTGGAAGGGAAGCAGAACGGCATGAAGAAGGTTCCCTGCGGCAGCCCCTTACTGATGCGGGCGGGTACCGAGACTTCGCCCGAGGGCGAAGATATCCTTACGACATCCCCCTGATTTATTCCGAACCGGCCCGCGTCCAGCGCCCCTATTTCCACGTAGGCTTCGGAGACGAACTCCCTCAGCCGTCTGGACTTGGAGCTGTCCGCCCCGGTCCCCGAGTGAAAGGGGATGCTTCCCGTCAGAAGAGTGAACGGATAGCCGTCCCGCGAGATCTCGGGACGGGGTTCATACGGAGTGTGGGAGAAGCGGCCGAATCCGCTGGGGAACTGCCCCCTGAACAGACGCCTGTTCTTCAGAGGGTCCCTGTCCAGCTTGGTCCGGTAGATGTCCCTTGTATCGCGGTCTTTGCGGGAGGGGACGTGGTAAAGCGGGACCAGGTTCTGCATCTCCGCCTGCACCTGTTCCAGGGATGCATAGGGCATCCGGCGCCCCATGGTCTCCGCCAGGGCCAGCAGTGTGTCGGCCTCGGGCCGGCTTGAGCCTGCGGGCTCGATAGCTTTTCGCAATACCTGGACCCTCCCCTCGAAATTTGTGCAGGTCCCGTCCTTCTCCGCAAAGCTTGCCGAAGGAAGGACCACGTGCGCCATTCGGGCAGTGTCGGTCATGAATAGCTCGTGGACAACCAGGAGGTCGACCGATTCGAGCGCTTTCCTGACGACGTCGCGGCCGGGGAAATCCCCGAGAGGGTCTTCTCTCATGATATACAGGCACTTCAGGCCGCCGAAGGCCGCCTTTTCGATCATTTCAAGGGCCGTCAGGCCCGAACGCGAAGGCACGGGCGCGCCCCAGACCTGCTCGAACTTCTTCCTGGACTGGTCTTCCCCGACGCATTCGTAACCCGGAAGGAGATCGGGTAGTACTCCCATATCGCAGGCTCCCTGGCTGTTGCATTCCCGCTGGACCTGGAAAATTCCTCCTCTGAGGCCAATATTCCCTGTAAGCATCGCGAGATTTGCCAGGGCCATCACAGTATAAGTAGCCATAGACTGCTGCGTGATCCCGTCCCCGAATACTATGGCGGACGAGTCCGCTTCCGCGAAAAGCCGGGCTGCACGCCGAATATCGCCCGCTGGTACTCCTGTAACCTGCTCGACGTAAGCGGGCGTGACCGGCGCCAGCTCTTTTCTCAAGGTCTCGTAATTATCGGTTCGCCTGCTGACGAACTCCTCATCCATCAGGTTCTCACCTATGATGACCTGGGCCATTCCATTTAGAAGAGCAAGGTCGGTCCCTATTCCAGGCCTCAGCCAGACACTGGCATATGAGGAAAGCTCGGTTTGCTGGGGATCGATGAGAATGAGCCGCGCGCCCTTCTGCCTTAAGGCGCGCTTCACGGCGTAACCGATGGCGGGGGCCGACGATGCGGGGTTTGCGCCCGCGATCATGATGACCTCTGCATGCTCGAGAGCGTCTATGGGATTGGTGCTGCCAGGGAAACCGATCGCTGAACCGAGACCGACTACGCCGGCCACCCCGTACAGCCGGCAGCTGCTGTCTATGTTGTTGGTTCCGGCAACTGTGCGGGCGAACCTCTGGAACAGGTAGTTCTCTTCGTTCGTGCATTTCGGAGAACCCAGGAATCCGATGCTGTCCCCGCCGTGAGCTTCCATGATCCTTGAAAGCCCGGAGGATACTTTCTCCAGGGCCTTTTCCCATGAGACCGCCTCGAACGTGTCCCCGGCGCGTATCAGGGGCTCCGTCAATCTCTCCGGGCTGTGGACAAAGTCGTAACCGTAGCTGCCCTTCACGCACAGGGTGCGGCGGTTTACGGGGCTCTCCGTTCCAGGCCTGGCGCGGATTATCCGGTTGTCCTTGATCTCGAGGTTCATGCTGCATCCGCATCCGCAAAGCGCGCAGGTGGTTGATACACTGCGTGGCGCCGTCCCGCCGTAAGGCCGCTTCTTTTCCATGAGGGCACCCGTGGGGCAGATAGCCACGCAGGTGCCGCAAAAAGTGCATTCCGATTTCTCGAGGGGCATGTCATGAAGGGTTGCCGGGCGCGAGACAAACCCCCGCCCTATATAGTCGATGGCCCCCTGAACGACGATTTCGTGGTCAGCGCGTATGCATTTCGCGCACAGTACGCACTTGCTCATGTCTCGTTCGATAAAGGGGTTGACTTCTTCGATGGTCGCTACCTGGGGAATC
>JACUUS010000220.1 GCA_014859215.1 Dehalococcoidia bacterium | reverse complement strand
TTAGTACTCCACGGTTGTCACCATCGGGCGGCTGGATTTCGCCGTCTGCACCCGGTCCATGCCTTTCCCTCGAATTGACATAGTCCAGCACTACCGGTGGACGGGCACGCCGCATGCAGCCCTTTTCGCCCGGCTGCTGGACCTTTTGAAGGACGTATGGCGGGTGCGGCGAGCGGTTGTCGACGCCACCGGCGTCGGCGCCGGAGTGGCGGGGTTCCTGGAAACTGCGCTCGGCAAGTCCGTCGTCGTCCCCTTTACGTTCACACAGGCCTCCAAGTCCAGGCTCGGGTTCGACCTGCTGGCGGCCATAAACGCCGGCCGCCTGAAGATGTACGTGGAGGACGGCTCCCAGGAATCCGGCGAGTTCTGGTTCGAAGCAGCCAGAGCCAGGAGCACGTTCAGACCAAACCAGACCATGAGCTTCTATCTCGATCCCTCTACAGGTCACGACGATTTCCTTTCCAGCCTGGCCCTGCTCGTGGAAGCGGCTCGCTACATGCCCCGGTCGGCCCGGGGGCGCATCAGGCAGGAGGCGGCATGACCGAGGAAAGGCGCGAGTACGCAGCCCATGCCGTTCCCGCGGACGGACATGCGGCGGTGTCCCCCGGTTGCCGGGCGTTCGCCGAGCCGGATGCCGACCCGCTCCCCGAGCGGTTCGATTACCGCGACGAAGGCTGCGAGCTTTATCCCCTGTGCCTGGAATGCCCGCTTCCTTACTGCCGCCACGACCGGTTGGCCGGGCGGCGCACCAAGACGCGCCTGCGTGATGACGAGCTGCTCAAGCAGCGCCGCCGCGAAAGCAAGAGCGTCGCTGAGCTTGCGGAGAGCTTCGGCGTAAGCAAACGAACAGTACAGAGGATAATAAGGAGGTCCGCCAGTGAATAATACAGGGACAAGATATGGCCCCGGCGCATCAGGCGCCTCGCAAGCATTGAGCCTGCCCCAGCAGATCCAGCGCATGGACACGGACCGTATAAGGTCCTACAGGGAGAACCTCGCTTTCTACAACGGGGTCCAGTGGGCGGGGAATGCCCGTTCCCGGGAGCGCCGTCTTACCTTCAACTACGCCAGGATTTTCGTGGACAAGATAACCAGCTACCTGATGACCGGACTCGACTTCGCTGTCGAGTCGCTCCCTCCGGCGGGCAGAGATGAGTCGCGGAAAGCGGAAGAAGCCCTGTACCGCATTTACGAGGACAATAACCTGGAACAGCTTGACTACGATACGGAGCTTGATGCCGCCATACTCGGCGATGGGTGCTTCAAGGTCACGTGGGACGTGCGGGAGAAGCGGGTGCGGGTATCGGCCCCCGACGTACAGGGCGTGTTCGCCTGGTGGCTGGGGGACGATGTCTCGCGGGTCTGGCGCGTGGCCAGCAGCTACCGCCTTTCCTCCGACGAGGTGCAGATGCTCTACGGAAAAAGACCAGGCAGGCAAAGAGCGCAGTCTAACGTGATCGAAGCATGGACCGACCGCAGGTTCGAGCTGTGGATCGACGATGCGCTGTTCGAGCGGAAAGACAATCCGTACGGTTTCATACCGTTTGTAGTCTACCCCAATCTCAGGGAACCCAAGAAATTCTGGGGCGTCTCCGATATTCCGGCTCTCATCGAGCCTGCCCGCGAGCTTAACCGGGCGCTTTCCCAGCTTTCGCTCATACTTGAGCTTTCCGGAAACCCGATCGCCGTGCTGGAGAACATCGAAAACTCGCAGGATATCGCTGTCCGGCCGGGCGCGGTATGGGAGTTGCCCGAACATGCCAGGGCCTACCTTCTGGACCTTCTGCAGGGTGGAGGTATCAAGCTGCACGCCGACTACATAGACCTGCTGTACCGCACTCTGCATGACCTGTCGGAATCGCCCCGCACGGCCTTCGGGGACAACCAGCGCGCGCTTTCAGGGGTTGCGCTTGAGATGGAGCTTCACCCGCTTCTCCAGAAAGTGAAGAGAAAGCGCCTTATAAGGTCAGCCGTCTACAGGCGGCGTAACGAGATGATGCTCCGTCTGACCGAACGCATGACAGGGGAGAGCTTCGGGCCGCACCGTTCCCGGATTATCTGGGGTCCCCTGCTGCCGCAGGACCGGGGGCGGCTTGTGCGGGATGAGCAGATTCTAATCAGCGCCGGCATCCATTCACGGCGCAGGGCCATGCAGGAGCTTGGCCTGGAGGACCCTGACACGGAATTCAACCGCTGGCTCGACGAGGAGAGCAGGCTCCACCGTAAGACGTAGCGCGGTTCCGCCGCTTATCTTAGGTGGAGATTGCCGCGTCGGTCCGATTTCATCGCGACCTCCTCGCAACGACATCTCACCCCGTGGCGGTCTGCGGATATTCGCGGGCAATCTGCCGGAAATCGTCCTGGACCTGGAGCAGGTAAGAGGGAGGCAGATAAGGGACTACCGCCGGTGTGTCGGCGCCCTTCCAGTAAGTCCTTTTCTGGCAGGAAGGACAGTTCCAGTCAAGCACGGCGGTATGGATAGCATAAAGCGAGCTGCAGTGCGGGCACATCTCCGCCAGCCCCGTACCGGTCGGCTCCTTTCCCTGGATATAGTTTGCGACGAGAGTCCGTTGGAACTCGGCATGTCTCTTATCCTCTGGATCAAAGGGGACGTAGTCCGTCAGGTAGGGCAAGGGCAGGAAGGTAGGCGAACGTACCGACTCGAATACCCAGACCGGCTTCTCCATCGCCGCGGCCACACCGAGCTGCCACGAGACCCAGTTGACGCTGAAGGCGGACTCGCCAATCTCGGGCCCCTTCAGGCAAAACACTGCGACCGCGTTTTCCACCTGCTCCCTCAGCCTCAGCCAGGGGGGAATCTTGCCGGGAGTGTAGTCCGGTTCCCTGATCTCAGCTTCTGCTTTCGCTTCGCTGAAAGCTTCAGGCAGGCTGGCCCCGCTTCTGATGAGGAATATATAAGGTTCTGGCATTATTCAGGTGGACTCCCCAGTGTATTATGGCAGATTCGGGAAGCTGGCTTCAAGCGTTTTCGGGGCGGATATTGCGTTCCCCGCGACAGCATGCAAGATACCGCAAGACCGCTTGTCCCCGACGGCGGGGGACTGCGCGTACTCTACCACAGAAAAGGGAGGTTCGCAAGGGACTTTCCAACTTTGGTATAATGTAGTATGCGAACTAGTCATACGTTCGCGAGACGCGGGCATGCCGGGGACGGCCCAGGGCCACCCGGCTGCCGATCAGGAGGTGGACCATGGCTGCGAACAACCGGAGGCGTTTTATCAGTCCCCTCGCCG
>JACUUS010000219.1 GCA_014859215.1 Dehalococcoidia bacterium | reverse complement strand
AAGAGATAAAGGGAAGTATTCAGGGCTACAAGAAAGTCCTCATAATGGGCTGCGGCATATGCGCCAGCGCGTGCCCGCGGAAAGCCATAAGACTGCGGCACTACTCGGACAAACAGGTGATGGCGAAGACTGCCGTCCTTTGTTCAGTTTAGCAGAGAAAGGAATCAACTATGGGTGAGGCCTTTGAACCGAAGGTCGTGGCCTTTTGCTGCCACTATTGCGCCTACTCGGCCGCGGACCTCGCGGGCTCGATGCGTATGGAGTATTCGCCCAATGTGCGTATAGTCAAGCTGATGTGTACCGGAAAGGTTGACACGCTTCACTTGCTCAAGGCCTTTGAGGATGGAGCAGACACTGTCTTCGTGGCGGGGTGAGAGGAAGGCGATTGTCATTTCCTGGAAGGAAATCTGAGAGCAAAGAAGAGAGTTAAGCAGGCCAGGAAGCTTCTGGAGGAGGTGGGGCTGGAGGGTGAGCGTGTGGAGATGTTCAACATCGGCGCGTCCGATGCGCCATTGTTCGCATCCGCTGCCAATGAAATGACCGAACGGGCACGCCGTCTGGGCCCGAATCCCCTGAGGAAGGAAAGAGCAAAGTGATTGTAGGCGAAAGAAAACCGTTCGAAGAGATAAAGGGAAGTATTCAGGGCTACAAGAAAGTCCTCATAATGGGCTGCGGGACATGCGTGAGCGTCTGCATGGCCGGCGGTGAGAAGGAAGTTGAGCTACTGGCCAGCCAGTTGCGAATGGCCAATAAACTGGCCGGCAATGACCAGGAAATCGGTGAAGAGACCATACAGAGGCAGTGTGACCGGGAGTATATCGAGCCTGTTATGGAGAAGGCGAAGAAGTACGACGCTGTCCTGTCCATGGCCTGTGGTGCCGGAGTGCAGCTTCTGGCTGATATTCTCGAGCCGATGCCGGTCTTGCCGGGCTTGAACACCCGTTTCATCGGCGTAGCCGAAGCTGAAGGTACCTGGTCTGAGCAGTGCCGGGCATGCGGCAACTGCGTCCTCGCCAACTACGGCGGCATTTGCCCGATCGCCAGGTGTCCCAAGAGCATTCTCAATGGCCCCTGCGGCGGCAGCCAGAACGGCAAGTGTGAAACAAGCAAGGACAGGGACTGTGCGTGGGCGCTGATCTACGAGAGACTGAAGAAACAGGGAAGGTTGGCCAACATTATGACGGTCAATCCTCCGAAAGACTTCAGGACACAGGAGAATCCTGGCCGTGTTGTCAACGAGGCGTACGTGAAGCCGACCCTGGAAGAGACGCACGCAAAGTAGTCTTCCTCGCGGCGCGCACTGATTTTCGCGGGTTTCCCGCACTGCTCCTGGAGTCCGCACGTCCACACTGCCCGGCATTGGTTTCTCGGTCAGAAGTCTACCCCTTAACTTCGGCGCGCCAAAAGTAAGCGAGTTCACCAGTTCATATAGGTACGCCTACGGATGCTCTCCGCACCGATGGCGCAGGTAACATTCATCTAAATAATTCAAATCCTGTACCGCGGGCGGACAGGTAGGTTCCGCAGGGGGAGTTGGGTAATGGACTGGAACAGGATTCCGAGCGAGCAGGCTATTGAGCGGGCCAGAGCGGGTCTTCGCGAACGGAACTATAATCCCGTAATCGTCCCGGACCGGGAAGCCGCACTTGAGCTCCTGAAAAGCAGAATCCCCCCGGGAGCCGAGCTAATGACCGGAAGTTCCACAACGCTTGAGGAAATCGGTTTCGTTGAGTTCCTCAAGGGAGACCATCCGTGGCGCAACTGGAAGGACCGCATCCTTGCGGAAAAAGACCCGTCGAAGCAGCTGGCCTTGCGGCGCGCCAGCACCACCGCCGACTATTTTCTGGGCAGCGTCCAGGCGATAACCGAGTCAGGCCAGGTCATGGGAACCGACGCGACGGGCAGCCGGCAGGGCGGGTATGCTTACGGCGCGGCGCATGTAATCTGGGTGGTCGGCGTGAATAAGATAGTGGACGATCTGGACATGGCATTCAGAAGGATCTATGAACATGCGGTGCCGCTTGAGGATGCCAGGATGAAAAGAACAGGTGCGCCGGGAACTTTCGTAGGCAAGATCCTGATCTGTGAGCGAGAAGCAATCCCCAAGAGAGTCTCGACCATACTGGTGAGGGAGAAGCTAGGTTTCTGAAGAAGAGGGACCTGGCTTCAGAGAGAGTTCGTATATCCAGAACGGTCCCGGATCGAGAACTGTGAAGCCTGCTTTGACAAAGGCATCGTGCGCAGCCGTGTGTTCAGGAAGCCTGGCGCTTATCCGGTGGGATGCGCCGGACAAGGCTTCGTATCTTAGCGCAGCGGCCAGCTCAACGAGCCTGTCATGCTCGCCGTCGGCATAGGATACCGCGAGTCCCTGGCCGTCATACCCGGGCTCCAGTATGGACAGGGCTGCGATTGGAGCGGACCCCTTGACCATGCGCACCATTCCTTTTTCTAAACAGTCCTTTACCTTTGATACTGTGAGCCTGTGAAAACGCCAACCGGTGCTGTAAAGCCCGTTCGTGGCGGAAAGGGCCGGAGACCCGGCAAGGAAGGCAAGGACCGCCGAAAGACTGTCTGCGGATGGGCGTGAAGCGTCGGCTGATCCAGGGAGGCCATCAGCCTCGAGGGGTTGGTACGAGGCTACCCTCCCGAAACCGAGTCGGTCAGCGACTCGATGAACAGGTTCATTAGTAGCTACGGTGGCAAAGCGAGCAACCTTGGCTCCCATCTTCCGCGCTTCCTCGATGCAGCGCTGCGTCATTCGTGTGGCGACTCCGCTCAGTCGGTATGCCGGGTTTACTCTCAGTCCCTCGAGCCAGGCTTCGCCGGGAGCTGCAATCACAACGTGCCCCGCAGCTACCGGTCGCTTGCCAACCGCTCCCACAAGCAGCTTCCCTTCAGGTTCGTGGAACCAGCGGTCCCACACCAGGTGAAGATAGTCGCCCCATTCCCACGTGTTGCGGCTGAACCGCAAGACCTCTTCACGGTCGCCTGGTCGCGCGGCGCGGATTCGAAATACAGGCCCGCCCCTGTCAGAAGCACCGCCATTCTCGCCCTTCATGTTCCTCCAGAGTGAAGCAGGTATCTAGGCCTGCCTTCGAATTTAGATTATACTCTAGTATACAGGTTGTACAGTCTTCGAGGAGAATACATTGCCGGCTGTTTTTGACAGGATCAGGGGGGTCTATCATTTCCTGGGAGACAGGGTGCCGGCAGGCGTTCCTGTAGTGGAGCCTAAGCCGCGCAAAAAGAACACGTTC
>JACUUS010000218.1 GCA_014859215.1 Dehalococcoidia bacterium | reverse complement strand
GTGGGTGGATGGATATGAGGGCTATCCTGCCAGGGTGATGTTATCAATCAGCCTCGTCTTTCCGATCTTAACGGCGAGGGATACCACGGCGGGCCGATCGATACTGGAAAGCTCATCCAGCGTAGAGGCGTCCGCGATGCTGACATAGTCTATTTTCGCCCGGGGCTCTTCTTGTATGAGGGCGGTCATCTCTTTCCGGATGACGTCCGCGTTTCGTTCACCCTTGCTGTGCAGATTCCGCGCAAGGGTGAGTGCTTTGTGAAGGACCAGCGCTGACTCGCGCTCTTCAAGGTCCAGGTAAACATTCCGGCTGCTCATGGCCAGCCCGTCGAACTCTCTGACTGTCGGAACAGTGATTACCTGAACGCCCATATCCAGATCAGCAGCCATCTTCTTGATAACGATGAGCTGCTGCGCGTCTTTCTCACCGAAGTAGGCCCTGGTCGGCTCCACTATGTTGAACAGCTTGGCTACAACAGTCGCCACGCCGCGGAAGTGACCGGGTCTGGCCGCTCCCTCCAGGCGCTCCGTTACGCCCTCCACGTTTACCCATGTGCCGTAACCGGGTGGGTACATTTCGGCCGCATCGGGCATGAGCACCAGGTCTACCTTCTCCTCCCTGAGCCGGGAGAGGTCTCGATCGGGGTCGCGGGGATATGCGGCAAGGTCTTCCCGCGGGCCGAACTGTGTCGGGTTGATGAAAATGCTTACGGCCGTGTTCTTGTTCTCAGCGCGAGCCCGGCGTACAAGCTCCAGGTGGCCTTCGTGCAGGTATCCCATAGTGGGAACGAAGCCCAGCGAGCCGTTGAGTTTACGTCGTGCTTCCCTGAATTCAGGTATGTTATACGCAACCTTCATATCAGCATAAAATACTAGGCCTTTTTGGCAAGCTCGGCAAGTACGCTCTCGTCCATAGCGTAGCTTTGTTTTTCAGTGGGGAACGTACCGCTCTTGACTTCAGCCAGATACTCAGACAGGGCATTTCCGATAACTTCAAAAAGCCGGGCGTACTGTTTGGCGTGCTTCGGTACGAAGTCAGTATACAGCCCGAGCAGATCATTGATCACCTGGACCTGGCCGTCGCAGAACTTGCCGGCGCCTATGCCGATAGTGGGTACGGGAATTCTCTCTGTGATCAACTTCGAAAGGGGTTCAGGAACGCACTCCAGAACTATAGCGAAAGCGCCGGCGTCGGAGAGGGCCTTCGCATCGTTCATGAGGCGGATCGCAGCTTCCGGCGTTTTCCCCATTACCTTGAAGCCGCCGAACTGGTGTATGGACTGAGGAGTGAGCCCGATGTGACCCATAACGGGGATGCCGCAGGCAACGAGGCGTTTCACGGTCTCCGCCATCATCTCGCCTCCCTCCAGCTTAACAGCCTGCGCGCCCCCTTCCTGGATGAATCTGGCGGCGTTCCGCAGGGCGTCCTCCACAGAGACCTGGTAGGTCATAAAGGGCATATCACCAATAACCAGAGCTTGAGAAGCGCCCCTGACCACGGCCTTGGTATGGTGGATCATCTCATCCATGGTCACCGGGATGGTCGACTCGTATCCCAGCACGACCATACCCAGGCTGTCGCCAACCAGGATAAGGGGGATGCCCGCCTTATCGATCAGCTTCGCCGTAGAGTAGTCGTAGGCGGTAAGCATGGCTATCTTCTCGCCCTTGTCCTTCATTTCTCGTATTCGAGTGATACTTGTACGCATCAGTTTCTTCCTCCCAAGGGCTATTGGACTCCATCGAGGGGTCAGACAGCCGAGAAGATCTCGTCACGCTTCTTAACGATCCGGTTCTGCTGATTGACATAAACGAGCCGGGGCGCGCTGTTTACCGCTTCGCCTTCGGGAACGGTCTGGTAGGAGATAATTATGACTCTATCTCCCTTGAAAATCAGCCTTGCGGCTGCGCCGTTCATGCAGATGACGCCTGATCCTGCTTCGCCTTCGATGACGTAGGTCACCAGGCGGGCGCCGGTATCGATGTCAAGGACGTGGACCTGCTCGTAGCTCAGGAGATCTGCCGCTTCCATGAGGTCCCTGTCGATCGTAATGCTTCCTTCATAGTCGATATTTGCCTCGGTCACGGTAGCTCGGTGTATCTTACTCTTGAGCATCGTCCTCATCTGGGAATCCTCCTGCCCGGCTTAAGCCAGTAGTTTTAGCATTTCGTCAGCCTGGTTGCGATCGATCTTTCCCTTATCCAGGGCGATAGGGATGGTCTGGCGGCCAAGCTCAAGATAGGTAGAAAGGAGCGCCGGGGCTGACTTTTCAAGCGCGTCAAGATGTTTTCTGATTGTTCCAAGGTCGCCGCGGGCTATCGGCCCTGTCAGGCAACCGGGAAGTCCAACATTTTCCAGGTTGTTAAGGGTGCCGCGCAGAAGCGGCATCAGAGCGGCGGTCGCTTCTGGCGTGGAGACGCCGAAGACCTTCCAGAGGTCGGTGGCAAGCTTGGCCAGGGTTACGAGGTAATTGCAGGCCAGTACTGCCGCCGCATGGTAAAGCACTTTGTCACCGGGCCGGAGCTGTACCCACCTGCCATCGAGATCCGTCGCCATTTGTTTCAAGAGTTCGAGAAGCCTGCCATCTGCCTCAAGCCCGAAGGTCGAATTTGGCAGGTTCTCTATGGCGTGCTTGACGCTGGCGAAGGTCTGAAGCGGATGAAACCCGCCCACTTCGGCGCCGGCTTCACGGGCCGGCTGGAGGACACCCAGGGAATCGGCCCCGCTGCAGTGCAGGACGCTCTGTCCTGCATGCCACCTGAGCTCGGAGGCCACAAGGCCTATGGCGTCGTCGGGCGTGGTAATGAAGACGAGTTCCGCATGATCCGCGACTGATTGTTTATCCTCATAGGAAGCGCAGCCGGGCACGCTTTCGGCAAGCCTGTCGGCCGAGGACCTGCTGCGGCTGGCCACAGCGACAACCGGGTATCCTTTGCCGCGCAACCTTACCGCGAGCGCGGTCCCGACTGTGCCCGCTCCGATGAAACCTGTCTTGATCTTTTCTGTATCGATTGGGCTGGACAATTCAAAAGCCTTCCCGGGGCACGGACCGGGAAGGCTTTTGAATTTTCTATTCAATTTGCCGTCTCGGTCGTTGCCCGATCCAAGCGACTGGTTTTTGAACGTACTTCCGGTTTCCTTGCCGCCATGAAGGTCGGCTGGATGATTGATTATACCACCGTACGCGCTCTTGTCAAGACTCTTTCGGGAAGGAGCCTTCCGCGAAACGTCCTTCCGCATAGGGAAAACGGGTAATGAAAAGGGGC
>JACUUS010000217.1 GCA_014859215.1 Dehalococcoidia bacterium | reverse complement strand
TTCATCGAACTCAGCGGCACAGGCATGGGCGATATACTGGCCTACGGTCTGCTGCTGGTGCCGCTGGCGCTCGGCCTTTACCTTGCGTGGAAGAAGCGGGGAGAAGGGTGCGTGTTCTTCGCCTGCTGGTTTATCGCTTTGGCTGTCCTGAGCCTTTTCTCCCGGCGAATACTGATGTATGCCGCCCCGGCTGCAGCCATTCTTGCGGCGGTAGGCTTCGCTGACCTCTGGGAATGGACGAAGAGCCGGAGGCCTCAAGCTTTCAAGGCGGGCATCGCTGTGTTCATTCCGTTACTATTGCTCACGTCCTATATGCCGATTGCAGCAATCGGCTCCAATCCCCTGATATCAGTCAACCGTGAGTGGCAGAATGCACTGGCATACCTGCGTAACGAAACCCCCGAAGATTCAATGGTGATGGCCCAGTGGGGCTGGGGGTACTGGATTCTTGATATAGCCGACAGGCGGCCGTTCATGGACAACGGGTACTACGGGTATGATCCCGGAAGGATGCGCGACGTCGGGATCATCTACACCGCCACTGAGCCCTCAGTGGCTGCAGATCTGATGCAGGCGCGCGGCGCGGACTACTTCATATTCTCAGAGCTCGATCTCAGCTTTGAAAAGACCATCACGGGGTGGGCAGGGCTGGAACCAGGACCATTCACTGCAGATTCGTTGATCCACCGGACGCTGGGGGGCGATTTCGAATCGGGCGGTGGCCTCAGGGTGGTCTACAGGAATTCCGAGGTAGTGATCATCGGCCTGGATGCCGGTTACCCATAAGCTCTCCGACTGCTTCATAAATCAGACGCGTGAGGTGATACGAATGGAAAAGAGTGAAGCGAAAACACAGTCAAGAACAAAATACATGTGGGACGCCACCAGGCTGGCATGGATAGAGGCCCCGGCAGATGAGATCGCTCGGAAACAGGAAGAGCCGGCAGAATCCACCGAGACGCCTTCCCTGGCAGCCAGAGGCGAGCCAGTTAAAGGAGGCCGTGCAGAAACCGTCGATACTTCCGAAGTATCTTATAAAGGGGCGATGCTACGATCTGTCGCAATGCTGGTGGATTTCGTCATCCTCATAGTGCTGCATGCGCTGCTGGTTGTGGGGATTGTGGGTGCAGAATCCGCGCTCGCATTGTACATCACGCCGATCATCGTGCTCCTGTATTTCGTGGGGTTCTGGGCCTGGCGCGGGCAGACCCCGGGCAAGATACTCATCGGAGCAAGGGTGGTGAAGGCGAATGGAGAATCCATAGGTATCGGCCGCGCTTTTCTCCGGTACGTCGTATTCATGTCCTACTTCTACGCCATAATGTACACTCGGGGAGTAATCCCTGTCATCATGCTGATAATGGCTGCGGTTTTCCTCTTCACGGCCCTGAACCAGCGAAAGCGCGGCGTTCACGACCTCGTTGCGGGTACAGTTGTTGTCAATACACGGCCTCCAAAGGTCGTCGAATCGGAATGTGAAGAGACAGAATCGGAGGAGGGGCCCGCTGCGCAGAAGGCGGCATGACAGCCAGATTCAGACTGGGACTGTGATCAAGATTGAGAAGTAAGATTGAGAACTGAGATGGAGACTGAGACGTAAGAAGAGGTTAAGCCTTTCCAGCGCGTCGCATTTGGGGAAGCAGGGAGGCATGTGGCGGCGAGCCGGGGAGGCCGTCTCATAGTATTGAGGCAATCAGGAATCCCATCAGTTCCAGTTTCGCTGAGCACTACCATTCAGCCAGGGTCTGCCGGGTCCAACCTCCGAGGCAGCCTGCGGGGCTACTGGGCGAGAGGCTTGCTGGGGAACAGCGTGCTGAACTGCCCCAGGAATACCGCAAAATTGTGTAACATGGTCATGGTGGAGTCCATCATATCCGTGCCTTTGGTAGTCATTACGGGAAGTTGAGCCTTCACCAGATACCACTGACCATCAGGCGCCTTTGCCCACTCGAAGTCACCTGAACCGGGTACAAACAATCTGTCAAGCATCTGCAGTTCCAGGGCCCAGAGGTACGCAACGAGCTTCATCATCCCTGCCTCTTCGGCAGGCTGGTCTTGCACACTACAGGGTGTGCATTCAGGCTGACAGGTTGTCTCCGGAGCATCGACCTCCGTGAAATCCGTGACTAAAGACCGTACCGAACCGAGAGCTGCGGAGCCTACGGATATGCTCGAGAATACTACCAGCCCAACGATACCCAACAAGACAACGGTCTTCGCCAGACTCTTCATACTCATAGCGCTTCCTCCCTTATCTCGCTACAGCCATCCAACTCACGTTTCGCGCGCTCTACTTACACTTGACTCCGAGTCCGGCCCAGCCGTAGCGTAGCACCCCGGTGATCTTTCAACGACATGATAGAAACGGGAGCCTGACCGTCCTATACGCAGGCCCCCGTATTTCGGAGGAAATGAGCGCCTAATATTGACTGGGGGGTGCAGGGCAAGTATTACAAAAGTATTCCGCACATTGCTAAGACAATAGTATTAGAGAGTAAGCTATCGCCTTGCGGTGGAAACAGGCAGCCCGCAAGAAGGATAGTGCTAAGAACACTCTTGGCCTTCCCTCACGTGTCCGTGATTCATTGAATGGTGTCAGGATTACCTAGATTAGTACCAAAATGGTATTGATTTTCAAGGTGCGGGGCACTATAGTAGCGGGGGTGGATGAGTCCACTCACAGGCTACATAAAGGAAAGAAGCCCGTTCGGGCTTCTTTCCTTTTTCCTCCCAAATTTCTCCCGACCACGGCTAAACAGCCGTGTAACCAGAGAATCGGGCAGGTTTTTCCAGTCATCAAACACCTTCTCGAAGCCCTCCGGTGGTAACGAGAACACACATAGGGATCTTTTTGACAGGCTCGCCGGCATCTTCGTTAATGGATGATGATTCCCATTACACTTCCGATGAGGAACCAGAGAACACTGAGCGCGGCATGGACCAGGCCGCGCGCATCACGGATCAAGACCTACCAGGACGCTCACGGTGTGGCAAGCGCCCAACCTCAGTACAAAGAGAGAGAAGCCCCGGAGACCCTCAACCCCTGGGGCCTTTATCGAAGGTAGCGGGGTTGGTTAGGAGAGTCAAACCTGGTGGGAATCGTCGAGCAAGATCTCGGAGTGCAGGAGGCGAATCTCGTGCCAGTCTCTGGTTATATTTCAGTCTCACATGGCTTTGCGGACTGTGCATTTGCGCTCGGTCATTATGGCGCGGAATAAGGTTCAAAAGCGGCGGACTGTTATTTTCCTTGAGAAATGCTTGACAAAGTCCGCCAAAACTGGTAGAAGTTCTTACAGT
>JACUUS010000291.1 GCA_014859215.1 Dehalococcoidia bacterium | reverse complement strand
CAATCGAGCAGGACCGCGACCAGGTCAACCAGGCCGCTCCCACATATTCCTCTGGGCTTGATGTTGCCGATGACGCGGTAGCGCAGCTGGCCTTCCTCGAAGGTCACGCCTTCGATCGCGCCTGCCCTGGCGATCATTCCGTTCGATACCCTGGCGCCCTCCAGGGCAGGACCGGCCGCCGCTGAACAGGTCAGCAATCTCTCCCCGTTGCCCAGGAAGATTTCCCCGTTAGTGCCGAGGTCGAGCCCCAGTATAATCTCGTCCTTCTGTTCGGCGACGCCGGATGTCATTATGACGCTTATCAGGTCTCCGCCGATGTATCCGGCTTTCATTGGCATTGTGTGAAGCAGGGCCGCAGGGTGCAGGTTAAGACCCACATCTGCGGCCGTCAGGATCAGTCCGTCCGTTACGACGGGGGAGAATGGGGCTTCGGCTATCCCGGCGGGCGATAAGCTCAGTAGTAAGTGCTGCATGGTGGTGTTCCCGGCGGCGACCGCGACAAAAATCTCGTCCTGTCGCACTCCGGACACTTCCAGCAGACGGGCCGTAATCTGGTTCAGGTCCTTTATGAGCAGGTTGTGCAGCTGCTCCAGTCCCCGGGGGTGTTCCTTGATGTACCGCAGGCGGCTGATTATGTCCGGGCCGTGCCGGTATTGACTGTTGAGACTCGATGTAACGGCGACCTCGCTTCCATCGATCAGGCTGAGAATCTTCCCCACCAGGGTGCTGGTGCCCAGGTCAAACACCATGCCGTAAGTCTGGTTTGCCCTTTCAGACTCCTGCAGATCGAGCAGGTATTGGTCATAGAGCACCGCCGCCCCCTGGAACCCGCTTTCCCCAAGTCTTTCCGGCAGCGTGCGCAGGCAGTGCAGCGAGGGCCTCAGCTCCTGGTATCCGGTCCCCATCGCGAGCCTGACCTGGTCGAGGTTGGCTATTCCATTCCTATCTGTCTCGGGAAGAAGAGAAACGGGCAGCTTCACTACCAGGGGCTGGAGTCGTGAAACGGGTATGTAGCGGTCACCGAGCATGTGGCTGGTAGTGAGAATCTGGAAATACTCCGTGACGGCCTCGGGTTCTTCTCCCAGGTACACCGTCATGTCCTGGTCGAGCCGCGTACGGCAGGCAAGCCGAATCCCCTGCTCCAATTCTTCCTCGCTGAGAAGCTCCCTGTCTTCCTCTGACGGGGAGTCTATTGCGGAGAGGACTTTGACCCGGCACTTGCCGCATTTCCCAAGTCCGCCGCATTCTCCCCCCAGGTCAACCTCTGTTTCCTGCAGGCCGTCCCACACGGTTTTTCCTGCCTGCACGCTTACCCAGAGATCGTCCGGAAGGACATTCAACCAGACCTGTCGCGGCTTTCGTCTTTTCACCCTCGACGCGGCGCCGGGCGTCCTTCGACGGGGCTGCGTGCTCTGTATCTTCTCAATCTCTGCTTGCATGATTAATTCTACAGGAGCCTCGCGAGGTCTTCACGGAGATAGGAGTAGTCCACGTCCCTGACTTCCAGGGACAAACCCAGAAGCCGGGCCACGTGGCCGGCCTCCGGCGACAGATCGGGGTCTGAAGGCTGCCGCACATACAGTAACCTCCGGTACTGTCCGAAATAGCATTTCTTCATGTCTTCGTCGTCAAGCTCCAGGGGTTTCACACAGTACTCCTGGAAATTGAGGATGAGGTCCTGTTCGGCGAAGTAAGTGCCCACTGTCTCGTCCAGGAGCTTATTGAACCGCTCGCTTCCCAGAAGCATCTCATAGCAGTAATGACCGGGTACCTTCTCCACGCCGCGCTGCTTGCAGAAGCGGTCGATTTCCGGAAAACACTCTCCATACAGACAGACCACGCGCTCGCTTGTTCTCCTTGCCGAGGCAATCTGCTTGGCCAGCCTGTTTCTTAACGCCCTTGGCGCAAGGTGAAGGCGGGACGGGAGGTATGTCACAGTGATGTCGGGGTACCGTTTCTCCAGTTCGAGGCTTTCGATGGCTGGTTTGAAGACTCGACACGCGATGAGACAGCAAGGCTTGGTCTTTTTCTCCGGTCCGTATCTCACTGGATATTCCTTATGCCCGGGAAAGTTTTTTTTATTTCCGAAACAAGGTCTGGATCAAGAAGCCCCTTCCCTCGTCCTTCGGGATCACTTAGAATTTCCCTGACCGCTTCGCCCGCCCTGCTCAGCATGTCGGGACAGCCTCTCTCCTCCCAGATGTCCAGATTATAGCGAATACTGAGATTGGGGTAGAAGAACTCGTCCATCATGTGATTGACCGTATGGTCTTCCATGATGAAGTTCCCGCCGGGTCCGACCTGGTCGATCACATCCACGCCCAGCGTATCCTCAGTTACCCTGATCCCCGCCAGCAGCCTCTGCACCATGCCTATGATCTCGTCATCAATTACATATTGCTCGAGCGAAATTGAATTCCCTGAATCAAGTATTCCTGCCGCCAGGTGAATGCAGTCCGCTCCGGCCATGGCGACCGCGAGGCTGGAGAAGGCGGTCTCAATCCCTGCCTGGATGTCAAGTCTCTTGGCGTCGGTGAGGCCGCCTGAACCATAGATCGGCAGACTATATCGCCTGGCCAGCTGGACCGCTGCAGCGTTCATCATCGCTGTTTCGACCGAGCCTAGAGCCAGGTCGGTGCCGCGCAGGTCCATTGTCATCGGGACCGCACCATAGAGCACTGCGGCACCGGGCGCAAAGACCTGGCTGACGGCCACTCCGGCCAGCGATTCGGCGTGCATCTGCGCGAGAGTGCCCGCCAGTGTGGCCGGCGCCGTAGCTCCAGAAATAGGCGCCGGCGCGCAGGTAGCGGGAATGCCATGCGCGGCGCAAAACTCCAGAATATTCAGAGTATTGCTGTCTATCGTAAGAGGGCTTACGGGATTTGTTATTACGGAAATGAACGGTTTCTCCCGGAGCCTGTCCTCGCTTCCGGCGACCAGGCTGGCAAGCCTCCACATGTGCCTGGCTCCTTCCAGATCGTCACAGCCTCCCATGACATGCTTGGTGGTATGGTTGAAGGAATGGAAAAAATCGTTGAGGTGATAGTGCGCGGGCTCAAGGTCATGCACCTGGCATGCGATGATGTAGAAGCGGATATTGTCCAGGTGCTGGACAAGGGCGGCGGTATCAGCCACATCCTCGAGCACTGTCAGGCGGTAGCTGCCGGTCATTGCGTCCAGGACCCGGAATACCCGTCCGCCGTTGGTGAAGTAGACCTTCCCCTCTCCCAACTGCAGGTTATTCTTGCCGTCGCGGGAATAGAGGATCAGGCGGGAAGGGGCATGGCTTAGAACACTGTCAAGCCATTCTCCGTCGAGAAGCGCCCTCTCGCTTTCGTAGTCTACGCGCGCTCCAGCCTTCTCCAGGAGCCTGAGGTAGTGAGAGTCACTGATCCTGATGCCGGTTCGTTCAAGAATCCGGCGGGCTGCCTGGTCGATAACGCCGATGTCTTCGGCCGCCAGTGGTCTGTAATGAGGTAGACTGGTGCCCATAGTCAAGCTCATCTCACCGCCGGTCAAGGATGTGGTCGATTTCCCGCAGCACTTCCTCCGACTTGGGGACCGGCTGGTGCTCGGATAGTAGTCTCCTGGCTTCAATATTGCATCGCTTGTACAGGTCCAGGGCTCCTGCCTCTTCCCAGGAATCATAGCGGGCCCGGTCCATAAGAACGGGCAGGAACTGGGCGTGCATGAAGTTCTCGAAGGTGTGGTCATCCATCAGGAACATGGAACCGGGACCGCCGTTTGCCACTCGTTCGATAGCTTCAGCAGCCAGGGTTTCCGCGTTCACCGGAATGCCGGATGTGAAGAAGCGGCTCATGGCCACGAGTTCGTTCGCCATGGTGACCATTTCGAGTGAAGATGTGCTCCCGTACTCCAGGAAACCGACATCGTGAATGAGATTTGCCCTGGAAAGCATTGCGGTGAGTATGGAGAAGGTCGCCTCCGCGCCTGCCTGGGCATCCATGATCTTAGAGTCGGTAGCGCCGGCATAGGCCCAGATTGGCAGCCCGTAGAGTTCGTCACGCATATCAGCGAGCGTGGTCTGGGTAAGACTCCATTCGGGACAGCCGTAGGACACTATGGTCGACTTCATGTCCAGCACGCTGACATTCGGACCGAAAAGAAAGGGCGCTCCCTTGCCGGCCAGCTGATGGACGACGAGACCGACAAGGTTCTCGGCGATCCCCAGGGCCATGGCGCCGGCAAGTGTGACCGGCGCTCCGCCGCCGGCATTGGAGCCTGAAGGGAAACAAACGGGGACTCGTTTCTCGGCGCAGAAAATGAGTTTCTCGATAACACTCTCCGGGAAACGCAGGGGACTGATCGCCTCCGAGTAGTTCAGGATGAACGGTTTCCGGAAGAAATCCTGTTCTCCCCCGGCAACACAGCACGCGATTTCGTATATCGTGGCGATATCTTTGCCGCTGTCAGCGATGAAGATTACAGGCTTGTTAGTATTCCTGACCATCTCTGCGAAAACATGGATGTAGATTTCTTCGATGGGCACATCTTCAGGATTGGCCATGGACATTGGGAAGGCTATGTTTTCAAGACCGTCCACCAGCCTGGCGAAATTGGCCGCGTCCTTCAGGCATGTCCGGCGCCGTCGACCGGACTCGATGTCAATGGTGAATGTGGCGTCCGAGCCGGTCCCGTAGTAGAAGTTGCCACCGGCGAGCTCCATCGAAATATTGCCCTGCTGATCATAGAGGTCGATTTGTCGGGGTGCGGACTTCAGACCCTCCTCAACGATGCGGGCGGGAAGCCTGACGCGGTCGCCGTCGATTTTTGCACCGGCATCCACAAGCATCTCAAGGGCTCCTCGATGCTCCACCTTGACCCCTGTATTCTCCAGGATTTCCAGGGCGGCTACGTGAATGGCCCATGCCTGCTCGCGGTTAAGGACTTTCAAACGTGGCTCGAAAGTAGGAATCTGTGACTGTGCCATCTTCACCTCTTTATGGGGTTCAGAGAATTCCGAGCAACTTCTTGGCTTTGAGCACTGCCGAGCCGGCATCAGACGCATAGGAGTCGGCATTAATCTTCTGCGCATACTTCTCGGTAACCGGCGCTCCGCCGATCATAATCTTCACCTTATCCCTGAGTCCCGCTTTCTCAAGGGCTTCGATCGTCAGCGGCATGGCCGGCATGGTAGTTGATAGCAAAGCGGATAGACCGATTATGTCCGGCTCCAGCTCCCTGGTTTTCTGGACGAATGTCTCGGGAAGTACGTCCACGCCCAGGTCTGTGATGGTGAAGCCCGCACCCTCCAGCATCATCGAGACCAGGTTCTTGCCTATGTCATGCAGGTCCCCCTTGACGGTCCCGATGAGCACCTTCCCCTTCGTAGTGATATTTCCTTCGAGGAAGTACGGCTTCAACAGCTTCGTGCATTCCTGCATTGCGCGGGCGGAACGAAGCATCTGGGGAACGAATATGAGCCCTTTCGAAAAGCGCTCGCCAACCGTGTTCATAGTCGCGATAAGTCCCCGGTCAAGAATATCCTGGACCCTGATACCTGCATCCAGGGCTTTCTGTGTCTCGGCGACTGCCGCATTGATATGTCCCCTGGATATCGAATCAAACAACAACTTGAAATCGCTCATTTTATCCTCCACTAGCTGTGCTGAACTGGAAATGGGCAGCAGACGGAATTCAGCCGGTGATCCGGCCTTCCTGATAGGCGTCAATGAAATTCCCGCAGTAGTCGTCCCGGCCGAGCAGCATCTCCACAGCGAGAAGAGTTGACGTGAGTTGCCTGTCGGTCGGGTCCAGGATGACAGCAGAGAGGCCGCAAGAAATGCACAGGGCCAGGAAGTTCCGGTTGATAAGGTTGCGCGCCGGAAGGCCAAACGAGACGTTGGAGAGACCGCAAATCGTGTTTACCCCGGGGAATGCCTTCATTATCTCGCCGATAGCCCCAAGAGCGGCGGCCCCCATTCGGGTGTCGACGGAAACAGGCTGTATCAGCGGGTCCACGTATATTTTTCCAAGGGGAAACCCTGCACCGGTAAGTCTGCCGATAAGCTCGGATGCCACCTGGACTCTCTCTTCCGTTGTAGTGGGCATTGACGTCCTTGCCATGCAAAGTGCGACCACGCGGCAGGGGTGAGAGGTGATTACCGGGAGAAGCGATTCGAAACGGTCCTCTTCCAGGGAAATCGAATTGATCATCGGCTCGCCCTTGTGGAGACTCAAGGCCTCAGAAATGGCTCCGGGGTTGGGGCTGTCCAGGCTGAGCGGCAGGTCAACCTCGCGCTGTACCGTTTCGACCAACCAGCATAAATGGCGACTTTCTTCGTCCGGAAAGGTCCCGGCGTTTACATCGATATAATGCGCGCCTGCTTCGGCCTGGTCTCTGGCAACCTTCCTGATATACGCGGCATCCCGTTTCCTGACTGCTTCTTCAATGCCCTTTCGGCTTGTGTTTATCTTCTCTCCGACAATCAGCACATCAGCCTCTCGCGAATTGTAGCGCTGGAGGGTCCAGCTCCAGACCGGGTCATTATAGCCCACATACGCAACCATTGCCAACCGCGCGCATGCTGTCGCGATGGAGTCCTGCCGGAGCAAGGGCGGGCCGATGACCTGGTGAACGCTTCATTAAGAGCAAGTTGCGGCCCCTCTGAAGCTGGAATACTCCCGGAGGAGCTCCCACACGAGCTAAGTCATTGACACTATCTGGGCATCCGTTTAAACTTATTTGCGTTTTCGTGCGCAAACGCGGGTAGGACTATTCAAAACGTTATCTTGGAGGAAGGAGAATTTACCAGGATGTCCCAGGAAATTATCGAGGCTCCCATACCCGGAAAGATCATCAGCGTTAACGTATGTGCTGGGGACAGCGTCGAGGAGGATGCGGAAGTGTGCGTTCTTCAGTCTATGAAGATGCAGAATCCTATACTGTCGCCCGTGGACGGCAAGGTGCTGGAGGTTAAGATTGTGGCCGGGCAGACGGTGGAAACCGGAGACGTTCTGCTGGTCATCGAAGAGTCGTAGGACTCGCGCCCACAACGAAAGAGGTGAAGATAGATGTTCCAGAAGATTCTGGTTGCCAACAGGGGCGAGATAGCCTTAAGGGCAATACGTGAATGCAGGGAGATGGGCATCAAGTCCGCGGCCGTGTATTCTGACGCTGATGCGGACGCCTTATTCGTAAGGCATGCCGACGAGGCTTTTCCACTGGGAGACCCTGATCCCAACGCGAGCTACCTCAATATCGAGAAAATACTCAAAATTGCGAAGGATTCCGGAGCCGAGGCGGTATACCCTGGTTACGGGTTCCTGGCGGAAAACCCGGTTTTCGTTGAGGCTTGCGAGTCCCGGGGAATTGAATTTATCGGCCCTCCTGCGTTTTCCATGCATGAGGCCAAGCCCAAGCACAAATCACGCGATCTCATGAAGGCGCACGGCATTCCGGTCTCACCGGGATCGGACGGCGCCATCGAAGACGCCGACAGCATGAGCAAGGCTTTCGATATTGCGGAGGGAATAGGCTATCCCGTGATCGTAAAGCCGAGCGGAGCCGGCGGCGGCATTGGAATGAAGATAGCCAAAGACAGGAACGAGCTGGCGGCCGCCATGGACTACGCCAAGTCACTGGGAAGCGAGACTTTCGGGTTGGCCGCTTTTTACCTGGAGAAGTACGTCACTAGGGCGAAACATATCGAGTTCCAGGTCCTGGCCGACAAGAAAGGGAATACTGTATACGTCAGCGATCGCGAATGCTCCGTTCAGCGGCGGTACCAGAAACTGATTGAGGAAGGCCCGTCCCCTATCATGACACCCGACCTCCGGAGCAAGATGGGGGCGACGGCGGTTCAGATCGCGAAAATCCTGAAATATGTCAATGCTCTTACCGTGGAGTTTATTTACTCCATGGATACAAACGAATACTATTTTAATGAGGTGAATACGCGGCTCCAGGTGGAGCATCCCATCACAGAGCTTCTTACCGGCATTAACCTTGTCAAGGAGCAGATAAAGATCGCGGCCGGCCAGGAGTTGGGGTACTCTCAGAACGACATCAACCTCAGGGGCTGGGCTATAGAGTGCAGGATAAACGCTGAGGACCCGTTCATGAATTTCATGCCGGCTCCAGCGAAGCTCACCGCATACGACCCGCCCGGGGGTTTCGGAGTCCGGGTGGATGGTGGTGTATACGCGGGATATACTATGCCTTTCTACTATGACCCCCTGGCTGCCAAGCTACTTTCCTGGGGCAGGAACCGGGAGGAAGCGGTTGCGACCATGAAGAGGGCGCTTAGGGAATACCGCGTGGAGGGCATTAAGACGAATATCCCGTTCCACCTCGTGGCGCTCGAAAACGAGTCGTTCCTTAGAGGAGACTACACTACCCATTTCGTTGAAGAGCAGGGCATATTGAAGAAGCTGCGGGAGCTCAAGAAAGCCGGCGTCTTTTCTTGAGCAGTGGGTAGTCCGCCAGGTTAGAGGTTTACAGCACGTGGCGCATCAGGCTGCCGGCCTGGCGTGTGCGGCATGCCCGATATCTCTGACCGTTCGCCGTGTTTTCGCCGTTTCTGAAGTGGCAACAGTTATACCAGCCTGAAGGTTCCCCCCTCTTGTCGCGACCTTCCCTGAGCCTTGATGCTGTCTTTGGGGGAGGCTCTATTTGTCCAGCCAGGTGATTCTCTGGGTCGGCTTCAATATCTTCGTGGTCCTTATGCTCGTCCTGGACCTCAGGTTCTTCCGGCGCGAAGCGCGTGTGATCGGGGTCAGGGAGGCTCTGCTGTGGTCAGCCTTCTGGATCACGGTATCCCTGCTCTTCAACGTACTGATTTACTTTGTTTTTGACGCGCACACTGCCCTCAATTTCCTTACCGCGTACCTGGTGGAGAAATCGCTGAGCGTTGATAACCTGTTTGTCTTCCTGCTCATCTTCTCTTACTTTGGCGTGCCGGCAGCGTACCAGTACAAGGTCCTCTACTGGGGGGTTCTCGGCGCGATCGTAATGCGTTTCGTCTTCATCATGTCAGGCATCGCACTGGTGGAGGCATTCGAATGGATACTGTATATATTCGGAGCCTTCCTGATCTATACCGCGATAAGGCTGGCTTTACGAAGGGAACCCAGAGTTGACCTGTCAAAGAACCCGCTCTTGCGAGTGGTTACCAGATTCGTACCGGTTACCAGCGAGTATGAGGGGAACAGGTTCTTTACAAGAAAGGACGGCGCTCTGCTGGCGACTCCTCTCTTCATAGTCGTGCTCGTTGTGGAAACCAGTGACCTTGTCTTTGCCGTCGATTCCATCCCGGCCGTCATCGGCATCACCAGGGAGCCGTTCATTGTCTATTCATCCAATATCCTTGCCATCCTGGGTTTGCGCGCTCTCTACTTCGCCCTCGCGGGGATAATGAGGTTATTCAGATTCCTTTCCTACGGTCTGATGGTAGTGCTCTTCTTCATAGGGGCCAAGATGATAGCTGAAGTGGTATACGTCGTACCGGTGACGATTTCGCTCGGGGTCGTAGTAGGCGTCCTATCTATTTCCGTGGTATTATCTATCATCATGAAGGAAGGCGCGACCGAGACGCGACGAAAAGACAAATGGAGATAGCGCCCGGAATCCACATACTTCCGGCGGCGGCCGCCGGTTTCATGGGCTTCTACGCGCCCAATGTGTACCTGGTTGCGGGGGCACAAGCCGCGCTGGTTGACTCGGGGTATCACGACGCGGATATGACCAGGACGAGGCTGGACTATATTGAGAGCGCGGCCCCGCTGAATCTGGCTTACATACTCCTCACACACCCTCATCCTGACCACGCCGGGGGGTGCAGTGACATCAAGAACGCTACCGGGGCCAGGATAGCGGCCTATTCGCTCAGTCGTGCGCAAAGCGAGGCTTACCGGGTCAAGGCGGATGTGATTGCCAGGGATAAGGATATCCTTGAACTGGGTGGAGTGAGTATTGAGGTGGTTCATACGCCCGGGCATACGCGAGAGAGCCTGTGTTTCTACGTGCGGGAAGCCGGGGTGCTGTTTTCAGGCGATCATATAGTGGGGTACGGTACACCGGTGATCGCGCGCGACGGAGATATGGCGGAATACATCGACTCCCTCAAGAAACTCCTCGATTATAAGATAAGCCTTATTTGCCCCGGGCATGGTCCGCTGATCAGGGAGCCCGAACGCAAGATCAGGGAGCTCATTGCCCACCGGCAGGAAAGAGAGCAGCAGATAATCTCTTGCCTGCGCCGCGGGAAGCGGTGCGTACTCGAGATGGTGTCTGAGATCTATCCGGAAGTTGATTCCCGCCTTCTGGCCCTGGCCGGGGAACAGGTACTTGCGCACCTTTCCAAGCTGGTGAAGGAGGGGCGCGCGAGTTTCAGCGGCGAATACTATATTCTGAAGGAGACTTGAGTGCCTCATTGTCCACGTTCGTTACACCTTGAAAGGGCAGACTGCAAGGTGTATTATGAATTCGGGCCCCTGTAGCTCAGAGGATAGAGCACTGGCCTCCGGAGCCAGGAGCGTGGGTTCGAGTCCCGCCAGGGGTACCATAGTCTTTCGGGGTGTAGCGCAGAGGTTAGCGCGCATGGTTTGGGACCATGAGGCCGGCGGTTCAAATCCGCCCACCCCGACCATTGTTCGGACGGCCCAGGGATCAAATAGCGCCGCATAGCGGAGACCGCTTCTGACTACATGTGCAGGTGTATTATGTCTCTACGTAAGAAGCTCAAGAACAAGGGGAGCATGGCGATCATAGTGGGGATCTTGCTCATCGCCACAGGAGCAGCAATGCTTTTCGGCAACCTTCTGGCAGACAAGAGCATACCGGCTGCATTCACCGCGGGCGCAATCGGCGTAATCCTGGTGATGGAGCTTCCTAAGAATCAGTAGAACTCCGTCACCTTCGCTGGAAACTCAAATACATGCATATCGCGCCGGCGGCAGCCACGTTCAGGGACTCCGCCTTTTCGCGGACGGTGGGTATTCGCAACCTGCAATCGGCGGCGTTCAGCAGCTGTTTGGAAAGCCCGGCAGCCTCATTGCCCAGCGCCAGCAGGACTTTCTCACGCCGGCTTAGGACCGAAGGGTCTTCGAAGCCGCTCGGGTCGGCTGCCACCAGGCAGTAGCTATTTGCCTGCAAGTGCCGGACAAGCTCCATGTAACGGTTTGTCCTCCTCAGCCAGACAGCCATCACGGTTCCGGCGGAAGACTGAACGCATTTGGGGGATAGCGGGTCAGCGGATTTCGCAGTCAGCAGGACCCCGGAGTAACCGAACGCTGCCGCCGACCGGATAAGCGTCCCTATGTTGCCGGGGTCCTGTATATCTTCGAGCAGAAGGACCCTGCTCCCGGGATCGGGAGGTAGCTCAGGCGAGTCGATTTCGGCGGGCATGCGAACCACGGCCATGATACCCTGCGGCGTGCGGGTGGATGAGATTGCGCGAAATTGGGTCTCCGTGATCAGGCGAACGGGGTAACCCTTGAAGTCAGGCGGTCGCTTCTCGACGGACAGGATTTCAACTACTTTCTCCGGCTGTGCGCTGATGATCTGCCGGATAGCCCTGTCGCCCTCCACCGCGAATGCGCCAGCCGCAAGCCGGCCCTTCCTCGTGGCAAGGTCCCTGTACCACTTAAGGGGTTTTAGCGGTGCGGACATGACCCAAAGCCATCCTGGTCATTTCGATACCTCGTTGCTGCAAGCAGATACCGCATGAAGTATACCACAGGGAGCGATCAAGCCGTAGATTGTCCTGGTCTACGCAGTTATTTCCAGGACCAGGTGAAGCAGCCGTCGTTGAAGCTCGATTCGAGCAGTCCCTGGTCCCACCACCTGAGGACTGTGTTCTCGATCTGTTTGGGCGGGTATGGCAGGATTGCGGCCAGCCGCGTCGACAGGTCGCTAAGCGGGTCGGAAATCGCAGGGACCGGGCCGGTATTTTCGATCACATCGTTCTTCAACAGGGCCCACGCAAGCGGCGCGCGCCTCTTGTCTTTCTCGATTGCCGCCCGATCAGACCTGAGACCGGCGAGGTCGTCCTGCGTCAGCCTCAACCCGATGTAATACCTGTGCAGTTCGGAAATAATATCCTCCGGTGCGGCGCCGCGCGTGCGCGTAACCGGCGTGTTGGCATCGTATTTTGTCCAGTCGTCGGTGAGGATTTCAATCCCGAATTCCGAGGCTTTCTCGCGCACCTCGCTTGCGGGGAAGGGGGCGAGCACGTGAAGACCATAGAAGACACCGAGTTCCTGGGCGAATTCGCGTGTACGGGCGAGAGTCTCGCGAGACTCGCCGGGCAATCCGAGAATGAAGGCCGCCTGGACGTTGAAACCCATATCATTCGCCATCCTCACAGCGTTCCTTACCTGCTCCAGGGTTATTTTCTTCTTTATACGGTCAAGGACCTCCTGGACTCCGCTTTCAATGCCAAAACAGAGCCCGGTACAGCCCGCCTCCCTCATCCTTCGAAGCACTTCACGGTTGACCGTATCCACTCTGGCAAAAGCGCTCCAGCGAAACTCGAGGCCGCGGGACAGTATCTCGGCACAGAAAGCGTTGAGATGCCGGTGATTCAGTGTAAAAAGATCATTTTGCACATGGATTTCTTCAAAACCATATGCGAGGCATTTCTCGATCTCGTCTACTACAAGGCGTGGTTCACGGAATCTGACTTTCCTGCCGCCCATCCTGGAGCCGACGCAGAATATGCAGTTAAAGGGGCATCCCCGTCCGGCGATGACTCCGCAGGCTGATTCGAGGGCAAGATACCTGGCCAGCGGGAAGAGATGCCTGGCGGGAAGAGGCAGGTTGTCAAGGTCAGGCATGAGCGGGCGGTCAGCGGTCTGCCTGACATTGCCGTTTTCCCTGTACGCAAGTCCCGGGATGCGGGCGAGAGCTTTGCCGCTGGCGATATCCAGCATTGTCATCTCGCCCTCACCTCTCACCACCACATCGATCCAGGGGGCCTCCCTGAGCGTAGCTTCGGCAGACAACGTCACGTGCGGACCGCCGATTACCGTAATGAGGTCCTGATTTAGCTGCTTGCAGTACCTGAGTATAGCCGAGGCTGCGGGGTAGTTCAGAGTGACCGAAGTGATGCCCACGATGTCCGGCTGGTACTCGTCGAGCTTGCACTTGATCGTCTCCGGCGAGGCTCTGGTTGGCAGCAGGTCGATTACCTGCACTTCGTACCCTTTGTGTTCGAGCAGGCCGGCAATATAGGCGATTCCCACGGGTATCGTGGGAACCTCGGTGAAACGGTAGGGCGGGTTTATCAGCAGCGGTCTTCATCCAGGTTGGGAGATTCTCGCAAATCGCCAGCAATTCGTCAAGGGCATGGGCACACAGTAAGGACAGAGAATGGTGTCAGAGGCAAGGAGGTTACTGTTTTTCAAAACTATGTGTGCGTGGACCCGAAAAGGCGCCCGAGCGGACCGGCCCCGGCCAGTATTTCCTCGGCTTCCCGTATGATGCCCTCGATAAGCTCCTTCACTGTGGGGACGCTTTTGATGACGCCTACCGCCAGCGATCCCCCGGCTATGCGCAGGGCTTCCTCTGCTCCCCAGTCGCTGTCAATCTTCAGGCCGGTTTCGGGCTCGTGCCTGAACATAACCTGTTCCAGCCGGACCAGCCATTCATCCTGGGAAATACTGCCTCTCTCCTTCATGATATTCTCGTATTCTTCAGCCCTGGGAGGAGCCAGGCATCGATCCTTGAATTCCGGGTCCCAGGGGTCGGCGTCGACCAGTTTCTGCTTATGTCGTTGGGAGATCGGACATTCCTTTGTCGCCAGAAACCGCGTTCCCATGTACACGCCCTCTGCGCCCATGGCCAGGGCTGCCAGCAGCCCGCGGGCATCGCCGATGCCTCCCGCCGCGATGATGGGTATCTTCAGCTTCTGTACTGCTGTGGTGACGCCTACCAGTGTTGGAAGCTGGTATATGCTCTTGAAAGCGGTGCCCTCAAGGCCAACGATGACCACCGCGTCCGCCCCCTGGCGTTCCGCGGCAACAGCATGCTGGATGGTCACCACTTTGTGCACCCACTTGAGACCAGCGTCATGGATACGCCGCCCGTGGTCGTCGGCGCGGTATGCGGCAGTGAAGATTACCGGCACCCGCTCCTCAATGGCAGTCTCGCGCATTTCATCTATGCTCGGGCACAGCCCGACTGAGAGATTCACGCCGAAAGGCCCGTCAGTCATTGATCGTGCGCGCATGATATCTTCTCTCAGCTTTGCTGGGGTTCGCAGCGCACTTGCTGTAATGATGCCAAAGCCGCCTGCTTCGGATACCGGCGCGGCAAGCGCCGAATTGCCAAAGCCGCCGAACGCGCCCTGGATGATGGGGTATCTGCTGCCAAGGAGTTCTGTAACCCTTGTGCTCCAGTCCATGAGGCCCTCCCCGGGTATCATACGTGCCGGCGTCTTACACGTCAATCGACACACTCACACATGTCGTTGACAGCCACATATGGTGCTGGTATAACCAGAAAGAGGCGGGAGGGACGAGAGAATCTCGTCAGGCACAGGCTCTTTGAAGGAGGACTGATTATGGCGAAGAGACGCATGAAGGCTGCAGACGCTCTTGAACTGGCTATCGAACGGGAAAAGGGAGCTGCCAGGTTCTATAGTCAGGCGGCAAGCAGGGTTAAAGACGCCAATGGTAAGAGTATGTTCAGATGGCTGGCCAAAGAGGAATCACGACATATGGCAAAGCTGAGGCAGCAGCTCAAATCGGTAACAGATAGTAATAGGTGGATAGAGTGGCGGCGAGCTCACGGGCCGATTAGGAGAGACGAATTTCCCAGCATGTCGGAGGCTACTGGCGAAGTCAAGGCAGACGCGGGTGAACTGGATGCGCTCCGCCAGGCGATAGGCTCTGAGAAGGATGCTATTGGCTTCTATCGTGAAGCCGAGGAAAGTACTCCTGATCTCAATGGGAAGGCCATGTTCAAAGCGCTGGCCCGGGAAGAGGAGGGACACCTCGAACTGCTCGAAGAGGAATTCAAATGGCTCTCGCAGCACCGGAAGTATTTTACGGTTCACAGATTTGAATTACGACCCCGGTGAGCCAGAAAAGCCCTTGCTGGAGCAAAAGCCCTTGGCAAGTACCGTATCGGACCAGCAAGACATGTCCGACGGCCCACGATCATATTCTTTCCCGGGGTTTATTATCACGATCTGAGAGGGGTTTGCTGTGCTGGGAGAAGTGAGAAGGACCTTCCTGGAGGTTGTGAGGGCTATTCTCCCGGTAACGCTGGCGGTAGTCATAATCCAGTTCGCGCTCATCAGGATGCCGATTGATGTCTTCCTGCAGTTCCTGATCGGCGCCGCGATGGTTATTGCGGGAATGTCACTTTTCCTTCTCGGAGTAAGGCTCGGTATCCTGCCGATGGGAGAGGCGATAGGCTCCGAGCTTCCAAAGAGAGCATCCCTGATATTCACCGTAGCTATCGCTTTCCTTCTCGGCTTCGCCGTTACCGTGGCGGAGCCCGATGTGATTGTACTGACACAACAGGTCGACGACGTTTCCGGGAGCTCGATCTCACATGGCGTACTCGTCTATACCATCGCCCTGGGGGTCGGTTTCTTCGTTGCGATGGCTATACTCCGCATCGTTCTCGGATTTCCTATAGTCTATCTGCTTGTCGCTGGTTACCTGACGGTCCTGGTTCTCTCCTTTTTCACTCCTCCTGATTACGTACCGGTAGCCTTCGATTCGGGAGGTGTCACTACCGGGCCGGTGACCGTGCCGGTAATCCTCGCCCTGGGGCTAGGATTCAGTTCGGTCCTGGCGGGCAGGTCCACGCTCGGCGAAGGTTTCGGTCTTATAGGTCTGGCTTCCATTGGGCCGATAATCGGGGTCATGCTTTTGGGGGTAATCGTCGCGTGAACGGCATACACGTTTTCGACGACCTGGGACGTACCTTCCTGGCCGTCACTCAGTCTCTTACTCCGCTGCTGGTCCTTTTCATGGTCTTCCAGTTTGTCTATCTGAAGCTGCCGCTCAGATATGTTTTCAATCTCTTTGCCGGCCTCGCAATGGCACTCGTTGGAGTAGCTGTTTTTCTTCAGGGGGTCCGCGTGGGATTCTTCCCCGCGGGAACCGAGATAGGTTCAGCGCTGGGAGAAATCCGGCATATGTGGGTCCTTGTCCCTGTGGGGTGTGTGATGGGTCTTCTCGCGACCTTGGGAGAACCCGCGGTACGTATACTGAGTGATGAGGTCGAAAAAGCGTCCGGCGGTTCAATCAAGCGGGCGATAGTCCTTCTAACAATAGCAGTGGGTGTGGCTCTGTTCATCGGCCTGGGAATGGTCCGGATCGTGTACGGGATTCCCCTGTTTTACATAATCGGACCCGGGTATGGACTGGCCATCGCCATGCTTCTTTTTAGCGATAAGAGCACGGTCTCTATAGCTGTCGATGCTGGAGGAGTGGCAACGGGCCCGATAGCTGTCACGTTTTTGCTGGCTATAGCTGTCGGTATCGCAGCCGCGATTGAAGGAAGAGACCCAGTCATCGATGGTTTTGGGCTCATAGCGCTTATCGCTCTGGCTCCTATTCTCTCCATTTTGACTCTTGGGCTGGCGGTACGCATCAGATTAAGAAAGAAGGGGTGAAAGATGGGTTTGGATACGCTTATTGTCACAATCGTCAGAAGGGGTTGGGGCGACAGGGTGCTGGAGGCTTCAATGAGGGCCGGCGCTGAAGGAGGGACTATCGTTTATGGAAGAGGGATGGGTATTCACGAGCAGCAAAGGATCTTTGGCATCTGTATAGAGCCTGAAAAGGAAATCATATTGTCGATCACATCCGTGGATAAGACTGATGGCGTGCTGGAAAGCATCACGAAAGCCGGCGAACTGCAGAAGCCTGGAGCCGGACTCGCCTTTGTCGTCCCCGTGCAAACAGTTGTCGGCGTCGTCCATCTCCGGGACAGCAATACCTGAACTCGAAGTGAGAAGTCCTGCCGTGTTCTGAGACTTTGCCGTTCCTGCCGCTTGCGCTGCTCCGGGCGCGTCGGGTGTACCTAAGGAGAGGCCGATTCGCGTACACCCGGTCATACAGGCCGCCTTCACGCTCCCAGAGTGTGATTCTAACGTTTTTCTAATACTCCTCTAGTGTTCTTCTAATGCAGGACCATTAGACTACACCTTGACAAAGACACGCCGGTATAAGCAGTGCGTCAGCGTCCCGGCAGTCAGTCTGCCGAAGGGAATCAAGGCAGGTTGAATTGAAAGGAGTTCAGGAGGATCAGATGGCGACCAGGTCCGGAGCGAAAACCAAACTGGAGCCCCTTGGTGATCGGATGATAGTCAGACCGGTCCAGAAAGAGCAAGTGACAAAGGGGGGCATAGTGCTTCCAGATACCGCGAAGGAAAAGCCCCAGGAAGGAGAAGTCCTGGCTGTCGGGCCGGGCAGACTGACGGAGGATGGGAAGAGACTTGAAATGGAAGTCAAGCCAGGGGATAGGGTAATCTACGCGAAATATGCGGGGACCGAGATCAAGATCGACGACGAAGAACTTCTGATTCTGCGGGACGGCGACGTTCTTGCCAGGACCTCATAGGTAGAAAGAAAGCGAGGAGGAACTCAATGCCAGGCAAACAGATAGCGTACGACGAGGAAGCCAGGCGAGCGTTGAAGAGAGGCATCGACATGCTCGCCGACACTGTTAAGCTCACCCTGGGGCCGAAAGGTCGCAACGTGGTTCTCGATAAGAAGTTTGGGCCCCCAACCATTACGAATGACGGAGTTACTATTGCGAAGGAGATCGAGCTGGAGGACCCTCTCGAAAACATGGGCGCTCAGCTCATCAAGGAGGCGGCTACCAAGACTAACGATGTCGCCGGTGACGGCACGACTACGGCTACTGTGCTGGCACAGGTCATGGTGCACGAAGGTATGAGGAACGTGGTGGCGGGCGCAAACTCCATGGCCGTGAAGAGAGGGATCGAGAAAGCCACCCAGGCAGTCCTGGATGAACTGAAAAAGATTGCCATCCCGATCGAGGGGAAACAGCAAATGGCCCAGATAGCGGGTATCTCCGCGAATAATGATCAGGAGATCGGCAGCCTCATCGCGGAGGTCATGGACCGTGTGGGCAAGGACGGAGTTATCACGGTCGAGGAGGGCAAGGGGATCAAATTCGAGACAGAGTACGTGGAGGGCATGAACTTCGATCGCGGTTATATCAGCCCGTACTTCGTTACTAACCCGGAGCGGATGGAGACCGTGATCGAAGACCCGTACATACTGTTAACCGACAAGAAGATCTCGGCTGTATCCGACTTTCTGCCCTTGCTGGAGAAGCTCCTGCAGGTATCGAAGAACCTGGTGGTCGTAGCGGAGGATGTGGACGGCGAGGCCCTGGCCACGCTGGTAGTCAATAAACTCCGGGGCACCCTCAACTGTGTGGCGGTCAAGGCCCCTGGTTTCGGTGATCGCCGGAAGGCCATGCTCGAGGATATGGCTGTTCTCACCGGCGGGCAGGTAATCACAGAGGAGCGAGGCCGCAAGCTGGATTCGGCTACCATAGCTGACCTGGGCAGGGCCCGTCGGGTGGTCTCGAATAAGGACGAGACCACTATTGTGGAGGGCAAAGGGTCCGAAGACCTCATCAAAGCCCGCATGAAACAGGTAAAGGCTCAGATAGAGGAGACCACCTCTGATTACGATAAGGAGAAACTCCAGGAACGTCTGGCCAAAATGGCCGGCGGCGTGGCGGTGATCAAGGTTGGGGCTGCCACTGAGGTTGAACTCAAGGAGAAGAAGCATCGTGTCGAGGACGCTTTGTCGGCAACCAGGGCAGCCGTGGAGGAAGGCATTGTACCGGGTGGCGGCGTCGCGTTTGTCAGGGCGATACGTGGACTTGAACGGCTGAAGCTCACAGGGGATGAGGCTATTGGCGCGGCAATTATGAAGAGGGCGCTGGAGGAACCTCTCAAGCGGATCGCAGTCAACGCCGGGCAGGAAGGCTCCGTGGTTGTTGACAAGGTCCGCGCGGGCAAAGCCGCCAACTATGGTTATGACGCCCTGTTGAATGAGTACGGCGATATGGTGGCAAAGGGAATCATCGACCCTGTGAAGGTGAGCAGGGCCGCTCTCGAGAACGGCTCCAGTATCGCCGCCATGGTATTGACTACCGGGTCGCTCATCACTGAGATTCCAGAGAAGAAGAAGATGCCGCCAATGCCGTCACCTGACATGGAGTATTAGCATCCGGCATGCGTCTTTACGCACGGACAAAGACCTGAGGGGAGTAATTAACGCGTAGGGAGGTGCGAAATGACAATGCAGCGTTGGGAACCCTTTCGAGAGTTGTTAAGTCTGCGAAACGCCATGGACAGGTTGTTCGAGGACAGCTTCGTCAGGCCCTCCCGTTTATGGACTGAACTGGGGGCCAGGGACTTGCCCCTGGATATGTACCAGACAGATGAGAGCGTGGTCGTCAAGGCCGCTCTGCCCGGAGTGAAGCCCGAGAATGTGGACATCTCCATCACCGGCGAGGTCCTGACCATAAGAGGCGAATACAAAGAAGATGAAGTGAGCGATGATAGGTATATATGCAGGGAACGACGGCCCGGCACTTTCAGCCGATCGGTATCGCTGCCTGTGCCTATACAGAACGACAAGGCTGAGGCCGCGTACGAGAACGGCATTCTGACCCTGACCCTGCCCAAGGCTGAAACGATCAAGCCACGGCAGATCAAGATAAGAGCCGGATCGGTGATTGAAGGTAAGAAGGGTTGAAACTGACGACTCCCCTCAGGTTTTTGGGTAATTCGTTGGGCCGGATTAGTCGG
>JACUUS010000216.1 GCA_014859215.1 Dehalococcoidia bacterium | reverse complement strand
TACAAGAAGGACAGGGAAGAAGGACGTATAACTCCGGAAGAAGCCCAGGAACTGATCGAACATATCTGGTTGAAGATAACGGAGCTTACCGACTTCAATGCGCCCATAATGGCCAGCGGCGCGCATACTACACCCCGCTACGTGACTATCGGGGGACAAGACAGCCTGGGCCGCGATTCCACGAACGAACTGACCTATATAATCATGGACAGCGTCAAGGCCCTGAAGCTGGTCGAGCCAATGATGGTGGTGCGGCTTCACCGTAATACCCCCGACGAGTTTCTATACCGTTTCACCGACATATTGAGGGAGGACGCCGGGCATTACGGCATCTTCAATGACGAGTTCATGGTCCCCTTCCTGATGAGCAAGGGATTCTCCGTGGAAGACGCCAGGAACTGGGCCGTGGAGGACTGCATGAGGCACGCAATTGTCGGCAAGCCGATGAGCCATCGCGCCATCGCCGGCATCGGATTCGTCCTCTTAAAATGCCTCGAGTATGCACTTAACCAGGGAAGAGACCACAAGTTCTTCGGAGGAAAACTATGCGCCCTGCCCACGCCTGATCCTCTCACGTTTGCCTCCATCGAGGATGTAATCCAGGCATATCTGGACCAGGTAAGGTTCTTCACCGAGAAGATCGTGATCTTCAGCAACATTACGGATGCTGTCGAGGAACAATGGCTCCACCAGCCCTTTAACTCCGCCCTGCTGGACGGGTGCATAGAAAGCGCTACCGACCTGAGGGAGCTTCACTACTGGCACAAGACCAACGTCCAGCCGGTCGGCCATACCTCGGTTGTTAACGGGCTCTTCGCTATGAAGAAACTCATCTTCGATGAGAAGAAAGTCACCATGGCTGAGCTGAAGCAGGCTTTGAAGGACAACTGGGAAGGACACGAGGACCTGCGCCGTATGTTCCTCGACGCGCCCAAATTCGGGAATGACGACGACGAGATCGATCTTTTCGCCCGCGATATCCACCTTCGGACCGCTCAGGCCATGCAGGATTTCAGGACCATATACGGGCACCACGTAACCTGCGACGGCAGCGGATCAGCAAGCTATTTCCATTTCAGCGGCCTTACCGGCGCCACACCCGATGGGCGGAAGGACCGCGAGACTTTCAACGACGGCACGGTCTCGCCGACCATTGGCACTGATAAGAAAGGCCCGACCGCGGTTCTCCGCTCCGTCGCCAAGATTGACCCGATGCTCACCTTTAACCATCTCTTTAACCAGAGAATCATGCCGGAGTTCCTGGAAGGCGACAACAGGTCCAAGTTCGTCGCCTATCTCAGGACCTTCGTCAACCTTGGCATATACCATATCCAGTTCAATGTCATTGACAACGCCGTCCTGAAAGAAGCACAGGCACATCCCGAGGACCACGAGTCCCTGATCGTACGGGTGGCCGGATTCAGCGCCTACTTCGTGGACATGAATACGGAAGTGCAGAACCAGATCATTGAAAGGACCAGGCACAGGCTTTCCTGATGTGACAGCATGGGAGGGACTTAACGAATGCCCAGGAAGAAGAAGACAGACAGCGGATTCCTGCCTGGTTACAGGGTCCTCGACCTGGCGGACGAGAAGGGGGTTTACTGCGGGAAGCTGCTCGGCGATTTCGGGATGGAGGTCATCAAGGTTGAACCGCCGGAGGGAGACAGGCTCAGGCTCAGAGCGCCTTTCCACAAGAATATCATCCACCTGGAGAGGAGCCTTTATTTTCTCTACTACAATACGAGCAAAGGCTCGATCACGCTCAACCTGGAAAACCAGGATGGAAGACATATATTCAAAGAGATAGCCAAGACCGCCGATGTCGTGCTCGAGACCTTTCCCGTCGGCTACCTCCAGAGCATCGGCCTCGGCTATGCGGATCTGCGCGAGCTCAATCCACGACTCGTAATGGCATCGATATCCCCCTTCGGTCAGACCGGGCCGCTCAAGGACTATAAATCATCGGACCTGATCGCCATGGGGATGAGCGGCTACATGCAGGTTACAGGCGATCCTTACGGGCTGCCGGTGCGGTTCGGAGACGAGCAGTCCCACTTCGCCCCTTCCCAGTATGCGGCGGTGGCAGTGGTAGCCGCCCTCCACTACAGGGACGCGGTATCCGGGCGCGGGCAGCATATCGATATCTCCATGCAGGAAACACTTAATGCGTACTGTTCGGAGGCCACTCAGGAAGCGGGCTGGGTTATGCTGAACCAGAACGTAATAAGGCAGGGCCCGACCAGCAGGTACAACTTCCCCGGCGGACTCTATTCATGCAAGGACGGCTGGATAGGAATGTACGTCGTGAGAGCCAAGGAATGGGATGCGCTCGCGCAGTGGATGTACGAAGTAACGGGTGACGAGGAAATCCTGGCGGATAAATACAAGGGGGGCGTGCTCGCCCGCTATAACTGCATGGACGAGCTGGAAGCCAGGTTCCTGAATTTCACAGGCAATTACACCGTGCAGGAGCTCTTCGCGGAAGGTCAGAAACGCGGTATCGCCACTCTGCCTGTCAACAGCGTCGCCGACCTGCTGGCCGATGCGCAGCTGGCCGCACGCGATTTCTGGGTCGAGCTTGACCATCCCGTGGCGGGGACCATGAAGTATCCCCGCGAGGGCATCTACTGCAACAATATTCCTCCGCCTTGCAAGGCCGCGCCCCTTCTGGGCGAGGACAACGACAGGATCTATTGCGGCGAACTTGGATACAGGAAGAGCGACCTCCAGGTACTGCGCACCGCCGGAACTGTATGAGGCAAAATGACAGAGACTTCTTTGCCGCCGGGTATTTTCAACGGAGTACGCATAATCGAGCTTGCGCTTTACGCGGCCGTGCCGACAACCTGCCGGGTGATGGCTTCGCTTGGGGCCGAGGTCATAACCGTGCAGAGCGAATCAGCGATTGACGAGTCCTGGCTGCCTCCGCCGTGGGGTTCCGGGCTCATAATACGGAACAGGCTGGTCTCGAAGCGAAGTCTGAGCCTGAATATGCGTAAGAAGAAGGCGCAGGATGTATTGAGGAAGCTTATCGGCATAAGCGACATCTTCATGACCAACCTGGGCCAGGATGCCCTGAAAAGCTGGGGCCTCGGCTTTTCCCGGCTCATGCGCACGAAAAAGGACCTGATAATCCTCTTCCAGAACGCTTTCGGCGGCGTCGGCCCCTATCGCAACTATCGAGCATACGGGATGCTGACCCAGTACAGCTCGGGCGTATCAATAATGACCGGGCCGCCCGAGATGCCCGCTTCGACCGATCCGCCTTACTCGGATTTGCATACCGCCATGTTCGGTGCCCTGGCGGTGGTAGGCGCGCTTGAACGCCGCCGCAGGACGGGCAAGGGCACGCTCAT
>JACUUS010000020.1 GCA_014859215.1 Dehalococcoidia bacterium | reverse complement strand
TTCAATTCCTTGATTATGCGGTTGGTCTGCTGCCGGTCGACCGGATTCTCGATATGCTGCTGGGCATCTTCTGCGATCATGCGTGCGTTGTCGACCAGAGCTTCAATTTGAGCTCCGGTATCAAGGACCATCAGCGTGCGCAGTGTCTCGAGTAGCCTGGTGATAATTGTCATATCTTTCTTTCCGTACTCTCGGATAGGCGTCAGAGTCCGGTAAAGCAACTCCTTGAATGAGGGACGCTCAAGGATAATCCTGACTCTGGATTCGGTATCCACAATGTATTCCGTGTCCGGCAACTTCATGCGCAAAGCAAACAGGTTGGTGAGATAGTCGAGGGCTTTTGCCGCGGTCCCTGGATCATTCAAGGCGGGGCTGATGGACTCCACAGCTATTTCCGTGATCTGCCTGAAACCAAGGGCATAGTTGATCTCCACATGTTCTTCGCGGTGAAAGATGAGGCTCCTGTCGATCAATTGGTTCAGGCCCGAGCCGGACTCAACCGGTTTGCTGGTTTTCACGTAAGGGGCACCTTTGACCACATATGAGCCGAACGGCGCAAGGAATCGCAGCGATATGTCATTTCGCTGCAAGACTGGGAGCAGTCGCCTTTCATGCAAGCCTTGCAGGTAGCCTGAACGTGGGCTTCTCAGTTCGGGCCAGTTAGAGCTGTCAGGCATTTCCGGCTCATTGGAGAAGTCCCTGGTCTCCAGTTCGGAATTCATGACACGCGAAGCCGTATTGTGGACCCTCTCTATGATGTTCTCCACCTGTACGGATTTTGATATCGAATGAATGAAATAGACGAACAAGCCAAGGCTGACTATGCCGAAAAATACCGCGAACACCACGCTGGTTCCCTGAGTTGTAACGCCGTCACCTAGCGGTCGAATCGAAACGAGAATCACCAGTGAGTAAACGATCGTACCCAGGTAGAAACCCAGAATTACCTGATTCGAGCGCTGTGTGATCAGCCCCGGTACAACCCTTGGGGAGTAGCTCGTCGCAGCCCGGTTCAATATGATCATGACCATGGTGTACGTAAAGACAACCAGCGAGATCAGTCCCGCCGCCACGGTGCTCAGGATCACTTCAGCAGTACGTTCGCTTTCGAGCGTGACAAACGGCAGGGCGGCGCTTATCGATTCGGTTAGCCCCAGGCCTTCCAGGTAAAGAATCAGGATGGCGAAGGCGAGAAAACCGGCCGATATGGCCGTCGGATAGAAAGCGGTGCTTTCCACTATATACAGGTAAATAGCATTGGTTGTCGTGGAAGACTTTCCCATATACCTATTCTAGCACAGCGCGGGCTTTGACAGATTAATGCGCATATGTCATGATTTCGTAATCTTTTGTTTCGCCATTTTATGATTTCTCGATATCGGGGCTTCTAATATGAAATGCGGGACGGGAGAAAGACCATTAGTGGAGGGCTGAATGTGGCACTTTGACGGAGATGGCTGGTGGTGGGGTTTCGGAGTATGGATGATCATCCTCATGGTCTTGTTCTGGGGTGCGATCATTGCGCTCATCGTCTGGGCCGTGAGAGCTCTGCTTGGTCGAAGAGAGGACACCTCGCGGCCGACGCCTCTTGATATCGCCCGGGAGCGGTATGCGAAAGGCGAGATTACCAGGGAAGAGTTCGAGCAGATCAAGCGGGATCTTTCCTAGTCGGGGCATGGCTCGCAATGGATGATAAAGAGACGGAAATCGCCCGAAGACGCTACGACCGTTCCGCGCGTACCTACGATATCCGGGAAGCGCTGGTTGAACGGGCCATGTTCAGCCGGTGGCGGTCCCTTCTCTGGAGCAAAGTGGAAGGGAACAATATACTGGAAGTAGGCGTGGGCACCGGAAAGAACTTCCCTTACTACCCACTGAATTCGCAGATAACCGCTATTGATTTCAGCGAGAAAATGCTGGAGCGGGCAAGGAGAAAGGCGGCGGCAAAGCAGATCAAAGTCGAGCTGGTGCAAATGGATGTTCAGAATCTCAGGTTCCAGGATGGCAGCTTTGACTGTGTCGTGGGATCTTTCGTCTTCTGTTCAGTCCCTGATCCGGTCCGCGGGTTGGGGGAGATCAAAAGGGTGTGCAAGCCCGGCGGCAAGGTGCTCCTCCTGGAGCATATACTCAGTGAGAACCGCATCATAGGGGCGTTCATGGATCTGATTAATCCGCTTGTTGTACGGATGATGGGGGCGAACATCAACCGCAAGACTGTGGAAAACGTCGCTTTCAGCAGCCTTGAACTGGAACATGTTACAAGCCTGGGGGCCGCCGGGATATTCAGGCTCATCGAGGCAAGAAAGAGAACCGGGCAAGACCACCCCGCTAGGCAGGAATATGCGCGACCAGGAGCATAAAGAGCATCAGGGGCATCAGGACCATGTTCAACATGGCGAGGCTGCGGAGCGCCGCGAGCATGTCGAGCATGGCAAGGCGCCGATGAGCAGGCAAGAGCACCATGCTCACATGGAGGCGGATTTTCGACGCCGGTTCTGGGTTGCCCTCGCTCTTACTGTGCCAATACTCCTCCTCTCTCCCCTGATACAGGCATGGCTGGGCATTGAGGATGTCATCACCTTCCCGGGCGACATCTATGTACTCTGGGGGCTCTCCACCGCGGTTTATCTGTACGGCGGATTCCCATTCTTGAGGGGCCTGATAGAGGAGGTCCGGACAAGAAACCCCGGCATGATGACCCTTATCGGCCTGGCTATCACGGTTGCGTATGTCTACAGCAGCGCCGTGGTTTTCGGATTACCCGGCGACGTCTTCTTCTGGGAACTCGCTACCCTTGTTGTCGTAATGCTGCTCGGGCACTGGATCGAGATGAGATCGGTCAGAGGTGCGGCATCGGCTCTCGAGCAGCTGGTGAAGCTGCTGCCGTCTGAAGCGCACAAGCTGACCTCCGACGGGAATATGGAGGACATCCCGGTCGACGAACTTGTGCGCGGGGACAGGGTCGTCGTGAAACCGGGAGAAAAAATACCCGTCGACGGAGAGGTTGTTGACGGGGAAACTTCGGTAAACGAAGCTATGCTTACCGGGGAGTCAATTCCTGTTTCGAAGCGCTCCGGTGAGACCGTAATCGGTGGCTCGGTCAACGGCGAAGGCTCGATTACGGTTGAGGTCCGAAAGACCGGCGAGGAGTCTTATCTATCGCAAATAGCTACCATGGTGCGGGAGGCACAGGAGAGCAAGTCAAGGACCCAGGACATAGCGAACCGGGCGGCCTTCTGGTTGGTCATTATCGCCCTTGTTGCAGGAGCGCTCACCATCTCGCTGTGGCTGGGCCTGATTGGGGAGACATTTGTTTTCTCCCTGGAACGCATGGTCACGGTGATGGTCATTTCCTGCCCGCATGCTCTTGGTCTGGCCGTCCCGCTCGTGGTCGCGGTGTCAACGAGCATCTCCGCCGGGCAGGGGCTTCTCATAAGAGACCGGAACAGCTTTGAGAGGGCCAGGGGCATACAGGCGATCATTTTCGACAAGACCGGAACGCTGACGGAAGGAAGGTTCGGGGTCACTGACATCTTCACATTTGATGGGCGTCTGAATGAGAGCGAATTACTCAAGTATGCGGCTTCGGTAGAGAACTATTCTGAGCACCCGATAGCGAAAGGCATAGTGGGAGCAGCGGGGGACAGATTTCCCGCGAGCGATTTCAAGGCGATTCCGGGAAAAGGAGCGGAGGCCAGCGTGAATGGGAGCCTTGTCCGGGTTGTCAGCCCCGGCTTCTTGAGAGAACGGGGCATCGAGTTCGATCAGAGCAGGGTGGAGGGCGTGGCCGCGCAGGGCAAGACCGTTATATACGTCATGGTAGACGACCGTCTGGAGGGGGCCATCGCCCTGGCTGACATTATCCGTCCGGAATCGAAGGAAGCCATAGCGAGGCTCAAAGCTATGGGAATAAGGTGCATGATGCTGACCGGGGACAATCGGCAGGTGGCGAAGTGGGTTGCCGACGAGATCGGCCTGGACGAATATTTCGCGGAGGTCCTGCCCGACAAAAAGGCAGAGAAGGTGAAGGAAGTGCAGGCCAGGGGGCTCATAGTCGCCATGACCGGCGATGGGGTTAATGACGCGCCTGCCCTTGCCCAGGCTGACATTGGGATAGCCATAGGTGCAGGCACGGAGGTTGCCGCGGCGACGGCGGATATCATCCTTGTGAGGAGCAATCCTATCGACGCGGTAGCCATAATAGGCCTTTCGCGCGCGACGTACCGGAAGATGTTGCAGAACCTCGGCTGGGCTACGGGCTACAATCTCTTCGCTATACCTCTTGCCGCCGGCGCCGCATACGGAGCCGGCATTATACTGAGCCCGGCGGCGGGCGCCGCCCTCATGTCGGCAAGCACCGTGATCGTCGCCATAAATGCAAGGTTCCTCAAGGTGAAGAGATAGGCGACTGCGGGCTCCTGTGGAATGGGTGGCGCAACCCTGCTATCCCTTGCCGATCCGTATTACTCCAGCCAGCCGAAGTCTGGTCTTGTTGACCGGCGGACAATCTGATATTAGAATTGTCTTGAAGCTCCGGACCGGCAGTTGTCTCCGGGGTATCTTGGACTACTGATGAATCAGCTAAACCCCGAGGGAGGTTCCGGCAGCGTTGTCGCTGTCGAGAACCTCATCAAATGTTACGGCGAAGTCCGAGCCGTGGACGATATCAGCTTCCGCGTCATGCGGGGTGAAGTCTTCGGCATGCTGGGTCCCAACGGTGCGGGGAAGACCACCACGGTCGAGATAATAGAAGGGCTTCGCACTGCTGATTCAGGCAATGTGTCCGTACTTGGCCTGGATGTTTCCAGGGTTCCTGCGAAGATCAAGCAGAGAATCGGTGTACAGCTACAGGCTCCCTCTCTCCTACCGCTGCTGTCCGTGCAGGAGATGCTCGGGCTCTTCGGAAGATTCTACAGGACCCGGCTGCAAATAGACCACCTGCTCGAGCTTCTTTCCCTGACCGAAAGCCGCAAGACCCTTGTGCGCAATCTTTCTGGCGGCCAGCAGCAGCGCCTGTCCGTGGCACTTGCGCTTGTCAATGATCCCGATATAGCTTTTCTGGACGAGCCCACTACGGGGCTGGACCCGCAGGCGCGACGGGGCCTCTGGACCGTGATCGAGGAGATGCGGGCAAAGGGCAAGACCATATTCCTTACTACCCACTACATGGAAGAGGCGGAACGCCTCTGCGACAGGGTGGCGGTAATCGACCACGGCAAAATCATAGCTCTCAATTCTCCCTCAGCCCTTATAGACAGCTATTTCGAGGAGACAGCTATACAGTTCGAAATGGAGCCGGCCCCGCTCCAGGAAGACCTCACCGGCCTTAAAGGGGCAACGTCCGTGGCTATTGAAGGCAGTGAGGTAATCGTCTACTCGGTGGACATACCCGCTACCATGGCCGCCATACTGGCATTCGCCGGCGAGCGCGGAATGCGCGGCGGGCTGAGGAACCTGTCTGTGAGGAGGGCGACTCTGGAAGACGTATTCTTGAAGCTTACCGGGAGACGGATCAGGGAATGAAGTCTTTTATCGGGCTCCTGGTAGCGGACTTCAAGCAGTTTTTCAGGGACCGGACTGCGCTCTTCTTCACGTTCGCCTTCCCCGTTCTTTTCATGGTCATTTTCGGCCTGGTATTCGGCGGCAACGGAGATATCAGGTACAACATCGGCGTAGCTAACAGAGACGTCAGCGGCATTGGAGAGCAGATTACCGGCGCTCTGAAGCAGGTTCCGGTCTTCGAAATCACCGACGGCTTGCTTGACCAGCAGCTTGAGGAACTCAACCAGGGCAGCTTGCGTGCGGTGATCGAAATCCCGCCGGATATCCAGTCCAGCCTTACTGCGGGTGAGCCCGTCAATATCAAGGTCTACTATGACCCATCCCAGACGACTTCGGCGCAGATCATCCTGTCTGTCCTTAACGAGACCATCGGGGAGATAAATCAGCAGATAACACAGCAGCCGGTGCTGCTGAGGCTTGTACAGGAGTCCGTTAGTCTCCACGATCTTCGGAATATCGATTATATTGTGCCGGGAATCCTGGCAATGTCGATTATGATACTGGGCCTGTTCGGTTCGCTGACTCTCGTCGAGTGGCGCGAGAAAATGGTCCTGAAACGGTTCGCAGCGACTCCCGTATCTCGCTCGATGGTGGTCTACAGCCAGATTGTCTACCGCCTCATCCTGTCTGTCGCCCAGGCGGTGATCATTGTAGCGATCGCTTACTTCGCGTTTAACGTGCCGGTCGTTGGGAGCTGGCTTCTGCTGGCGGGAATCGTTATCTTTGCCACTCTGACCTTCATTTCGCTGGGCTACCTGGCCGTATCCCGCTCAAGGACCGTAGAGGGCGCGATGCCCATAATCCAGATTATTCAGTTCCCCATGCTATTCCTGTCCGGTATCTTCTTCCCGGTGGAGTTTATGCCGGACTTCATGCGGCCCATTGTCAACGCGATCCCGGTAACCTACCTTGGAGACGCGTTGCGGCAGGTAATGGTAGATGCCACGCCTCTTCATTCTATGACGACCAACATCATTGTTCTTGCAGCCTGGCTGGTCGCTTCGCTGCTGCTGGCGATCAAGCTCTTCCGCTGGGACTAGGAGAAAGCGGCTGCATGCCTTGCGGAGGATTGAGGCCCGTCGCGACGATACACTAAGGAGGCGCAATGAACCGGCAAACCGTCTTCACCACAATCCGCCGCAAGGGCGTGCCCGCGCTGTCCGTAGTGCTTGCAGCCGTGGCTCTTGCTCTGCTGGCACTCGGGGGGTACCGTCAGCGGAGGGAGAAAGAAGCAGACGGAAGGTACCACCATCTTTACCGGGCACATTCTCAGGTCTGCTCTCAGGTAACCGCCGAGCAACTCTTCATCAAAGTCCGGTAGTACCCTTTCCCTCTTTCTTTTCCCAGCGCCGTTCAAGGATTCTGCCGATAGACTCTCCGGCTCTCTCGAGCATGGACGAGGTCCCGCCCCGAACACCCTCAATGCGGACGCCGTCCTTGTTCACGATTATGATGGCGACGGGCCTGATGCCTCCTCCCCCTCCGGCCCCTGATCCGCCCTCTTCCCCTTTTTCCTTCTTTGTGCCACTGCTGCCGGCCCCGAAGCCGAAACCGATTGAAATGAGAGGAATAATGGTATTACCATCGACAGGCATCGGCTCTCCGACCACGGTCTTGGTGCTCAGCACCCTTTCAATTTCACCGAGGGCGCTCTTGATCAGCTCTTCACATGTATCCATTACATCCTCCTGCGGTAGATTTCTGAGAGAATGATATCCGCAGCCGCTAAAAAAATCATAAAAGTAAATTCGCGGAACATTAAAAACTTATCACATTTGATGCGTGATCTATTTGCATATCTGTGCGAAGCAAAGGGTCACTTGATTCGGGCGGTTATTCTGCCCTACCATGATAGATGGACCCCGCCCACGGCAAGGGACGATGTAATGGAGGGCGGCTTTGGTTGGACACCATCACGGCGGGATACAGGTTGGAACCAAGCTCAAGATCGGGATAATTCTCTCTGTATTTATCCTGGCCATCGAGGTCACGGGAGGCTTGCTGGCTAACAGCCTTGCTCTCCTTAGCGACGCCGGTCATGTCTTCACAGACATCATTGCTCTTACGTTGAGCTGGTACGGAGTCAGGCAGGCTGAGCGTCCATCCAACGCAAGGATGACATTCGGCTATCACCGGGTCGGGGTCATTGTCGCAATCGTAAATGCGATCAGTATCTTTGCGATTGCCGGGATAATATTCTACGAGGCATACAGCCGGTTCCTGTCTCCTCCCGACGTGGACAGTTCCCTCATGATAGGGGTCGGCATACTTGGGCTAAGCGTGAACGTCTTTGTCGCTTCCTGGTTGCGGAGGGAACAGCGCACCAATCTAAATGTTCGGAGCGCATTCTGGCATGCTCTCGGCGATGCCCTTGCCTCGATAGGAGTCATTGCGGGAGGCGTGATCATAGCATTTACCGGCGTACTACTTGTGGACCCCGTCATTGCGATGGCCATAGGTGTTATCATCTCCTATGCCGCCTGGACCATACTCAGGGAGGGGTTCAGGGTGATTCTGGAGGCTCCACCGAGACATGTGAATGTGGAAGCTATGGTGAGTGCGATCAAGGGGATACCGGGGGTGAGGGATGTGCATGATGTTCATGTGTGGAGTATCTCGCCGGAGCTTCACGCAATGAGCTCGCACGTACTTATTGACGACCTCCCGTTGAGCGAGGCCGCCGAAATACAGCGCGATATTCGGGAGGTCGTCGCGCGGCAATTCGGGGTCGGGCATTCCACGGTGCAGATAGAGTGCCAGCGGTGCGATCCACACGACTTATTCTGCTCCCTGAAGATGGGAGAAGACCGCGACCAGGAGGGGAGTCAGCATAGCTGATTATCGAATTCGTTCATACGCAAGCCCGATACTTACTCGGGTCGTGAAGCGGGGTGAGCAAAATCAACAAGCCGGAAGCGCGGCCAGGAGGTGTTGATTGAGTACAGGGAAGGTATTGCTGCTTGTTTTCGGGATTCTGGTTGTCATATTGGCCACGGGACTCTTTCTCGCGGGTGGTTTCGTAATCTGGATGGACCGCAATTACACGGACGAGGAGGGTTTTCTCAGCACACCGGATGTAGAAGTGGTACGCGAATCGCGTGCTGTCACAACCCGTACTTTTGACATAGAAATTGACCCTGATATCAGGTGGACCGGTCTGGGAACGGTCAAGATCGAAGCTGAGAACAACCAGGCGGGGAAGGAAATCTTCATTGGAATCGGTGAAGACGCCGATGTCAGAGCATACTTGTCCGGGGTGAACCGCGACGAGATAACCCGGTTAAGCCTCTTCCCCACGAGAATTAGTTACCGCAATGTCCACGGCAACGTAACTCCGGACGAACCCGGAATGCAGAATTTCTGGATTTCTTACGCGGATGGTGCGGGCGCGCAGAGACTGGAATGGGACCCGGAAGACGGCCGTTTCATACTTGTAGTAATGAACAGTGATGCTTCAGCCGGGCTCGATGTCGACGTCAGTGCGGGCGTGCGTATTCCTCGGGTCCTGTTCTGGATAGGGGTCGCTCTCGTAGCGGGAGGTGTGCTGGTCCTGGCGGGAGGCGGAGTCATGATCTACTTCGGCATCAGGAGGGAGCCAGGCAGGGCTGCGTGACCAGCTTTCACCGGGGAGGCTGATGTGAGGAGGTTGAGATGCTGTTCACCAAGATGGGTGCGATGGGATTAGGCAGGGGTGCCCTATCCGGGAAGGGGGCGATAGTCACAGGGGCGGGGCGAGGCATAGGAAAAGACCTGGCAAGGGCCCTGGCCTGGCTGGGAGCAGGAGTGGTAATAGCCGAAATAAGCGATTCGGGGTCCCTTAGCGAGCGGCAAATACGTGACGAGGGCGGGAGCGCCATCTTTGTCCCGACTGATGTATCGAGTGAGAAAGATATGGAGAGACTCAAAGGGGAGTCCCTCGGCGCTTACGGCCGGGTCGATATCCTGGTCAATAACGCGATTGTAATGTTCTTCGGCAATATCTGCGATCTTCCTCAGGAGGCCTGGGAGAGGACCTTCGCCGTAAACGTCCAAGGGGCTGTCCTGGGCATAAGGAATTTCCTTCCGGAAATGCTGGACAGGCGGGAAGGGACTATCGTCACGGTGACCTCGGCGGAGGGAATGCCCTATTATGCCCCGTATTTTGCCTCAAAGAGGGCCTTGCGGTCCCTGGCGCTTTCCCTTGCCGCTGAGCTCGGGGAGGATGCCGGCGTATCTTCCTTCTGCTTCGCCCCGGGCATGGTCGACACGCCGGGCGGCAGCGAGGCATTCCGGAAGCTGGCGGACGCTTATGGCATGACCTATGAAGAGTTTACAAACCAGGGCGTTAACCCGGGCTATGAAGGGCTGATGCCGTCAGAGGACTGCGCCGCCGGGTTCGCCTTTACCATCGTCCACGCCCGGCACTATCACGGCCAGGTGGCCGACCCGTTCCGTCCGCTCGACCAGGCGGGCCTTCTCCGCGGAGGTGGGTAGGCCGCTCCCGCCGGATCTGGGCTGCTTCGCCCCTTTTCTAGCACTGCCCGTTCGATGTAGAATGGTCTGGGCCGCTCTTGAAGGTAAGAGTGGTCCTGACTTATGTGCTTACCGGTACTGGGCAACGCTTCAGGTGATATCCTATGGATAGCTCTGGCTGCCGGGACCACCCTTGGCGGAAACTTGACTATCATCGGAGCGAGTGCGAATATCATTGTGGTGGAGGGAGCGTCGAGAGAAGGTGTAAAGATAGGTTTCATGGACTTTCTCAAGGTGGGCGCCCCCGTTACCCTGGCTACCTTGAGCCTGGCTGCGCTGATACTCGGCCTGGAATATTGGGCAGGCTGGCTTACCTGAAAAGATTTTCCATGAGTGAGCTTCCCCCCCGCTCGAGTTTCACCGACCACTTCATTTCCTGTAACGGTATGGAGGACTTCTTTGAATGGTCCTTCTGCGCGGAGATGACCTTCGCAGCCGCAGAAAAATGGTGGGGACAGGGTGGGAGGCGCAGAACAGCTCATGAAGGACTGGATCTGTGCCTTTACACCGATAAATAGCGAAAGCTCTGCGTGATTGCTGAGGACTCAAAGGTTCCGGCCATGTACCCCGGCCGTGTAGCGGGGATTGAGGATGATTTCCTCGGCAGGTCGGTGTGGCTCAGGCATGACCAGTTCCTTCGCGATGGAGCTTGTCTTTACACCGTTTACGGGCACACGAGCCCCGTAACGGCGATTGGACAGGGGGACAGCTTGAGTGAGGGTGAGATATTTGCTACCATAAGGAGTAAAGCAAGAGCCGGACTCCCATACCATCTGCATATCAGCATGCTCTGGGTGCCGGAAAGCATTCGGACGCCCAGCTGGGCTGGGGTTGGTAAGAACAAGGACTTTGTTCTGGTCGACCCTCTTATTCATGTTGCGGGAAAGCGCTGGAACCCGACAACTCCGGAGTTGCCCTTCGATTAAGCTTGAATCCGGTGGAAAGGAAGTGAGGTGGGGTCATGAAGCAGGACAGGTATGACGTACTATCTGCCATTGGAAACACGCCGCTTGTCAGAATAGAAAACGTATATGCGAAGCTGGAGAGCGTCAACCCGAGCGGAAGCATAAAAGACCGGGTGGCGCTCGCAATCGTGGAAGCGGCCGAGCGTGAGGGTCGGCTGAAAGAGGGCTACACAATAGTGGAGGCCAGCAGCGGTAACACCGGAATATCGCTTTCCATGGTTGCCGCCGCCAAAGGGTACAAGATGATCGTCGTAATGCCTGAAAACATGAGCGAAGAGCGAAAGCAGATGATGAGGGCATCCGGCGCCGAAATGGTTCTCACGTCAAAAAGCGGCAGCTTGAAAGAGGCCATCGAGAAGGCGGAAGAGATCGGGGCCGGCCCCAATACTTTCCTGGCCAGGCAGTTCAGCAATCTTAATAATGTCAAGGCCCAGGAGAAGACAGGACGAGAAATCCTGGAGGAGATCGGCCCGGTTGATGCGGTTGTAGCCGGTGTCGGTACCGGCGGGACCTTGATGGGAATCTCCAGAGTGATGGGAGAAGTCAATCCGAATCTAAAGGTGATCGCGGTTGAACCCGAGGAAGCCGCGGTTATGTTCGGCGGAAGTGATATCAGGATCAAGGAACACAAGATACAGGGAATCGGCGACGGTTTCATCCCGAAGCTAATAGATATGACCAAAGTCGACCAGGCAATCACAATAGACAGCGAGGAAGCAATCAACATGGCCAGGTGGCTGTGCAGGAAGCACGGACTCCTGGTAGGGATAAGCTCCGGAGCGAACATGGCAATCGCGCTGAAGGTAGCACGGAATTTCGGCAAGGTAGTTACAGTGCTGCCTGACCGCGGAGAACGTTACCTGAGCATGGACCTCTTCAAGTACTGATTCGCCTTTCCGGTTGGCCTTCGGGTAGGCAAGACCGTCCGAGCAGGTGCAGCCGAGTAGTTAGAGGCGACCCCGGTGGGTCGCCTTAGGTTTGTGCGAAGTCCTGCTGTCTGGCACAGAAAGGGGTAGACCCCGGATCGTGGAGAGTACATCTTCACTGAGCAAACAGAGGTTCTTCTATGGCTATGCAATAGTGGGAGCCTCTTTCTTCGTCATGTTGATAACGAACGGGGCAATTTATACCTTCGGAGTTTTTTTCGAACCGCTGCAGGAGGAATTCGGCTGGACCAGGGCTGTGACTTCAGGGGCCTTCTCGATGTACATGATTCTGCATGGCGCCCTGTACATAGTTACCGGAAGACTCAATGACAGGTTCGGCCCCCGTGTGGTCATGACCGTTTGCGGGCTCTTCCTGGGGGCCGGTTACATCATGATGTCGCAGACAAGCGCAGTATGGCACCTGTATCTCTTCTATGGCCTGCTGATATCGATAGGCATAAGCGGGACTTTCGTTCCGCTGCTGTCTACGGTGGCCCGGTGGTTTGAGCAGAGAAGAGGGCTGATGACCGGCATCGTGGTGGCGGGTGTGGCGGTAGGCACCATGGTTATGCCTCCGCTGGCTGCCTGGCTTATCGTCAGCTATGGCTGGCGACTTTCTTACCTTATCATCGGGGGACTGGTGCTGGCATCTGTTGTAGTGGCAGCCCGGTTTCTGCGGCGCGACCCAACTCAAATGGGACTCGTACCGTATAGCAAAAAGAAGGCTGATAACAAATGGGAAGCGAAGTTGCCGCCTGTCAGTGATTTCTCACTGTCCAGGGCTTTCCGCACAAGGCAGTTCTGGTTGCTTGGGACCGCCTTCGCTGGCCTGGGGTACTGCCAGATGTCCATCATGGTGCACGTTGTCATATATGCCAGAGGACTGGGGCTTTCACCGGGCAGCGCCGCCACTATTATGACTATTATCGGCGGGGTCGGTATTTTGAGCAGAATAATCGTGGGCAGCATAGCCGACCGGATTGGCACCAAAATACCGGTAGTCTTTGATCTTGGCTTGCTGTCCTTCGGTCTTATCTTGCTGGCGGTCGCAGGGCAAACATGGGCGGTATATGTATTCGCTGCAATCTTTGGTCTTGCCTATGGAGGACTGGTGGCTTTAATGTCACCGGCGGTAGCCGAGCTTTTCGGTCTGCGCGCCCACGGGGGGATTATGGGCGCGATTACGTTCTGCCTGACGATCGGTGGAGCGATGGGCCCCATAGTGACAGGCTATGTCTTTGACGTTACGGGAAGTTACCAGCTCGCGTTTTTTGCCGGCGCCGCTGTTGCCGCGGCGGCGGGCGTTTCAGCCTCGCTCCTGAGACCGGTGCGGGTTCGGGCTTGTTGAGGCGTCCGGCTCCGTAACAGCTTTCGTCGCCGTGTTCGCGTGCATTGACTGAGGATCGCCCTTAGCGGTCAGGCACTGTATAAGGGGATAAACCCTACTGCCCGATGTCCATCCCCAGCATTTGAAGCCCGCTGATTATCATCGATACCGCAATGGCGGCCAGCAGCAGGCTGAAGACCTTGGAAACGGCTGTCAGCCCGCCGCGCCCCAGGATCGCCGCAATGTAGGTGCCGAACCTGAAGATCACCCACGCGATTATCAGGTTGAGTATGAGGGAGATCAGGACGATGTAGATTGGGAACTGGGTCGCGAGAAGCAGGAGGGTGGTAATTGTCGCGGGGCCCATGAGCAAGGGTGTGCCTATGGGGACGACCGCCACCATTTCCTTCGTATCCGCCTCGACCATGCGTCCCGTGACCATGTAGTAAATGGAGAGTACAAGCAGGACGCTGCCACCGGCTATCGCGAATGCGCCGACCGATATTCCGAGGACGTTGAGGATGAACCTGCCCAGGAAAAGGAAGGCGACCCCGAGTGCGACTGCCGTGGCTATGGACAGGTTGACCAGCTGGCGTTTGTTATGTGGAGTCAAGCCTTCGCTGAGCGTAAGCACGAAGGCCAGGTTCCCCAGGGCATCGATAACTATGAAAAGGGGAACAAAGGTGAAAACAAAAGATTCTAACCAGTCCATAGCGCGCATAAACCCTGCCAAGTTCAATGGTAGGGGTGCGCGAACCCCTTGTCAATCGAGGAGCAAGTTCCCGTGCGTCAGGAGGGCCGCTCCTGCGGGACCAGTTGAATCTCGAATAGCCGGGGCCAAAGCTTGCCGGTTACAAACAGCCTGTCATTCTCCGCATCGTAGGCGATTCCGTTGAGAACGTCCGCCGGGCCATCGCCGGCTTGTAGCTGCAGGATACCCTCCAGGTCGATCCAGCCGGTGACCCTGCCGTTTTCGGGAGAGATCATCGCTATGCGGTCCGTCTGCCAGATGTTCGCATAGATCACCCCGTCAATATATTCCAGCTCGTTGAGCCTTCTGACGGAGAGATCGCCATCGGTTACCCGAATCTCGCCCGTTATCTCGAAGTGCGTGGGATCAAGGAAGTGAAGCGTATCCGAGCCGTCGCTCATTATTAGCATATCTCCGTCATGGGTCAGCCCCCATCCTTCTATCGGGTACGCAAACTCGTCAATGAGCTCGAAGCTCTCCTTGTCGTATACAAAGCCCTTGTTGGAACGCCATGTCAGCTGGATTACCCTGCCGCCGAATATGGTTATGCCCTCGCCGAAGTACCGGTCCGGAAGTTCGTGAACCTGTAGCACTTTCCCTGTCTCCAGTTCCACTTTGCGCAGTGACGAGAATGCTTCCCTGCCGATACCTTCATAGAGCACGCCGTCTTCGAAAACGAGGCCCTGGGTGAAGGCTCCCGGGTCGTGAGGATAGGTATTGACGACCCTGTAGCCGTATACCGGCACTGACTCGGGCTCATCTGGCGAAGGGGTGACAGGGCCGGCTGCCGGCAGGCACCCGGCAGCGGGCATAACCGCCAGCAGGAGCAGAACAAGGACTGCCCACCCAGTCCTGGTCACCATGATAACATTATAGTCCGATTCCATGGTTTCTTTAACTCTTCTGTCAGGTCCTGCGCCGACTGGAACTATAGCGGCGCTATATGTTACTATGTGCTCTCTGGAGGTGACATGACCCAAAAATACGAGATCAACAAATTGGCCAAGGAAGAATCCTGGCGCATATTTCGCATAATTGGCGAGCTGGTGGAGGGATTCGACAAGCTGTCAGGCGTGGAGCCCGCCATAAGCATCTATGGTTCGGCAAGAATAGGGCCCAGTGACGATCTGTACAGGGAAACCGAAGAGATTACCCGCAGGCTCGGCGAAATGGGGTTCTCGATAATAACCGGGGGCGGTCCCGGGGTGATGGAGGCTGCCAATCGGGGGGCTCTCAAGGCGGGAGTCACATCTGTCGGACTCAACATCGAGTTGCCGGAAGAGCAGGTCGGCAACGCTTACAGCACGATCTCTATAAACTTCAGCCACTTCTTTGCCCGAAAGATCATGCTGGTGAAGTATGCAACGGCTTTTATCATTATGCCGGGCGGGTTAGGGACTCTGGACGAACTCACCGAAGTGCTCACGCTCATGCAGACGGGAAAGATCAAGCCGTTCCCGGTAATACTGTACGATAGCGTTTTCTGGAAGGGGTTTCTCGATTGGCTGCGCAATTTCGTCCATTCCCGGGGTTTCATCTCCGAGGAGGACTTCAACCTGCTGAGGATCGTCGACGACCCGGATTCGGTTATCGAGACCGTGCAGCGGTGGTATATTAAGCACGAGGTTGTCGGCAGGAAGGCGCTGGTCCAGTAGCCTTCTCTACCTGTCAGCCGGCCTCAACCGCGGGAAGGTCTCTCAGCGCTGCCTCGCTCTGGTCCTGCCTGAACGAGAAATCGGGGACGTGCCCGTCGAGAAAGTCCGTGAATACCTCGATTTCGAGGTTTCCGTTCGAAGCCAGTATGAACAGTATATTCTTTCGCTCATTCTTCTGCTTGCAGGCCAGAGCCTCGTCGATCACCGCCTTGATAGCATAAGCCGACTCGGGGCTCGGCACGCGGCCTTCCGCCCTGGCAAAGGTTATGGCGGCCTCGAAAGCTTCCTTCTGCTTGCAGGTTACTGCTTCAATCTGCTTCTCACGGTACAGTGCGCTAACAATTGGCGAAATCCCGTGGTACCTCATGCCCCCGGCACGAATTCCCGGCGGGACGTAGCCAGCGCCGAGGGTATACATCTTGAGCAGTACAGACAGCCCCCCGACATCGACACGGTCGTAGGTGTACCGGCCCCGCGTAAGGCTGGGGGCCGATGCCGTTTCCACGGCGATCATGCGGATGCGTTTACGGTCCGGATAAAAGGGGAAGGCCAGTCCTCCGAAGCCGCTGCCTCCGCCGACCGCACCGATGATAATGTCGGGGAAGGCATCCGCTTTGCGCATTTGCAGTCTCGCCTCCCGGCCGATTATGGTCTGGTGCAGGAGGACATGATTCATCACGGTGCCCCACGAGAACTTCGCGTCCTCCTGGCTGTAGGCGTACTCGAAGGCCTCGCTGAGGGCAATTCCGAGGCTGCCGGGAGACTCGGGGTCCTCTGCGAGGACTTTCTTGCCCGTCCGCGTATGCTCGCCCGGACTGGGGATTACCTCCGCCCCGAGTATCTCCATAATGCCGCGCGCGTAGAGGCTGTCCTGGTAGTTCGAGCGCACCATGTACACCCGGCATTTGATCTTGTGGAAATTGCACGCCACCGCCAGGGAGGCTCCCCATTCGCCATTCCCGGTAGCCGTAACCACGCTTCTGGCGCCGTCGCGGGCGGCATAGTATGCCTGCGCGACTGCCGTATTCGCTTCGTGTCCGCCGCCGATACTTGAGCCCTCATATTTATAGAATATCCTCGCCGGTGTGCCCAGTGCTTTCTCCAGTTCGCTGGCACGAAAAAGAGGGGTGGGCCGCCAGTCGAGGTAGATCTCTCGTACCTCAGGGGGAATCGATATCTCGCGCCGTTTCCGGTCCAGCTCCTGTTCGATAATCTTGCCGGGCGAAAGCTGCTTGAGGTCCGTGTACCCGAGCGGAAATCCAGCCGGGCTCATGACAGGCGGTAGCTGGAAGTCCAGGTCCGGGATGATGTTGTACCATTTGTCGGGCAGCTCTTTCGGGTCGAGCGATACTCGCATCCTCTCTGTACTCCCTCAGCTTTGCTGGAGCAATGGTAACCGCCTGACGATGCCGCTGTCAACCGTTTCCCCTGTCCCGTTCTTGCGTGCTGTCTTCTTCATGTGCCTGTATAATTCTGGTGAAAGGCTGGCAATATGGATATCCCTCACGCAGAGTGGTACAGGGCCATACGGCATAGAAGGTCCAGGCGGAGCTACGACGGCGTGCCGCTGGAACCTGAGACAATCGAACGGCTGAGAACCGTCTGCCGGGAGTTCAGGCCGTTCCCGGAAGTCCGGTCGGAAGTGATTGAGGATGACCCGGACAAGGTGCTGCGGGGAATTCTTGGCTCTTATGGCAAGATCAAGGGGGCTCCCGCCCTCATCGCGTTTGTCGGGAGGATGGATGATCCTCATGTCCAGGAGAAGCTCGGTTATACTGGGGAGGGAATCATACTCGAGGCTACGTCTATGGGCCTTGGTACATGCTGGGTCGGCGGCTTCTTCCGTCCCCGGGTTGCCGGTTCACTGATCGGGCTGACCGGAAAAGAGAAGGTGGTCGCTGTTACGCCTGTCGGCCGGATGCGGGACAGGTTTTCACGGGAGGAACGAGTGATGACCGGATTCGGACTCATGCACCGGCGCAAGTCGCTTGCGGCCCTCACCGGCGGCGCGGACATGGGTTTGCTGCCCGAATGGGCAAAAGCCGCTCTGGAAGCGGCCCGGATCGCTCCATCGGCGGTCAACAGGCAGCCGTGGCGCTGCAGGGCAGACGCCGGGAGCATCACCGTGAGTGTGGACAGCCCGGGCTTCGATATCTCCATATCGAGGCGCCTGGACTGCGGAATTGCCATGCTTCACATCGAGGTAGCCGCGCTTGAATATGGAGTCCAGGGGAGATGGGAGTTCCTTTCCCATCCCGGTGTGGCCCGCTTCACCGTCCAGCAGGTCCCTCGCGACCAGACAGGCAAGTAGGCTCGCAATCTCGCCGTTGACAACAGGTCTGGGAGTGATAGAAGCTGACTCGCCTCGTGCTTGCTGGGGTACCCGCCCCATATGGCAAAATGTCATTTTTTCTTCACTTTTCGAAGATCTTTCTTTATGACTTCGTAATAACTTAAGTATTAATATGGAAGCTGACTTCTCTACCAGGGGTTGCCCACGGGGAGACGCAATGAAGAGCAGGCTGGAAAGACTTGCCGACGAGAAAGAGCGGCTCCAAACCGAGCTCATCCAGGTCCACAGTATGCTCCTGCAAACGGAAGAGCTTATCGTGGACGAACTGCTTAAGAGCGTCAAGAACCTGAATAGGCCCCGTAAGCAGCTCTTTCCCCGTCCGTGACGTGCGAACCGGTCGCCGATTCTCATCGGGCCGCGCCGGTCCGGGGCTGAAGCAGGAATCTTATTCGGGGAAGAGATGGATGAGCCACAAATGGGCGCCGACGAAGAGGGAATTGGCGATGACCGCGCCTGCCATGCACATGTTCAGAGTCCCCTTCACGCGGTGAGATACGCGGTTCCAGATCATGAGACCAATCAAGATGGCGAGGGTCATTTTCCCCCACAGCATCATACCCACCCCGTAGGTGCCCGCTGCCAGGGCCAGGAACGGGTTCAGTTCGTACATTCCCATCGATACCGCGATCCATGTCAGGACCGAATCCACAAAATGCAGGGTGATCCACGTTGCCTGGGAATGGCCCCAACCGCTGTCGTCCTCTCCCCAGATAAGCCGTGCCGCGGAAGCACTTAGCTGGGGCAGGAGCCTGTTTCGGGTATTATCCGGCAACCGGTCGTACATGGTGATTTGTCCGCGAGGTGGGTTGGAAGATCGTCTTCCCGGAATCAGGTAGACCTATAGTACCCGTACTTCTGGACGGCATCAAGATAACCGGTCTTATCTTAACTTCACTTTAGCTCTGAACTTCTCCGGCACCCGTTAACCACCTTCGGGACTGGACTCAGCGGAGATTGACGCAACCTGGTGGGCCGGGGCTTTCTTGATGCAGGCGATTCGAATATAATCGTGCCCAGGAGGGCTTCAATTCGAGGCAGGCGGCGACGGGGACCGTTCCCCGGAAGAGAGAATCCCGAAGCGCGCGGTCATGAGCTTGATTTGCACGCCATGACTACCGAGGAAGCCATTCCCCATCTTGAGGCCTTCATCTATTCTTCGTTTCAGGCCGGGCTGCGCAGGGTGTGGGTGGTCCACGGGAAGGGTTCGGGCGTCCTGCGCCGGGAGGTCGGGCGTTACCTTTCCTCTCACAGCCTGGTGAAATCCTTCGGCCCCGCTGACCGCTGGCACGGCGGGACGGGTGTGACTGAGGTAGTGCTCAGCGATTTCTAACCGGGAGCCGCCTCGGCCCCGGCCCCACCTGGTCAGCCCCGGGCCGGCTGATATCACCGGCCGATCAGGAGGTCACCGATGAGATACGGACTCGCATTCCTTATTCTGATCTTGATTCTGACCGGGTGTGGTTCTGCGACGCCTTCGCCCACTCGCACTCCCGTCAGCGGAGATGAATTTGACCTGCCGTCCCCGCGACTGGCCGGGGAAATCTCGCTTGAGGAAACCCTGCTCGAACGGAGGTCCATCAGGCATTTCTCGGAAGACGCACTGACCTTGGCCGAGGTCTCGCAACTCCTGTGGGCGGCCCAGGGAATTACCTCTGAACAGGGATGGCGCACTGCGCCCTCGGCCGGCGCTCTGTATCCGCTCGAGGTGTACCTGGTAGTGGGGAATGTCGAGGGTTTGGCATCCGGCCTCTATAAATACGTGCCTGACGGTCACCGGCTTATGTCGGTTAAGGACGGGGACCTCAGGGAAGAGCTCGCGGAAGTCTCACTTTCCCCGGATCCCGTGAGAAACGGGGCCGTAAGCCTGGTAATTGCAGCCGTGTACGAACGGACGACGACGAAGTACGGCGAGAAGGGTGTCAGATATGTCCACATGGAGACAGGCCATGCCGCCCAGAACGTGTATCTCCAGGCTGCCGCGCTTGGTCTGGGTAACGTGGTCCTTGGCGCCTTTGCCGATGAGCGACTTAAAGGGGTGCTGGACCTTCCAGCTGAGGAGGCCCCGCTCTATATCATCCCTGTGGGGAGACCTTAGAGAGGATTGCTAGCC
>JACUUS010000215.1 GCA_014859215.1 Dehalococcoidia bacterium | reverse complement strand
ACTCCCACAGCGATCTTTGCTCATTGTCCAGGCGAAGCATCGGGCCACCCTCCTTAGCCCGTATTCTACCAGCTTCACTTACCCACGGCCACCCCCGAGTTTTTCAGGGGGAACTAGCTAGCACTTGGTATATCCGCAAGCGGGGCAGATGAAGCATCCCTCCTGGAAGACCAGCAGGCTGGCGCAGTCGGGGCACTGGCCGGCCATGTTCCCGGTCTCGAAGCTTGTAATACTCGTCGAGTTATTGGAAGTCGCCTCGGTAACGTCCTTCAGGTTAGCCGGGTTGATGCCGCCGCCGTTACGGTGTTTCTCCAGCACCCCGGCCAGGGCGTCCGGGCATGATAAAATGGCATGGCCCCTGTCCCAGGAGATTGACGGGCACCTGATGCCGCGCAGGTGCTTGATTATGGAGTCCACTTCCACGCCTGATCTCAACGCGAGCGAGATCAGCCTGGTAATTGCCTCAAGCTGGGCTGAGGCACAGCCTCCCGCTTTGCCGAGGGCTCCGAAGACTTCGCAGAGGACACCTTCCTGATCCGAGTTCACGGTCACATAAAGGTTGCCGCAGCCCGTGGCGACTTTCTCGGTGAATCCCACGGTGGTGACAGGCCGTTCCCTCGGCACCCGTTTCTGCTCCTTTTCACCCTTCTCGGCCTTGCTTATGGTGAGCACCTGGCTGTCCCGGCTCCTGTCACGATAGATGGTGATGCCTTTGCAGCCTTCCCCGTAAGCGAGCATATAGACTCGCGCTACATCTTCCGGGGTCGCCTCCTGGGGGAAGTTGACGGTCTTGGAGACCGCGTTATCCGTGTGTTTCTGGAACGCTGCCTGCATGCGTACGTGGAATTCCGGGCTGATCTGGTGCGATGTGACGAAAACACGCTTGACCCCTTCAGGAATGCCTTCTATGTCGTGCAGGCTACCCCTGGCCGCGACCTGCTTGATAAGCTCCTCCGAATAGAAACCTTCTCCCCGGGCCGCCTCTTCGAACAGGTGGTTTACCTCGACCAGTTTCGTACCTTCGAGTATGTTTCGCGTATAGCTAAGAGCAAACAGCGGTTCAATACCGCTTGAGCAGCCCGCGATAATGCTGAGCGTGCCTGTAGGCGCGATTGTGGTCCGTGTGGCGTTTCTCACCCGGGACCCGCCGTGCTGATCGTAGAGGCTGCCCTCAAAAGCGGGAAATACACCCCGTTCTCCGGCGAGCTCGACGGACGCCCGGGTGGCCTCGTTCTTTATGAAGAGCATAAGCTCCTCGCCTGTCCGCAGTGCCTCGACGGAGTCATAAGGGATGCCCAGCTTGATGAGCATGTCGGCGAAGCCCATAACGCCGAGCCCGATCTTTCGGGTGGCTTTCGTCATCTGGTCGATCTTGGGCAGCGGGAATTTATTGATATCAATCACGTTATCCAGAAACCGGACTGCCATTCGAACAAGCTGCTGAAGCTTGACATAATCTATACACGCCCCGTTCTCGTCATGAGTGACTACCCGGGAGAGGTTTATTGAGCCCAGGTTGCAGGATTCGTAGGGCAGGAGCGGCTGTTCGCCGCACGGATTTGTGCTTTCCACCTTGCCTAGCTTCGGCGTGGGATTGTCCCGGTTTACGCGGTCCAGGAATACTATCCCCGGATCGCCGTTCTTCCATGCCATGTTGACGATGCGGTCGAAGACCTCTTTCGCATCGAGCTTGCCTATCGGTTTCTTCGTATGCGGGTTGATCAGATCGTATTCGCCTCCGTCCTCCACGGCCTTCATGAAAGATTCGGTTACCGCAACAGAGATATTGAAATTTGTGAGCGACGAATTATCTTCCTTGGCGGTGATGAACTTGAGGATGTCGGGATGATCGACATCCAGGATGGCCATATTTGCGCCGCGCCGTTTGCCTCCCTGTTTTATTACATCGGTGGCCGCGTCAAACGCTTTCATGAACGAAACGGGCCCGCTCGCCACTCCGCCGGTGGACCCAACGGTATCCCCCTCCGGTCTCAGGCGGGAAAAGGAGAAACCTGTTCCGCCCCCGCTCTTGTGAATAAGAGCAGTGTACTTGACCGAGTCAAATATGGATTCCATGGAGTCCTCGATCGGCAGGACAAAACACGCCGATAGCTGTCCCAGCTCTCGGCCCGCGTTCATGAGGGTAGGCGAGTTGGGCAGGAACTCGAGATTGACCATCGCCTGGAAGAACTCCTCTTCGCGCTCCTGGACACTCGCTTCAGGGTCGTACAGCCTGTCCGCACCGGCCACATAACGCGCTACCCGCCTGAACATGTCCTCGGGGGTCTCTATGACCTCGCCCTTCTCGTTCTTTACCAGGTATCTTCGTTCAAGGACCGCTCTCGCGTTCTGAGATATATCGGCTTTTGTGGTCTCCGGCCTGGTTCTTCTTGTCTTCTTCTGCTTTCTCGGGGTTTCTTCTTTTTCCGGGACGAATGCCTCCGACCCGTGTTCCGCGATGATGTCTCTGGCTATGACCTTGATCTGGGTTTCCTGCACTGGCCTCCTTATCTCCGAGACGAAAGGCTCCATTCCGGGCAGAGTCGGAACCTGGTACAGCCGGTCGATAACCTGGTCCGCAAGCTTCTCGATCATATCCCGGTCTGTTATTCCCATGGAAGCAGCCGAGGAAAAGACGGCCCTGGCTACCTTGTTCCGAAGCAATCTTTCGCCCTTGCTCTTGCCATTGTTTCCACCGTTCATAGCTCTCTCCCGCTCTGGCGCAGCTTATCCGTCGAATAGTTTGCCGGCATCCGCTTCCTCTTTCTGCCGGGAGCCGGGATTTCCTCGTCGGGCAGAAGCGGCAACTGACTGGCCGGGTGCATGTTTGCGATCAGGGTATCCACTTCCTGCTTCAGGCACGTGATATCCGCGAAGTCCCGGTAGACACTCGCAAAACGTATGTAGGCTATATGGTCAAGCGCCTTTAGTCTCTCCATTACCATTTCGCCCACAGCCGAACTTGGTATTTCAGCCTTGCCGGCGCGGTGCAACTCGGTCTCGATGTCATCCACCAGCTTCTCTACCGTTCCTGTTGGAAGCGGACGTTTCTCGCAGGCTTTGCGGATGCCGGATGCGAGCTTTTCCCGATTGAAGGGCTCTCGCCTGTGGTCCTTCTTGATGATGGCAAGATTGCCGGTCTGTACACGCTCGTATGTCGTGAACCTGAACCCGCACTGGAGACACAACCGTCGCCGCCGGACTGTATTGTCAAAGTCCCGCGAGTCCGTTACCCTGTTTTCTTCGTGTCCGCAGCCCGGGCATTTCATAGGATTTCCATCTATATATTGTGTTAGAGCTCAAACATAGCACAACATATTGTTGGTGTCAAGGAGTTGGGGACAAGAGCCTTCCGCGAAACGTCCTTCCGCATAGGGAAAACGGGTAATGAAAAGGGGC
>JACUUS010000019.1 GCA_014859215.1 Dehalococcoidia bacterium | reverse complement strand
CCTGGCCGCTTACGGCTATCTCGGCGCCTTTCTGATCAGCCTTATCGGCAACGCGTCCGTCTTTCTCTTTCTGGGCGCTGTATTGCCTCTACTGGCAGGTATCGGGGTGGTCCTGTACCCGGCCACAGGCATTCCCGGCCCGATAATAGTCGGACTCGTAGGCGGAGCCGGCGCAGCGATAGGCGAGATCACCGGCTACCTTCTCGGCTTTAGCGGGCGCGCCGTTGTTGAGAATAACAGGCGCTATAACCAGCTTGTCGGCTGGATGAAAAGATGGGGCGTCATAGCCATATTCCTTCTCTCAGTGGTCCCATTCTTCTTCGATATAGTCGCGATCGCCGCCGGAATTCTCCGGGTACCACTGTGGAAATTCGTCCTTGCCTGCTGGCTGGGCAGGACCCTGCTCTATGTGGTCGTGGTGCTGTTGACTGCACTGGGTTGGGAGGCGGTCTCCCCTATGCTCGGCTGGTAGGCCCAGACAGGACTTCCCGGGCAAGATGATCAGGCAACCTCCCATTGTAGTCCTTCCAGTCAAACGATTTTACCTCCCCGTCCGGTACTAAAACACCATTGATTGATACAGCAAACCTCATTAAAAATGTAGTTGCGAGAAACCATCCCGTCGTGGTGCAGCTGGAAGTGAATATGACCGCCGCCCAGGCAATCCTCGCAAAGCCTGGCAGACCCGTATCTTCTTCATTGCCTGGCAAAGAACAGGCGGCCCCTCCAGCCCCACATACTTATAGGCCGATGACTGATTATCGTCTGGAGTACAATAACTCATCGTCAAGCCTCGCCGAGAATACTATCCTCGAGGCTGAAAGAAAAGCACGTACTATCATCGCGGAAGCCGAAGCCCGGGCGCGCAAAAACGCGCAGGAAATCCTGGCTGAGACGGTGGAACGGAATGGCAGCCAGATACTGGAGGAAGCCAGGAAGAAAGCCGAGGTGGATGCGCGCAGGATTGTGCTTGAGGCTGAGAAGAAGAGACATCAGGTATTCGAGGAGGCCAGAAAGAAAGGCGAGGCCGAAGCGGCCAGAATCATTGCGCAGGCGGAGAGCGTGCTTGAACAGGCACGGGAAGAAGGTCGCGCAAAGGCTGAGCTGGAAGCGGGCTCGGTGGTCGCCCAGGCGCAGGAGAAGGCCAAAGCATTGCTCGAAGAGGCAAAGAGCAAAGCACGGCCCGAAGCCAACAGGATAATTCTTGAGGCCGAGCAGAAAGCCCGCCAGATACTGGACGACGCAAAGGCAGGTGCAGGGCCTGAAGCCGACCGATGCATAGCTGAAGCCAGGGACAAGGGCGCAATCCTGATCGAAGAGGCCCTCAAGAAGGCCAACGAAGATGTTGGTCTTATCTGCGGTGAGGCGGAGAACAAGAGCATCCTCATAATCGAGGAGGCCAGGAACCAGGCCAAGGCCGAAGCAGGCAAAATCCGCACCAGGGCCGAAGAATCGGCAGCACAAATCATTGAGAAAGCCCGCATAAAGGCCGACGAGGAAGCCGCGCGGATCGTAGCCGGGGCCAAGGAAGCCGCTGACAAGGTCCTGGAGGAGGCCGGCAGGAATGCTGAGGAAAAGGCGAACGGAGTTCTTGCCCAGGCCAGGGAGACCGCCAGAGAAATCGTCGAAGATGCTAGAGGCAGGGCTGACGAGAACGCACGCAGAATCGTCCTCGAGGCTGAACAGACAGTGCACCAGTTTATCGAAGAAGCACGACAGAAAGCACAATACGACGCCGTCCAGCTTGTTGCCGAAGCTGAGAAAACAGGTCGCGAGCTGGTGAAACAAGCTCAAGAGAGCGCCGAGGCCGACGCCAGGGCAATAGTCGCCGAAGCAGAGCAGGCCAGGTCCAAAATCCTGGAAAAAGCGAAGGAGAAAGCAGATTCCAGCATACACGAGCTGGCTGCGGAAGCTGAGCAGACCCTGCAGGAATTCATCGAGCAAGCCAGAACACAGGCCCAGATGGATGCAGAGGCCCTGGTATCTGAGGCCGAGCAGACCAGCCGCCACATCCTCAACGAAGCGCAAGTGAACGCCGAAGCAAGTGCGAAAGCTATCGTGGCGGAGGCCGAAGAGACCAAGTGGCGAATCATAGAGGAAGCCAAGAGCAAAGCCAACGAGGACGCAAGCAAGATTGTGGCCGATGTCAGGGAGACCCTCCAGCACTTTATCGACAGCGCCAGGAAGAAGGCGGAGGAAGACACCAGCAGAGCGCTGAGCCAGGCTGAACACACGGCGCAATCAATAATCGCAGAGGCTCGCAGGAAGGCCGACATGGAGGCCGCCAATACCCTGGCGGAAGCCCGGCAAAGATCCGGCCAGGTCCTCGAAGAGGCTCGAAAGCAGGGCGAGGCAGAGGCACGGGATATCCTGGCGGCGGCCGAAGAGAAAGCTGCGATAGTCCTGGAGCAGGCAAGAGTCGCGGCCGATGAGAAAGCAAGCAGCGTTATCGCAGACGCTGAACGCAGGGGCGCAGAAATTGTCAACAAAGCCAGAAAAAAGGCGCAGCCGGAGGCAGACCGGCTCGTAGCCGAGGCCGAACAAGAGAAGGCGCGCATAATTGAGCAGGCAAGAAAGGACGCCGGACCTGAGGTTGAGAGAATCCTGGCCGATGCGGAGCAGCAGCGGGAGACTATCCTGGAGCAAGCCAGGAAAGACGCCGATGCACGCCTTTCCCATGCGCTTGCCGAGGCCCGGCAGGCCAGAGACCGCCTCCTGGAGGAGGCAAGAGCGGAGGCGGAGGCCAACACCGCCAGCCTGCTGGACGAAGCGCGCGAACAGGTAAGTCAAATCCTTGACAGCGCCCGGTCGGATGCCAAAAAGAAAGCTGGTGAGGTCCTCTCGGAAGCCGAGCGTGAGAGAGCGGACCTGTTCGAGCAGGCGAGAGCGAAGGTGGAAACAGATAGCGCGAGTTTGCTGGCCGAAGCAGGCCGGGAAAGCGCCCGGATAATTGAGGAAGCCAGGCAAAAGGCGTCCGAGGATTCGAACAGGGTCCTGGCAGAGGCTGAAGAGACCGTCAGCCGGATAATCGAGGATGCCAGAAACGATGCCAGGCCTGAGGCAGAGAGGATACTGGCGGAAGCAGAGCAGAAGCGGGCCGCCATAATCGAGGATGCACAGAACGAAGCCCGGGAGAAAGCGGCAGAGATTGTCGCCGCCGCCGAGCAAGCCCGCGCAAAAATCATGGATGATGCGAAAAAGAAGGCTGAAACCAAGTCAGCCGGTATACTCGCCAAAGCCGAGCACCAGGTGGGAGGTATTATTCAGAGGGCCAGAGAGAAGGCCGAGAAGGATGCCAGAGAGGTCCGCTCCAGAGCTGAACTCGAAAGACAGAAAACGGTCGAGGACGCGAAGAGCAAGGCCGAGAAAGATGCTGAGAACCTCCTGCTCGAAGCCTGGCTGAAATGCGACCAGCTGGTCGGCGAAGCAGCAGGCAAGGCACACGCCGAAGCCGCGAGTATCATGGCGGAAGCAGAGAAGACAAGTCTCGAAATGCTTGAACAGGCGCGGGCGGAGGCCGGACCGGAGGCTGGGCGGGTCCTGGCCGAAGCTCAACAGAAGCGGATCGAGATAATGGAGGACGCGAGGAAGGAAGCTGAGGCAGAGGCGGCAAGAATTCTAGCCGAGAGTGAGCAGACCAGGTCCCGGATTATGGACGAGGTCAGGCAGGAAGCGGAGGCAAACGCCGCCGGCCAGCTTGCGAAAGCGCAGCAACAGGTGGAAGAGATTCTGGACGACGCCCGGGCGAAGGCCAGGAAGGAAGCAAGGGGTCTCCTGTCCGAGGCGGAACAAGAAAGAGACCAGATCCTGGCTGAAGCACAGAGCAAGGCGGAAGAGAATGCGACTCGCCTCCTATCCCAGGCAAGCAAGAAATGCGATAAGCTCCTTGCTGAAGCCATGGAAAAGGCCTCAGGGGAGGCAGGCAAGATCATGGCTGAAGCTGAAAAGCAAAGTCAGGATATCATCGAAAAAGCAAAGGCAGAAGCCAGGCCCGAGGCTGACAGTCTCCTTGCCGAGGCCGGACGCAAATGCGGCGAGCTCATTGATGAAGCAAGGAAGGAAGCGGAAGCCGGGGCGTCCACGATTCTCTCCGAAGCCGAGCAGATCAAGGCGCGCATGCTTGAAGAAGCCCGGTTGAATGCCGAGTCCGAGGCGGCAATTACGCTTACTCAGGCTCAAGAGCAGATTGACCAGATCATTGAAGCGACACGGAGGCAAGCCCGGGAGGAAGCGGAGAGACTGGTTGCCTGCGCCGACCAAACCGCTACCCGGATATTACAGGAGACGAAAAAGAAGGCTGAGGAAAGCGCACAGACACTTAAGAAGGAAGCTCAGCGATTGTTTGCCACCGGAAAGAGCAAGAAGACTGTCGAGGAAGAGGCGAGGGACCTTTTTGGCAGAGTTCAGCGTAATCTCCTTAACCTCGCAAAGGCCCTGGAGGACTCCGTTCCCGCCTTACAGGAGCAGTCCGCCCGTGCTTATCGCGCACTCGAAGATGCGGCGGAACAACGCGCAACGGCTCTTCTCGAATCACAACCCGGATGCGCCTCCGCGAACAAGGCGCCCGGCGAGCAGGAATTCGCGAACAACGGTCACAGGGAGCCCCCCGGAGACGATGTTAACGGCGTAATGGAACTTGCACTTCCACCTCCCATTGGCCTTGACCAGATGCTTCACATTCACAAACAGTTGAAACATATGCCACAGCTCGAAGTCCTGAACCTGGGGGGCTCCGTTGACAAGGGAATCACCATACGGATCCGGTTACAGGCCGGAGCGCCGCTCATTGATCTGTTAACCGAAATTCCGGAAGTCCAGCGAGCTTATGAGGAGTCACCGGAAGACGCCGGACTCGTACCCGGCCGCAGGGTCGAGAATCCCCCGGTCAAGAGAATCATCGTAATAACCAAACGGCCCGGCAGCTAATCAACCTCCACCTGTCCCGGGCGCGCAGGATATTCTTTCCTTTCTCTTTTTGATGCTGATGGCAAAAGAAGGCCGCCCTGAGAGCGGCCTGTCTTCATGTTTTCCCGACAATGCCCGGCCCGGCTTATCGCGCCCGGCCTACCAGCCCAGGATCCTGAGAACAAAGTAAGTTGAGACAACAGCAAGCCCAAGGACTACACCCATACCCCAGTCGATCTTGCTCTTCATGATCTCCCTCCCGCCTGAAGGATGTTGAGTAGACACCGTATCTACCTCCTCATATTCGTCTAACTATATAACGAAAGGGGCGCCGATTTGTTTCACTCACGGGAATCGCACTCTCTTGTATTCCTGCGGGTCGAGTGTTATCATTCAAGCCTGCCCGACCGGCCGGGGAAGAGACTCGCGGGAGGTGAAACATGGCTGTGAAAGTCATTATCGAACGGTCGGTATTACCGGACAACCAGGCTGAAGTTGCCGAGTTCCTGAAGGACCTCAGGGCACTGGCGGTCCGCCAGCCCGGCTACGTTTCAGGGGAGACCTTGTTCTCCGTAGACCGGCCCGGTACCCATGTGGTGATCAGCACGTGGGAAAACCTTCGTGAATGGAAGGCATGGGAGAAAGACCTCCGGAGGATCGAGCTGGCCGGGAAGATCGACCGCCTGCTCCAGTTTCCTGCAAGGACTGCCGTCTTCGCCACCACACCCCGTTCCATAGCCGAAGGTGTCTAGACAAGAGCGGGCGACTAGCCGACCTTTGACTTGGCTTCTTCCCAGAGAGCGTTTTGCTCGTCGAACGAAAGATCACGCAGGACTCTGTTGCGCCTGCTGCATTCTTCTTCCATGTGACGAAAACGGCGGTAGAAGCGCTCATTCGCCAGGCGCAAAGCTTCTTCGAGGTTCACATCCTGCCAGCGAGCCGCGTTAACGAGGGCGAAGAGGATATCGCCGAATTCATGGATTTTCTCTCTCTTGGAAGCTGAACGTCGCAGCTCTCCTACTTCCTCCACGAGTTTATCCAGTATCCCTTTGTATTCGGGCCAGTCAAACCCTACCCCGGCTGCCCTGCGTTGAATTGAGTGGCTGTAACTGAGGGCAGGCATCGCCTTGGGCGCCCCGTCGAGCACGGACCGGCCGGCCTCTCGTTCATCCCCCTTGAGAATCTCCCATTCCAGGGCTACGTCGCGCGCATTCCCGGCCGGGGCCTCGCCGAATACATGTGGATGCCGGCGTATGAGCTTGGTCGCTATCCCCCGAATGACATCCCGCATCTCGAACTCACCGGATTCGCGCGCGATCTGGGCGTGAAGCAGGATCTGCAGGAGGAGATCGCCCAGTTCCTCGCATAGCTTCGACGTATCTTGTTCATCCAGGGCCTGAAGTACCTCGTAGGCTTCTTCTTCAAGGTATGGTTTTATGGATGAGTGGGTCTGCTCGCGGTCCCACGGGCACCCGTCCGGCGCCCTCAGCCGCGCGACAATACCTTCCAGCGCATTGAAATCCCCGAGGTCTTTTTGCATGTGGTCTCCAAATCTACCGGGCTTGCGGAATATGGCCGGGGGACCTGACCAGCTTCATGTGGAGGGCCTCGAAATCGCACTTCAGCACGCAGTTGCCGCACCCCATGCACAACTCGGGGTCAATTACGGCCGCCGGTTTCCCTGAGCCGCTGGTATCCGCCATGTTGATTGCGCCGAATCTGCACCAGTCAAGGCAGACTTCACAGCCCGTGCACATTTCAGCTTCAACCCGTGCCTCGTACCTGCTTTTCGCGACGCATTTGCCCACAGGAACGCCGAACCTTCTCAACGGTTCGTAGATCATGCAGCAGTCTACACAGCAGTTGCACATTCCCCAGCGGGGCCTCATTCGAGTGGAGTTCTCACAGGTGTGAAGGAGTCCTTTCGCTTCACACTCATCCACGAGAGCCATAGCCTCGCCGGCCGAGATTCTCTTTCCGGCATTGCGGCTGACCAGGTACTCGGCGCTCACATTAAACTGGATATCCACCATTGAGTGAGAATGCTTGCACGTTAGGTTTGTTGCGTCTTTACGGAGCCGGCAGGTGCAGTGGGCCACAGCTATCGAGCGTGCCGAGTCAATAATCTGCCTCATGTCTTCACAGGGCAGAATCTCGGGACTGTCCAGAATAGACCTGTATGCCGGTACAATGCGACCCTGCGGCCCGGTCCCTTCTATCCACCCCCGCACCTGGTCAGGGTCCCACTCCTCAGTGCAGAAGTCGTCCCAGAGCTCAAACAAGCGGCGGTCCTTCACCGTGTCCACATCGAAGGAACACATGGTTATGTCATGCAACTGGACGACTGCAAGCGCGAAGATCGCCTCGTCCATGTGCTCCGGGCTCCTGGCAAAGATGACCCCTTTCCTGTACATGGATGCGAGTTCCCCTTTGACCGCATCCGCGCTTGTCCCCAATTGGATTGCCAGATCTTCCGCCTTGCATGGAAGCAAGTGAACCATATGCGCTTGCTCGGGTGTCATCAGGTACTCAAGTATACGGCGGTAACGGACTGAGTTCCCGTAACCATGCTTCGCAGCCAGGACAGCATACGCGTCACCAGTGCTCATCGGCCCCCCTTAGACGCAATTATAATGACGTCCTCCCGGCTTGACAAGGCAGATTACGATCAATACGATAGCCTTGAAGGCCTACCGTGAAATCAATGAGATCAATTGCGGCAATATTGTTCATTCTGGCTGTACCCGTGCTTCTCATCTCAGCCAATCTCTGGCTCGCCGCCACCGACATGCGACTTTACGAGTATGGTTTCGACAAGCACAACGTCACCGCCAGGACAGGCCTCGATAGGGCCGAGCTTCTAGCCGTAGGGCAGGAGATTGTCGATTACTTTCGCTCGGATGCCGAGCTCCTTGACTCGGAGCTCTTCGGGCCGAGGGAAATCGCCCACATGAAGGACGTCAAGGGTCTGGTTCAGCTAAGCCGTACGGTGATGCTCGGCGCCGCGGCATACCTGGCCGCTTTTGCCGTAGCGTACCTTGCATGGAAACGCAGGACCGCCTGGCATTACATATCGCGGAACCTGGTACTGGGAAGCGCGGCGACCATCGCCATACTTGCCGTGCTGGGTCTGTGGGCTTTGATCGGCTTTGAGAACCTCTTTCTGCTGTTCCACCTGATCAGCTTCCGAAATGACCTCTGGCAGCTTTCACCCGGCGACGCTTTGCTTCGTCTTTTCCCGGAGGGTTTCTTCAGCGACGCCACGCTGTTCGTCGCGGGGGCAACAGTCGTGGAAGCGGCAATCATTGGTACGCTGGCCTGGTTCTTCTCACCGATGCGGCGAGCACGAAGTCTCCTCAAGGAAGTGGAAGCGGGCTCTCCCGGGCAGAGCCCGGGCTCTGACTGAGGGCCTTGGCTCAATAACAACCGGCGCAGCTGGACGCCGTACAACTGCCGCACCCACTCCCACCGGCTACCGGGGCCGAATCTCCGCCCGAGCTCTTCGAGAAGGCGGCGAACATGGAGAGAATCTTCTTCGCCCCGTTCTTGCATCGCGGGCACGATGCCGCCTCGTCCGCCCTGCTCATGGGACGCAGGAGTTCAAACTTCAAACTGCATTCAGAGCAGCGGTACTCATAGATAGGCATTTCCTGACCTCTTCCGATTAAATATTACCATCTGCGAGAACCGCGCGTCAACTGATCAGAGCGACCACAGGCCGGGATCGCCTGCGTTTGGGTCGCATACGAAACTATTTGACACTGTGGAGCGGCAGATGTAGAATCGGTTCTGGGATTACAATGGAGAAAAGATACGATGTAATCATCGTGGGCGGCGGGCCCGCGGGAATATTCGCCGCTCTGGAGCTGGCTCGGGCGACGGACCTGAGCATTCTTTTACTCGAAAAGGGAAGGGACCTTCAGAACCGCAGGTGTCCCATCATAGGCAAGGAACTCAGCTGTCCCCCCTGCTCTCCCTGCGGGCTGGTCAGCGGCTGGGGCGGCGCGGGAGCGTTCAGCGATGGAAAACTCACCCTGTCGTCCGAAGTGGGCGGACAGCTAACAAGATACCTCGGAGCCGAGAAGACCGAGGATCTGATCAAACACGTTGACAATATATACCTCGAGTTCGGAGCCGCAAACGGCGTTTACGGGACCGGGCCGCAGGTGAAGGAAATCCAGAAGCAGGCTGCCAATGCCGGTCTCAATCTGGTCCCGGTGCCCGTACGACACATGGGCACCGAGAAATGCCGCGAGGTCCTGAAGCAGATGCACCGTTACCTGAGCGGCAGGATCGAGAACGAGACCCGCACCACCGCCACCTCCATCATCGTTCATAACGGCGCTGTGCAGGGAGTGGAAATAGCTGACGGACGCAGAGTATACTCCCGATACGTGATACTCGCCCCGGGCCGTGAAGGAGCGGACTGGCTGCTCAAGGAGTCAGCCCGGCTGGGTATTACTCTGCATAACAACCCCGTTGATATCGGAGTGAGGGTCGAGATACCGATCACGGTCCTTGAGAAGCTGACGGACGTTCTTTACGAGCTAAAGCTTGAATTTCGCTCTCCGTCATTCGGCGACCGCATCAGGACCTTCTGCATGTGCCCGGCCGGTGAAGTGACCATGGAGACTACAGGGGGTAAGGACCCCGTCATTACCGTGAACGGTCACAGCTACGCGGAGAGAAAGACGGCAAACACAAACTTCGCGCTGCTCGTCAGCGCGAATTTCTCGCTCCCCTTCCGGGACCCGATGGGATACGGCAGGTACCTGGCGCGCCTGGCCAATATCATCAGCGGCGGGGTGATAGTCCAGAGATTCGGCGACCTGGAGGAAGGTCGCTGCTCGACCTGGGACTCCATCGAGGACGGGGAAGTCGAGCCAACCCTGAAGTCCGCTACTCCCGGCGAACTCGGCTTTGTGCTCCCCTACCGGTTCCTGAAGGGGCTGCGGGAGATGTTGATGGCCATGGACCGGTTGGCCCCCGGAGTCGCCTCGCCGCATACGCTTCTCTACGGGGTCGAGGTCAAGTTCTACTCCTCCCGTCTCGAACTTTCTGACAACCTTGAGAGCGAGGTCTCCAACATGTTCGCGGTAGGCGACGGCGCCGGCGTGAGTCGTGGACTCATCCAGGCAGCGGCATCGGGCGTGGTGGCAGCCCGGGAGATCATTCACAGGGCTGACTAAGATGCCCGGTTTCGCCGGCATCGATCTGACCTCCAGCGAGCGGAAAGCAAGCGCTTATGCTCTCCTGACCTCCGGGATGACGCCTGCGCTCCGAACATCCCTCTATACGGACGCAGCAATCCTGGATGCCGTGGATGAAGACCAGCCCTCAATAGTGGCCATAGACGCGCCCCTGACGCTGCCGGCAGGCCTGTGCTGCCTGAACGAAGAATGCGGGTGCGCGCCGGTTTCGCTCTCCAGAGGCCGGGCGTGCGAACGCGAGCTTGCCCGGATGGGAATCCCGTGCTACTTCACCACGAAGAAATGCATAATCCGGCCCATGGTCTACCGGGCTGCTATCATCAGAGACAGCCTGCTGGCCCGGGGCCACAGGGTAATCGAGGTCTATCCATACGCGAGCAAGGTGAGGCTCTGGGGCAGGCCGCCATACCGTAAGGCCACAGCCAAAGGACTTGAGTACCTGCACCAGCGCCTGGCCGCGCTCATCCCCGGACTGGCTAATATAGCCGTCCGGTTGGACCATGATCGCTGCGACGCATTGATCGCGGCTTACACGGCGTACCTTGAACACGGGGGCAAGACGGACATAGTCGGCGATCCGGATGAAGGTACACTTTCGATCCCGCACAGTTCGGTCGCAGTTTGACAACGAATATCCGATGCAGTATCTTAGTAGTGCCCAGCGGCCTTCGCCTTATCCGTACACAGAGTCAGAATCGGGGAGTAGCGCAGCCTGGTAGCGCACTTGCATGGGGTGCAAGGGGTCGCAGGTTCAAATCCTGTCTCCCCGACTTTCAAACTGGGCGACCACTTGCCCAGGTTGAAGAGGCAAGGCTGGGACAAAGCTGAAAGCGACGACTTCCATAGGTCGAGAACAGACAATTCCGCTCACTTCAAGCAACCAACCAGCAGCCCCCGTAGAAATCCATAGCCAAGACGATTGCAGCACCTTCCGGAAGCATGCGATTTGGACATTGGAACCAGGTCCCGCTTTACTGGCGGAAGAAACAAGGGCATGCTCTTGCTCCACCAGATTCAGGACTAGGGCGGGCAGAGCCGGCAAATTTCAAACTCAATGACCTCGACTCTGAGAACCGGAAAATACCAGTGCTCAGGGCATGAGGCAGGTATTGTCCCATTCAGAAGACAAATAGCGGCAAGAAGAACCGCACAATTCATTATCGAGCGACAACTCGCTTAATGGCGAAGGCCTCAAGTATGAGGGTTCGTACGATGTCGAAGAAAAGCAGCATCAGGTAATGCGAAAAGTATAGGATGGTAACGGGTGGACAAGGTCTTGGCGATAATAATGGCGGGAGGAGCAGGGGAGAGGCTGCAACCTTTGACCATGAGACGGTCCAAGGGGGCTGTCCCATTTGGAGGGAAGTTTCGGCTCATTGACTTCACACTGAGTAACTGCGTCAACACAGGCTTCCGCCACATTTACGTCCTGACACAATACCTCTCAGAGTCTTTGAATCGCCACATCCAGGAGGGCTGGGCCATATCAGGTGCCGGGTTAGGCGACTATGTTTACTCCATACCTGCTCAACAGAAGCTTGGCGCGGATTGGTACCGCGGCACAGCTGACGCGGTACGACAGAACCTGAACCTGATAAAGCCAAAGAGGGTTGATGACGTTCTCATACTCTCCGGTGATCATATCTATAAGATGGATTACCGCAAATTTGTGACCTACCACAGGGCAAAGAAGGCGAGCCTGACGGTATCTGCCATCAGGGAAACCAGGGAGAAGGCTGCCGGAAGACTTGGTGTGCTCGAAATAGACCAGGACCATAGGTTGATTGGTTTCGAAGAAAAACCGGCGCAGCCAAAGACGCTTGCTGATGCTCCGGACTATGCGTTAGCTTCAATGGGTATCTATATTTTTGGAGTCGATAGTTTGCTCAGTGCTTTGCAGGGGAAAGAGGATGACTTCGGTAAGCACATCATTCCAGAAATGATAGGCAAGCACCACGACATTTTCGTTTACGATTACGAGGAGGAGAACAAGATAGCGGATTATGAGGTTAGAGTGAAAGATGGCGTAAGAGAAAGGGTGCTCGTCGACAAGATCCGTGATTCATCCTACTGGAAGGATGTTGGAACCATCGATTCATACTATGAAGTTAGCATGGACCTCCTGAGCGTTGACCCTCTCTTTAGTCTGTACGGGGAGAGGTGGCTTTTCAGGACCTATCAGCGACCCCTGCCTCCAAGCAAGTGTATTCTTGGGGGAACAATATCGGAGTCGATTATATGTGATGGCTGCATAATTAGCGGTGGGACAGTGGAGACTTCCGTACTCTCTCCAGGGGTGATTGTGGAGAGAGGTGCGATGGTGGAGCAATCCGTCATATTTGATGATGCGATTATTGAGCCGGGTGCCAGGATAAGGCGAGCTATAGTCGATAAGGAAGCCAGAATCCGAGTTGGCGCCTCCATCGGCTATGACCCTGAGGCGGATAGTAGGAGAGGGTGCACAATCTCGGATAACGGAATAGTGGTCGTTCCCAAAGGGATGGTTGTGGGACAGGATTGATGGGATTAGAAAACAAATTGCCTGGGGCAGTTCATCGTGCCCCTCAACCGAAAGCACTATTACAGAGATAGCTCCGGGAAGACCTCTTGCAGTAGGGAGTCCCGTCAATGGGATCAAGAGCTATATTAAGCTGCAAATCCGAGCCGCCGCCACGCATCATCCGAGCGACGTAAACCCCGCGAATGTAGCCAACCCTTTGGCATTTATTTCAAGGATTCATTTTCCATATCAACTAACTGAAGGGTAACTTTCATTATCGAGTCAGGGTTGAGAGACATTGAGTTTATTCCTTCTTTCACCAGGAATTCAGCAAACTCGGGATAATCGCTCGGCGCCTGGCCGCAGAGTCCAATATGACGGTGGTTTCTTCTGGCTCCTTGGATAGCCATGGAAATCATCTTCATCACCCCAGGGTCTCGTTCATCAAAATTATGGGCCACGAGTGCCGAGTCACGGTCAACCCCCAGTACCAGTTGGGTCAGGTCGTTGGACCCGATGGAAAAACCGTCAAATAGCTTGCTGAATTCATCAACCAGGATGACATTGTTTGGAATTTCGCACATGATATACACCTGAAGCCCGTTCTCCCCACGTTTCAAGCCATTCTTCTCCATCTCAGCCAGCACTCTTTCGCCCTCATCCAACCGCCGGCAGAAGGGGACCATTATGACAAGGTTGGTCAATCCCATCTCTTCTCGAACCCGTTTCATCGCCCTGCACTCTAGCGCAAAGCCTTCCCTGTATCGTTCATTATAGTACCGAGAGGCACCACGAAAACCTATCATGGGATTCTCTTCCACTGGTTCGAAGCTGCGTCCCCCGATGAGATAGGCGTATTCATTGGTCTTGAAGTCACTCATGCGCACTATAACAGGCTTCGGATAGAAAGCCGCTGCGATAGTCCCGACACCATGGGCCAGTTTTTCAACAAAGTAATCTTCTTTGTCTTGATAGCCGAAGGTAAGCTCGTCTAATTGCCTCCGCTCTGCCTCATCCGCGATATTCTCAGGGTGGATAAGAGCCATAGGATGAACCTTGATGTAACTATTGACGATGAACTCCATACGTGCCAGGCCGACACCGTCGTTGGGAATCTTGGATAGGGAAAAGGCTTGTTCGGGATTGCCGAGGTTCAGCATGATCTCTGTTTTTGGCCGCCGGAGATCCTGGAGGCTGAGACGCTCAATATGAAACGGGAGAATGCCCTCATATACTACACCTTGATCGCCCTCGGCACAGCTGACTGTGACTTCCTGTCCAGTATGGATTCTTTCCGTAGCATCGCCGGCGCCGACCACCGCCGGGATGCCGAGCTCGCGGCTGACAATGGCTGCATGGCAGGTCCTGCCACCCCTATTACTTATAATTGCAGCCGCCGTCTTCATAACAGGCTCCCAGTCCGGGTTGGTGCTGTCTGATACCAGTATCTCGCCAGGTTTGAACGAAGCAAGCTGGGCCACACCGGTTATTATGCGGCTTCTGCCGCTGGCAATCTTCTCCCCCACACCCTTACCTGTAACGAGTATGGAGCCCTTCTCATCCAGGTGATATGTTTCCAGAGTATCAAGGTCTTTCTGCGACTCAACCGTTTCCGGTCGAGCCTGAACTATATACAGGCCGCCGCTTATCCCGTCTTTTGCCCATTCGATATCCATTGGCCGGGTCTCTCCAATTTTTCCCGAATAGTGGTCTTCTATTTTAAGTGCATAGCCGGCCAGTGTCAGGATCTCGTCATCAGTGATACAGAACCGTCTGCGGTCCGCCTCTGGAACCGCCACGTTTCGCGTCAGGACTTTCGAGTCACTAATGCCGTAGATCATTTTGATGGACTTGCCGCCGAGGTTTTTCCTGATTATCGCCCTGCAGCCTTTTCTGTAAGTCGGCTTGAATACATAGTACTCATCAGGGCTGACAGCTCCCTGGACAATGTTCTCCCCCAGACCATAGGATGCCGTAATGAAAACGACGTCACTGAACCCCGTCTCCGTATCAATAGTGAACACCACGCCGCTGGTAGCCAGGTCGGAGCGTACCATCTTCATGATGCCTATAGAGAGGGCTACCTGGAAATGGTCGAAGTTGTTATCAATACGATAGGATATCGCCCGGTTCGTAAACAGCGACGCGAAGCATTTGCTGCAGGCCTCTCTGAGGGCAGGATATCCGCTTATGTTCAAATAGGTCTCCTGCTGGCCGGCAAATGAAGCCGTGGGCAGGTCTTCTGCCGTAGCTGAACTGCGCACGGCAACATCCGTAGCCGGGCCGTATTCCTCGCAAAGCCGGTCATAGGCGGCCCTTATTTCAGCCCACAGGTCATCGGGAATGCCGGCACCCAAAATAAGATCGCGGGCTACTTTCCCCCGTTTCATAAGATCAGCCAGATCAGTCTTATCGAGATCCACCAGGGCATCCTTGAGTTCGTCAAGAATTCCGGCTGATTGCAGTACATACCAGTATGCCCCGGCAGTTACCGCAAACCCATTCGGAATCTTGACTCCCTGGCCTGTAAGTTCACGGTACATCTCTCCGAGAGAGGCATTCTTACCGCCAACAAGCGGAACATCCTCAATCTTGATATCTTCAAACCAGCGAATATACCTGGCATCTTGCTTCATATCACTTCCCCCTTCTGTTCTCTAACTGAGGACGAACCATGGAATTGTTCTCGACGGCCGAGGCCCCCGGCGCGGAAAGCATCATTAGCATCCAATAGATTTCGGTAAAGGTCAAGATAGGCGCGAGCAGATTGATCCCAGGAGAAATCGGCTTGCATGGCATTCCTCATCAAAGCCGCCCACTCCTCCTTCTGACTGAAAAGGCCCAGGGCCAGCTCCACGGCTGCCAAGAGGTCACGCGCGTCGTACCGGTCAAAGACGAAGCCGGTACCTCTTCTTGTCTCCGGATCAAACTCTTCGATAGTGTCCCTGAGCCCACCGGTGGCTCTGACAATGGGAATTGTTCCATATCTGAGACTATAGATTTGGGTTAGCCCGCCCGGCTCATAGCGAGAAGGCATAAGGAACAGGTCGGCCCCTGCTATTATCTTGTGAGCCAGGGTTTCGTCAAAAGCAATACGTACCCCGACGTTGTCAGGGTATTGCATACATAGCTTGGTTAGGAACTTTCGGTACCGACTGTCTCCTGTTCCGAGGAGCGCCAACTGCACGCCTCCTGAGACCAGTTTGCCGAGAGTCTCTTTCAGAAGGTCGAACCCCTTTTGCGCTGTCAGGCGCGAAACCATACCGATAAGCGGGACGTGGGGGTTCTCCGGGAGGCAAAAGCAGCGCTGGAGGTCAGCCTTGCAGGCTTGTTTCCCCGAAAGATCGCTCAGACTGTACCTCTTCTCGATGAATGGGTCGGTCTCCGGGCTCCAAATGTCGCGATCGGCACCGTTGAGGATGCCAGTCAAGCTGGCTGCCCGTTCCTGGAAGACTCCCTCCAACCCGAAGCCTTGATCGGCAGTTTTGACCTCCTCAGCATAGGTGGGGCTAACCGTAGTAATCGCGTCAGCGAAGACAAGACCACCTTTGAGAAAGTTGATTTTGCCATGAAACTCCAGATAGCGCGGTGTGAAGAAACTCCAATCAAGATTCAAGAGATGCCAGTCGAGGTGCCAGAAAATACCCTGGTGCCCCAGATTGTGGACAGTGAGGACCGTTTTTGCAGAACAAAGCTCGGGATAAAGGTAATGTTGAGTCTCGAGAAAAGCAATAGCGAGAGCCGACTGCCAGTCGTGGGCGTGTACAATAGAAGGCGGATCAAGCTTCAAGACCTCCAGAATGGCTCGTGCGAAGAAAGTGAACCGCTCGGCGTTGTCAGAGTAATCCCCTTTTGCGGTACCATAGAGGTAGTTACGGTCGAAGTATCGGTCGGCGCGAACAAGATATACCGGAATATCACCTCCCATCTTACCCTTCAGGAGACTCCCTGGCTCCTGACGGTTGGAGATGGGAACAGTGAAGCGGACACCGGTGTCCGTCAGGGGAAAACCGCTTCGAAGAACGGATCGGTATGCCGGCATGATGAGGGAGACTCGAAGCCCGAGCCGTTGCAGGGCTTTGGGCAGAGACCCCAGCACATCGCCAAGGCCGCCGGTCTTGGCAAAGGGAGCAATTTCCGGCGATGCCATAGCAACATGCAGGGCTTGCCGGCTGGAGACTTCCGGCTTCAAAACTATCCCGTCCCTCCTGCTCTTACACCAATAACCACCACCCCCATTATAACCTTTTGCCTAGCCCGTGTTCAGTTCCCATGTCCGGGCATGACCGCCGCCTGGCCCTCTGACAGCCGCCGCGGACGACAGCTTTGCCGCCTTCATCGCGAGGATGGGCCCTGGCCTCCGTAAGTCTGCAAAGAGCCAAACGGCCCACCTGGCGCGCTATTCCAGGTTCCTCAGAAGTATTGACCGAGGGGCACTCTGACACCACATGCAACTTCGAATACGATCCAGCCCGAGAAAGGATGCAAGCGGTTGGTTTAGCCAGCGCACGCCGGCTTGTCTCCAGTCAACATGGGGTGCAAGCGACCGCAGGTTCAAGTCCTGTCTCCCCGACTTTCAAGCCGGATCACAACCGTTTCTGAACTTCGAAGGTCTGTCTGACATTTTCCCGGAAAACGCTCCCACCGATTCAGCCTAATGCCGGCGCAGACCCCTGCCATACAGGCCCACGAAACAATTTCGCCCGCTTCGGAGCCACGGCCTGGGCCTTCACGCGGATAACGGGCTCGCGTTAGAAACGGGCTTGGCCCAGCCCTCTCTTTTGATACCCACCGACCTGCCCTGGGCGTTCACGCCGGTCCAGAGACGTACTATTTTGCTATCCCGATTCGATTGATATGACTATTCAGTTCGAAGGTGAACCATGATAGTGTTCGGGTTAAGGGCGGATATACCGGTGGATTACCCCCGCGTCATCAAAGCCCGGTGGACAGGAGGCCGTTCATGGCTGGCGATAGGAAGGTATTACCAAAGAGACCTCTTGCGGCTCCCGTAAGGTTCGAGCCTGGCAAAAGCATCAGTGGAAAGACGAAGGGACCTGATAATGTCCCTGACAAGCTGCTGCAAGAACTCAGGGCTGAACTGGCCAGAGTCGGCGGGCAACTTGAGCAGGAGAGAAAGGCACGCTGGTCGGCTGAGGAGGCGTTGCGCCAGAGCAGGGAGGAGTGCCGTGATCTCCGCTCCGATCTTGACAGCCTGAAGGACGTCCGGCTGCTGGCAGAGAACATGGCTGACGTCATATGGACCGTTGACATGGAAATGAGGTTGACCTTCGTTACGCCTTCGGTTAAGCGCCTGCTGGGTTATACCGTGGAGGAGGCTATGGCGAAGAGCATGGAGGAGGTTTTCGCCCCGGAATCTTTTCGCCTGGCTATGAGCGTTCTCGATCAGGAATTGAAAAGGGAGGAACTGGAGAGCGGAAGACTGCAGCGATCACGTAGACTTGATCTGACTCTGATTCGCAAAGACGGTTCCACGGTCCCGGTCGAAATCAATTGTTCCGCGCTGCGAGGGACTGACGGGAAGGTAGATGCCCTTCTGGCGGTAATGCGCGATATCACCGACCGTAAGACCATGGAGCAGCAGCTATATCTTTCCAGGCATCTGGCTGCCCTCGGTGAGCTTGTGGCGGGTGCGGCCCACGAGCTCAATAACCCGCTTGCGGCTATCGGAATGTACGCTGAGACGCTGAAAGAAAGGGAAGACCTGGATGACACTGCAAGAAACGATATCGAGATAATCCACAGACAGGCGCAAAGGGCGGGCAGGATTATTGCCAACCTCCTGTCCTTTGCCCGAAAGAACAAGGCGGAGAAGGCGCTTGTTTCTGTGAACCGTGTGCTGGAAGAAGCTCTGGAATTGCACGCCCGCCACCTGAAGGTGAACAAAATCCAGGTGATACGAGACTTCAGCCCCGGTATTCCGTTGACAATGGCCGATGCGCACCAGATGAAGCAGGTGTTCCTTAACATCATAGTCAATGCCCAGCAAGCTATGACAGAAGCGCACGGTAAGGGCAGGCTTCTCGTCAAGACTGAGAGAACCGGCGGAATGATCCGCATACACTTCAGGGATAACGGTCCCGGTATTTCAGAAGAGAATTTGAAGCGTCTTTTTGATCCCTTTTTCACCACGAAGGAAGTCGGCAAAGGAACGGGGTTGGGCCTGAGTATAAGCTACGGTATTGTCCGCGAGCATGGCGGGCACATATCTGCGCAAAGCAAGCCCGGAAAGGGAGCTACCTTTGTAGTAGAAATACCTGTCACCACGGAGAACAGCCCCTGATTAATCAGTTGCGGGCTTTCCGACCACAGCATGCGTTGTATTCAGCAAAGATGCCATGCCCCAGGAAATCCTTGACACCAGGTGCGGCTTGCACTAGAATCCGCCTCGAAAGTAGAGTCAACGTTTAGCAGGCGTGTTCCGCCGCCCACCAACTTCCCCGTCAGGCGATAGCCCGCCAACACCATTCCGGCCCAAATCCACGCAGGAGAGGTCGAAAATGAAAGGTATCCCCACGATAGACTGCATGATGGGACTGCACGAGGGAGGAGAGGCGGCGATGCTCAGAAAGTGGCTCGAGCAGGGTCTGCTCAGGGACGAAGAGAGCAAGTCCTATGTGCAACCGGCCGAGCACTTCTTCAAAGGGTCGCGCGACGCCATCGAGCGAGGGGCGATGCTGAAAGATATCATCGCTTTGATGGACGAGGTCGGCGTTGAAAAAGGCCTGGTGGGAGTATCAGTCGAGGATGACCACGGCCCCAACCTCGAAGTGATCGAGCAGTACCCTGACAGGTTCTTCGGCTATGTCCATCTAAACCCGTATTTCGGCATGGACCACGTGAGCAAGCTGGAGAAGCTGGTGAAGAACCACAGTGGAATAAAGGCGGAGTCCGTGTGCGCTTTCGAGATACAGCGCCCTTACAGCGACAACATGTACTATCCCGTCTACGCCAAGTGCGTGGAGCTGGACATACCGATCATCCTCTATGCGGGTATGCCGGGGCCGCGCGTACCCGGCGACTGCCAGAACCCGATGTACCTCGATGAAGTATGCTGGTTCTTCCCCGAGCTGCGCGTGGTGATGCGCCACGGCGGCATGCCCTGGGAAGCGGTCTGCATCAGCCTTATGCTCAAGTGGCCGAACCTCTATTACTCCACGTCCGCCATGGTCCCGAAGTATATTCCCAAAGACATAATCCACTACGCCAATACCAGAGGCAAGGACCAGGTCATGTACGCGGGTTACTATCCCTACATCGACTTCCACGTTCTCAAGAATGGTGTCGAGGAGCTGCCTCTGCGCGATCACATATGGCCGAAGTTCCTGCGGGAAAACGCGGTCAGGGTATTCAAGCTGTAAGAACAGCGCCCTTTCCACGCGCTTCCGCTGACCGGACGTCGTGAGCCCCGCGACAACAGTCTCGACATCAGCGCCGGAGTCCGGTCCGGACTGCATTCACTCTCAAGTACCGGTTACTTCCACCCGCCTGGCCCCCACCTGTGGTTTGCAGTTGCCCGTACTTTCGTAATCCATCCCGACACTCCTCAAGGACAGGGCTTGACAAAGCGGCGGAAAAGTGGTAAAAACTAGCAGTCCGCAGAAAATATGGCGGACTAACCGGCCAGAATAAGATCAACTCCAGGAAACAAGACAGTCCGTCAGTCCCAACGCCAAG
>JACUUS010000214.1 GCA_014859215.1 Dehalococcoidia bacterium | reverse complement strand
TAGTCATAGACCTGGATATGATGGTGGGGAAATACTATGCGATGATAGTATTGGTAGCAAAAGACCGGGCGGATTTTTTCGACGTCTACTACGAACCCCAGGGGCAGGTCCTCGCTCCTGTCACGTTCTACCATGAGCAGTACTACAGGTCCATGGGCGCGAGGTTGTACAACTTCGGCGGCGAGGAGTGGGTCCCCCTTGAGTCCACGGTCATATCGTGGGAGGAGAGAAACCTGCTCGACACGCAGGGTAACAGGGTAAGGGCGAAGGTCATCACGGACCAGAAGACCTTCAGCACCTACGAGCAGGCGCTGGCGTTCCTGGAGGACCATTCGAATTTTCGGATAGCCGGGAGCAACCGGTTCCTGAGCCCGGTGCCGCTGGAGAAGCTTGAGCACTACGAGGTGGTATACAAATCGCCGACTACGGTACTGTCACGAGGCGAGGACACGATATCCAGGGTGGAGGTATTTGAGTACCGGGGAGGAGAGTGAGATTGAGATTGAGAACTGAGATTGAGGAATAAGATTGAGACTCAGATTAAGATTGAGGGAGGGGCGTAGCGGCGGGCCAGCCGGGCCGCCGGGGGGCAAGACGTAGGGCAGGTTTCCCAAGCTGCCGGTATTGAGATTGAGAATCGAGGATTGAGAATTAAGATCGAGATTGAGACTCAGACTCAGATTCAGCCTGACGTTGAGGCTGCTGTAACTTGCGGTTCCATATAGATGGGACGCAGTCAGGCGGGAGAGTTAAAGTGCAGAGAAAACGGAAGGAACAGGAGTTCCACGACAGCAAAATAGACAAGTCAGAACCTTCTGCCAGAATTCAGGTATTCGAAAGCAGATTCTATGCTGCTGCCCGCAAAAGCAAAAGATTTTTGTATCAGAGGGTGTTTCAAAGTTGCCAGAAAAAAAGACTGCTGGATTATTGTTGCGGGACAGGGGGAATCGCATGCTCTGCGGCAGCGAGCAATGCTGAAACTACAATAGCCGCAATCGATATTTCGCAAGCATCCGTAATAGCAGGCAGAGAACGGGCTATCAATAGCCAAATTGGCGGCAATATAGGCTTCGCTGTCATGGATGCGGAGAATCTCGGGTTTCGGAGCCGTTCTTTTAATGTTATCGCTTGTGTGAGCGGCCTTCATCATCTGGACATAGAAAGGGCATACTCTGAGATCGCGAGGGTGCTTAAATCAGACGGTGAAGCAGTCTGTATTGAACCCCTCGCTTATAACCCGCTAATACAACTATATAGAAGGATTACGCCGCACTCACGCACAGCATGGGAAACAGAACACATTTTGACAAGGACCTCAACGGTATTAGCCAGGAAGTATTTTGTCACAGTCCAAACGAGATTCTTTCATCTGGCAACACTCGCGGCTGCGCCTTTCTATAATTTCCCTGGGTTCAATGCATTATTAAGCATACTGGAGTTTGTGGACGAGTTTTTGCTCAGACTGCCGGTTCTGAAATGGGGGGCATGGCAGATAGCCTTGGTACTGTCGCAACCTGAACCGCCTGGCAATGAGAAAGCGTGAACACGAGTGATTCCTGAGAGTACTGGACAGCGACGTCGGCCGGTCAATTTCGGTAAGATTTCATCGTCATGTCCTTCTGCGAAGGCTCTCGTCGCAGACCGGATCTCGTCCGCTTGTCAACCGCAGCGCTCGATGATAGACTATGGCAAAATGCCGGAGTGAGATAGTCGTGAATGAGAATCTCGTTGTACCAGCGCAAGGCCCCAGCCCCCCTCCGAAAATCGTCGCAGCCATCCCCTGTTACAACGAAGAACGCTGCATCGGCAGCGTCGTTATCAAGACGAAGAAATACGTCAACAGCGTGGTGGTGATAGATGACGGCTCATCCGACAGCACAGTCGAGGTTGCCTCCGGAGCGGGAGCGCTTGTACGCGGGCATATCCAGAACCGAGGCTACGGCGTGGCAATCCGCAGCGCCCTGGCGGCAGGCCGGGAGCTCGACGCGGATATCCTGGTGATACTGGATGGAGACGGCCAGCACGATCCGGCCCAGATACCCGGCCTCTTGAAGCCCATACTCGACGGTGAGGCCGATATGGTAGTAGGGTCGCGTTTCCTCGACGGCAGGACGAAATCCCCGCTGTACCGCCGCTTCGGCCAGCGTGTGCTTAACACAGCTACCGCGGTGGGGTCCGGGCAGAGTCTCAGCGATTCCCAGAGCGGGTTCAGGGCATATTCGGCCAAAGCGCTCGAGGCGCTCAGCCTGTCCGAAAGCGGGATGGCGGTAAGCTCCGAGCTACAGTTCGCCGCCGGCAGGAGCGGGCTGAGGGTGACGGAAGTGCCGATCAGCGTCTCGTACGAAGGCGAGCTCAAGAGGAGCCCGATAGCTCACGGCGTGAGTGTGCTGACCCGGGTCACGGTGCTCTTCAGCCTCAGGCAGCCGCTGGTGCTTTTCGGACTGCCGGGATTCGCCATGGTCATTGCCGGGCTGATATTCGGAGCGCGGGTCCTGACCATATACAGCAATACGCGCGAGCTCGCCCTGGGAAACGCGCTGGGCACGATATTGCTCACGCTGGCGGGACTGCTGGCCATATTCGCAGCTTTGATGCTCCAGGCCATGAAGGAGCTCATGCGCGGCGGCGCCGCGGAGATGGTGAAAGAAGTGAAAGAAGCGATCGCCAGGAAGAGCCCGGGAAAGAGAAAGCAATAGTCCGGACCGCTATTCAAGCCCGGGTTCAGCCACTGATGCCAGGCGCACCCAGCGCAATCTTTCTGCCCGGCACCTTCTTTCGGGGCCGCTTATGAAAATCCTGATAACATCAATCGTGGACCTCAAGAAAGGCCCGCATACCCGCCTTCACGAGTTTATTCGGTTTCTGGCCCCGAACCACCAGATAACCGTGCTAAGCATAAACGACTGGTGGAAAGCGGGGCAAACCAACACCGACCTGTACATGGCCGGCCTGGATGAAGGACTGGGAAGAATTCAGCTTGAGTATCTTACGGAACGCCGGGTGAGTCCCATGCTCCAGGAAATTACATCAGCACTGGCGGTTGGCCGGATCCTCGAACGGTTCCAGTTAGAAACGTACGATGTGCACCTGAACTACAATAGTCTCATCTCGGGCTACTTCGTCTCCAGACGGCTCCGAAAAGCTGGTGTGAACACGGTCTATGATCTGGCGGATGATTTGCCGCAAATGATCCGCGTATCCCCTCAACTCCCGGGCCCCGCAAGGCCGCTCGGAAAGCTGGTAGGCAATACAATGCTGCGTAAGAACCTTGATTTCGCTGTCAAAGTATCCTATGTTGATGAAAACATCCGCGACCACTATCCCGTTTCCCAGGAAAAAGAGGTCATCATAAGGAATGGGGTAGATGCGCAGTTGTTCAGTCCAAGAGAAGCGAAAGGCTTAAGGAACGAACTGGGCCTGGAGAAGGCCTTCGTCATA
>JACUUS010000213.1 GCA_014859215.1 Dehalococcoidia bacterium | reverse complement strand
CAGCGGCGGCCAGCGAAAATGTTCCTGGCAGCCGCGGAGGGCAGATAGACGGAATAGGAATTCACAGCGTCAGGCTCCCCGGCATGCTGGCACACCAGGAGGTCATTTTCGGCGCTCCAGGACAGACCCTGCGGATTCGTCTTGACCAGATAAGCCGGGAGGCTTTTATGCCCGGTGTACTCCTTGCTGTGAAGAAGGTTCGCGAGTTTAAGGAAGCGGTGTTTGGTCTCGACAAGCTTCTGGGATTATAGGGGGTTTCGAGTGTTAGGTTCACCGTTGACGGAAAGAAAGTACCATACAGCTATAGTAGGCGCCACCGGCCTCGTCGGCCAGGAGTTCATCAAAGTCCTTCAGCAAAGGAACTTTCCCATGGCCTCCGTACATCTTCTCGCCTCCGACAGGTCGGCCGGACGCAGGATGCTCGTGAACCAGACAGAGATCGAGGTACAGGAGCTGTCCCCCAACTCCTTCGATCCGGTGGATATCGCCCTTTTCTCCGCAGGGACCGATATAAGCAAAGAATATGCTCCAATCGCCGCTAAGCGTGGAGCCGTCGTGGTGGACAACAGCGCCGCCTTCAGGATGGAACCGGGAGTCCCGCTGGTTGTACCAGAGGTCAACCCCGAAGACCTCGAGCACCATAAGGGGATCATTGCCAACCCCAACTGCTCCACAATCCAGATGGTGGTCGCATTGTACCCGCTTCACAAAGTGAACCCGATCAAGCGGATCATAGTCGATACTTACCAGTCGGTGTCCGGCACCGGCGCCGCGGCTGTCGACGAGGTGATCGCGCAGTCCAGGGCTGTTCTGGAAAGCAAGGCCGCCAAAGCCAGCGTGTACCCGCACCAGATAGCGTTCAATCTTCTGCCCGAAATCGACCTATTTCTATCAGACGGGTACACAAAAGAAGAATGGAAGATGATTCATGAGACCAGGAAGATCATGCACGACGAGACTATCGCTATATCCGCTACATGCGTAAGGGTGCCCGTGCTGAACTCCCACAGCGAAGCCGTGCATGTCGAGTTCACACATGCTATTACCCCGCAGGAAGCTCGTGAAATCCTTACCGGAGCGCCGGGTGTGAAGGTACTTGACGACCCCTCCGCGCACGTTTATCCTCATCCCTGGGCGGCAGCAAGGACCGACGAGGTCTTCGTCGGGCGCATCCGGAAAGACGCTTCCCATCCTAATGGCCTTGCGATGTGGGTGGTTGCCGACAACCTGCGCAAAGGCGCCGCTCTCAACGCCGTCCAGATAGCGGAGGTCCTGATTTCCAGGGGCCTTGTCTAGAGTTCAGCCAAGGAGAGACAAATTGCCGGAACTGGGTCGTTTGCTGACGGCTATGGTAACGCCCTTTGACGACAGGGGCGAAGTTGATTATGAGCGTGCGAGGCGCCTGGCCCTGGCGCTGCTTGACTCCGGAAGTGACGGCGTCGTGGTGTCAGGCACTACCGGCGAGTCGCCCACACTCAGCCGCGATGAGAAGCTCCGCCTTTTTGCCGAAATCAAGTCCGCCGTGGGCGACAAAGGCTCTGTCATCGCGGGCACAGGCAGCTACAATACCAGGGAGAGCGTACTCCTCACCAGGGAGGCCGAGAAAATCGGCGTTGACGCGGCCCTGCTCGTGGTCCCCTACTACAACAAGCCGACCCAGGAAGGCCTGGTCGAGCATTTCAAAGCCATCGCCGGAAGCACCGCGCTCCCTTGCATTCTCTACAACGTGCCCAGCCGCACGATAACAAATATGACGCCCCAGACAGCCATCGCGCTGAGCCGGATCAATAACATCGTCGGGCTGAAGGAAGCGAGCGCCGACCTCGGACAGGTTGCCAGAATTCTCAACGGAGCCGGCAAGGACTTCCTGGTCTACAGCGGCAACGACAGCGATACATTCCATATAATCTCGCTGGGCGGCTACGGCGTTATAAGCGTTGCCTCTCACCTGGCAGGTAACCGCATCAAAGAGATGATCCTGAAGGTGCTGAACGGAGAGACTGCTGCGGCGGCGGCGATGCACCGCGATATGCTGCCCCTGGTCAATGCACTGTTTGTACTGTCAAACCCGATTCCGGTCAAGTACGCGCTCAATCATGTAGGGTTCAACGTGGGGGCACCACGACTGCCCCTGCTGCCGCCGGATGAGAAGTCAGCCGAGGTCATAAAGGCGGCAGTGGAAAGACACAAGGTGGACTTGCCCCTGTCGTGAGACGAGTCGGCGAATCAGCCGGACCCAGCCCTTGCCGGTGCTGCGAGCCTCCCCTGTAATGCCCAGGGGCTGGTCCTGTCAATCTCCACCAGCGCCATCGCTCCGAGCAAATCAGCGTCGTGGTCGAAGAACACCAGCTTGCCTGAACGCGTCCGGCCGAACCACCTCCCGTTCTTTCTGCCTTCCACCAGGACCTCCAGGGACCGGCCTGCCATGCCCGCGTTGATCTCAGACGCCGTAGCAGCCTGGACCTTCTCGACCTCGTGCAACCGCCTGCTCTTTACGGCGGCAGGCACGTCATCCTTGAGCGTGCGTGCGGCGATCGTACCGGGCCGGGGCGAGTAGGCAGCGACGTGGACAAGGTCAAACCTGGTCTCCGTGAGCAGCTCAAGGGTGTTCCGGAACTGCTCCTCCGTTTCCCCGGGGAAGCCCACAATGATGTCCGTGGAGATAGCCACAGCCGGAATATGCTCGCGTATCAGGCGTACCAGCGCCCGGTAGTCATCGCTCGTGTAGCCGCGGCGCATCGCCTTCAGGATACAGTCGTCCCCCGACTGAGCGGGCAGATTGATCGACTCGCAGACCTTGGGCAGGGACGCTACCGCGCGGATGAGCTTCAGCGACATGTCCTTGGGATGTGAGGTCAGGAAGCGGACTCTCGCCAGGCCGTCTATTTGCTCGACTATGGTGAGCAGGGCGGCCAGGTCAGGCTTTCCCGCCAGATCATGGCCGTAGGAATCGACGTTCTGACCAAGCAGGGTGACCTCTTTCACGCCGCTTTGCGCCAGCCTCTCCACCTGGCGGACAATTTCCTCCACAGGGCGGCTTCTCTCTCTGCCCCTGCGGTAAGGGACGATGCAGTACGAGCAGAAATTGTCGCACCCTTCTATGATCGTGACGAACGCTGTCGGCGGCTTCACAGCACTGCGAGAGCCTGTTCCAGTCCAGGCCCGAGCTCGAACAAGGTCTAGTACTGGCGCAGATTCCCCCGGCCTGGTGAAGAGGTCGACATGGGGAAAACGGCGCATAAGCTCGGTGCCGGAATCGACCATGCATCCCGCCAGGACAATTACCGTCCCCTGCTTGCTCTTCTTCAGAGACTTGAGCGAATCCACCCTCGCCGTGACGCGGTTCTCGGCGCTTTGCCTGACCACGCAGCTGTTGAGAATCACCAGGTCCGCTTCATCGATGGCTCTGGCCGCCTCCAACCCCAGTGCCGCCAGGCCGGTCCCCAGCTCGTCGGAAAAAGCCT
>JACUUS010000212.1 GCA_014859215.1 Dehalococcoidia bacterium | reverse complement strand
AGTCCCACCCGACAAGCTATATGAAGAAGTAGACCAGTGGTGTCAGGAGATACTGGATCTCAGCCCCACCGCCATCCGCTGGGTCAAGAAAAGGATGAATCACTTTACGGATATGATCTACGGCATTGACGAGTTGCTGGCCGAAGCCTCCTATACCTACCACATGAGCGAAGAAAGCAGGCAGGCAAAGGAAGCCTTTCGTGAAAAAGGCCGGCTTAACTTCCGGAAGTTCCGCGGGCTGGAAGACTAGAGCCTGGAGAATAAAGAAGGAGGAACTGAGCTTTGGCGTTCGAATACTCTGATAGACACGAGGCTATCCGCAAGATGGTGCGGGATTTTGCAGAGAAGGAAGTGCGTCCCGGCGCGGGCGAACGAGACCGGGCCAGCACGTTTGACAATCATCTACTCAAGAGGATGGGCGATCTGGGCATCATGGGTATGCGCGTTCCCGAAGAGTACGGGGGTGCCAATGCAGACTGCCTTTCTCTCAACCTGGCCTGCGAGGAAATCGGCAGGATAGACTCTGCCCTTGCGTGGACCGTGGCCGGCGCTGAACTGCCGGGCACCCTTGCCCGGCACATCAATAATGAGCAAAAAGAGCGCTGGCGGGGCTATATTGAAGGCATGGTCAAGGGAGAGATACTGGGGTCGCTGGGCATCACGGAGCCCGGGGCGGGCTCTCATGTGCCGGGCATACAGACGACAGCAGTACTCGAGGGTGACCACTGGGTCATCAACGGTACAAAGCAGTTCATAACCGCGGTAGGACTGGATGTCTGCAAGTTCACCCTGTGTCTGTGCTTGACCAACAGGCGACCCAAGGAATTCACCCTGATTCTGGTTCCAAAGGGCACGCCGGGGTTCACGATCGGCACCAAGAACGATCTGATAGGTTTCCGTGGGACCTGGAACGGGGAAATACACTTTGATGACTGCCGCGTTCCGGTAGTGAATACTATCTCTGAAAGGGGCCGTGGATTCCAGATAACCCAGGACCTTTTCCATACAGTTGGGCTTACCATGTGCTCGCAGGCCATCGGCCTGCAACAGGGATGTTATGAAGAAGCGGCCAAATACGCCAAGGAGAGGAAGGCGTTTGGGCAGCGTATCTGCGAATTCCAGTACGTGCAGGGCATGCTTGTGGAGATGGACCTTAATCTCACCCTGAGCCGTCTTCTTCGTAATCACGTAGTCGGCCTGGTGGACCAGGGCAAGACCGTCCGGAAAGAGCGCGCGATGCTCAAATGGTTCACCACAGAAAGCGCTCTTCTTGCGTCCAGATATGCCGTGTCTGTGTTTGGCGGGATCGGGGTCTGCGCAGAGTATCCTGTTTCGCGGTTGTATCGGGATGCGAGGGTAGCGAATATTGCCGGTGGGACAACAGAGCTTGAAAAGACTATTGTCGCCCGCTGGTCCGGGTTCCTCAAAGAAGAAGAAAGAGGCTAGGAGCAGGAGGAGCATATGACATACGAGACCTTGATCTTCGAACAGAGTGATGGAGTTGCTGTTGTCACCCTGAATCGCCCTGATCGGCTAAACGCCTTATCGCCTGGACTGATACACGAACTGGCGCTGGCCACGGAAGAACTGAAGAAGAATGATGAAATTAAGGTAGCGGTAATAACCGGGGCACGGAGACCTGATGGGCGTCCTTGCTTCTCTGCCGGTGTGGATCTCAAGGAAGCGGCAAAACTCAGCTCTGAAGAGGGACAGGCCATCCGCAGAGAAGCCATGGCCTTTCTGGATGACCTTGAGTCCCTGCCGAAACCTACAATTGGCGCTATTGACGGTGTATGCACTGCCGGAGGGCTGGAACTGGCTCTCGTTCTTGACATTCGCATTGCCTCCACAACGGCAGCGATTTCCGATATGCACGTCAAGAACCTTGGGGGCATGGGTGGGTTCGGATTGCCTGCCCGGCTTCCCCGGCTGATCGGATCATCCAGAGCAAAGGAAATGGCTTTCACCGGTGACGTGTTGAACGGTGAAGAAGCATGGAGGATAGGATTAGTCAACCGTGTTTGCGCTCCGGAGCAGCTGATGGAGGAGTCGCTGAAACTGGCCCGACAGATTGCGGGAATGCGGCCTCTGGCCCTGGAGGCGAACAAGGCCTGCTTTGATATGGGACTGAACATGGACCTGCATGAGGCCTTGCGATACGCGGAGGTGTGGCACCGGCGTTTGGGAGCTGTGGCTGACAGAGCATCCGCATTTCTCGAGAAGAAATAAATACCCCTGCTCAGGGTCAAGTAAGGTTGGTCAGATGCAGCATGTACTTGAAGGCATCAAGGTTCTGGATCTGAGTCAGCATGTCTCTGGCCCCTATTGCAGTCTATTACTGGCTGATATGGGGGCCGAAGTGATCAGGATTGATCCCCCCGGAGGCAGCCAGGACAGTGAATTCGGCCCGATGGCTCCATCTGGTTACAGCTACAATTACATTGGCAAAGCCCGTAACAAGAAGGGGATCAGTCTGGACATCTCAGTGCCTCAGGGCCGTGACATCTTCTACCAGTTGGTCTCCAGGAGTGATATAGTCCTGGAAAACTTCCCGGTTGACATCAAGAAGAAGCGTGGTCTGGAATATGAAAAACTGGTGGAAGTCAATGCAGCCATAATTCTGGTATCAATATCAGGTTTTGGATTAACGGGGCCGGATGCTAACCGGACGTGTTTCGATACTATAGCTCAGGCCTTCACCGGCGTGATGAGTATTACCGGGTATCCTGATGGACCCCCCACCAGATGCGGAGTAGCGTGGATAGACTACAGTACAGCCTTGCACGCGGCTGTCGGGGCCCTGGGGGCGGTTCGCTATAGAGATAAGACCGGAAAGGGCCAACTGGTTGATGTTTCACTTGTAGATACCGCTTTCAATCTGATGGTGATGAGACAGGCGGTGACAGACTACAGGCTGTATGGTATTGAGCAGACGAGGACCGGTAATCGGCTAAGCTATGTTTATGCTAACTCCTTTCTGGCAAAAGACGGCTGGGTGTTCATTTCTATTATCAGAGACGGCATCTGGCGTAAGGCAGCCAGAGCCATCGGCAGGGAGGACTTGCAGAGCGACACGCGATTCGCGAGTATATCGGGTCGTGGAACCCCGGAGAATCAGGACAAACTGGATGAGATATTCTCATCCTGGGTGGCCGAAAAGACTACCTCCGAGGTCATCCGAGTCCTGTCAGAAGCAGGAGTGCCATGTGCCAGGATAAACTCCGTGGCCGAGGCTATAGCTGAGCCGCAGATAGCTAGCCGGGGAATAGTGGCTGAAATTGACCAACCAGGCGTTGGGAAAGTCGCTGTATGTGGCACCGTAGTGAAGATGTCAGAATCGCCTGGCAGGATAGAGCGGCCCGCGCCTGTACTTGGTGAGCATAATGAAGAGATATATTGTGGATTGCTCGGGTACACTTCAGAGCGCCTCGCTGACCTGAAGGCAGCAAGAATCATATAGCTTGGGAGGTCAAGGCCGTGGCAAGCAGCGGACAG
>JACUUS010000211.1 GCA_014859215.1 Dehalococcoidia bacterium | reverse complement strand
AATGCTATAATCCTTGCATCATCGCGTGGGGTGCGGTATGGCTCAAGAAGAGGTTCCGGCAAGGAAGAGGGTCGTGATCCTGGGTGCGGGCACGGCCGGCGTTAGTCTGGCCCTCGGTCTGAAGAACAAGCGCGGGATCGAGGTGACGCTGGTAGACCAGAAGAACTACCACACCGTAATCCCCCTGATTTACCAGGTAGTCACCGGAAGCGTCACCCCCGCCAATATCTCCTTTCCTGTACGCAAATTGCTCCGGCAGCGCAGCGAAGCGAACGCCGTGCGCTTCCGGCAGGAAGTCGTGCAGGGTGTGGACGCCAACAAGCGGACAGTAATCACCGACCAGGGCACTATCGAGTGGGACTACCTTGTCGTGGCAATGGGCGCGGTCAGCAACTTCTTCGGCATGTCGGACGTTGAGGAGGTCGCGCTGACGTTCAGGTCCCTGACGGATGCCGTTAATTTACATAATCATATCCTGGAGTCCTTCGAGGCCGCTTCGTCGACAGAGGACGAGCTGAGGCGGCGGGAGCTGCTTACCTTCGCTATCGTGGGAGGAGGCCCTTCCGGAGTTGAGCTTTCCGCGCACATCCGGGAGTTCATCGACCGCGCGCTTGCGCGTGATTACCGCGGTCTGGCGCCTCTCGCGCGGGTAATCCTCATCGAGGCGCAGGACAACGTGCTGGGAGGGATGAAACCGGCGGCCCGCGAGCTGGCCAGGTCGCGCCTGCGGGCGCGGGGAATCGAGTTCATGCTGAACACGCGGATAGCCAGGGCCGCGCCGGGCAGCATCGAGACCGCCGACGGACGGACTATCCCCACCCGGAACCTGATCTGGTGCTCGGGAGTCAAGCCCGCGCCTGCGGTGCAGGCCCTGCCGTTTCCAAAAGCGAAGGACGGCCGCATCCTGGTCGACGAGCATCTCCAGGTGCAGGGGCTGACGGGAGTGTACGCCATGGGAGACTGCGCCTACCTGGAGCAGCAGAAAGGCCTGGGTCCCTATCCTCCCACGTTTCAGGTGGCTTTTCGCCAGGGCCGCACCTGCGCGGGAAATATCCTTAACGCGATGAAGGGCAGGCCCCGGCACGCCTATCGCCACAGCTTCCTCGGGCAGATATTCTACGTGGACAGGAACACGGCGGTGGCGCAGTTGTTCGGGCAAGTGTTCGACGGATTCCTGGCGGGGATGATGCGCAGAGGCCTGTTCGTCTCGATGCTCATCGCGTACGGCGGCCCGCTGACGGGACTTAAAAGCAAGCTCAGCGCGGCGCTTGACTGGACATTCGCATATTTCTACGTGCGCAACATCTCCGCCATGCGCGAATAGGGACCCTCCTTGCGGCGGCATATCTCACGCGGGTGACCCGTTCACCGGCAGCGGAACCGGGCAATTTCCCCCGGGCGGTACAGAATGGCGGCGAAGGCACATTCCCGGAGCTTGTCCAGAAGAGCGTGAGGCAGACCGGACTGTGGGCGCGTGAGACTCGGCCCCTGTTCCTGTCGGGCTCGTTCGCGCTTGCCTTCGTGGGCACGTCCGCAGCCCGGTCGGAGGGGTCTTTCAACCTCCAGCACGCGGTCCTCGCGTTCTGCGGGCTGCTAATGTGGCATATGAGCGTGCAGGTCCTGAACGATTACTTCGACCATCGCAGCGGGATTGATCTTCGCACCCGGAGAACGCCATTCAGCGGCGGCAGCGGGATACTGCCGGCGCGGCTTCTCGAGCCGGGTGCGGTCCTGGTGTTCGGTCTCCTTACCTTTGTCCTTGCCCTCCCCTTATGGGCCTGGCTTGTGGCCCGGAGCGGCCTGCTCCTCGTTCCCGTGCTCGCAGTCGGCGGGGCCTTCGTCCTGCTGTATACGCCTGTGCTGGCCCGGTCTATTGTGCCGGAGGTATTCTCCGGCCTGGGCCTGGGCGCGCTGCCCGTACTGATGTTCTATTTCGTCCAGACGGGAAGCTACGGTTGGGGACCGGCGGCGGCAGGCATCGCTTCAGGCATTCTGATCTTCAATTCCCACCTGCTCTTCGAGTTCCCGGATGTGGAGGCGGACAGGGTGGGGGGCAGGAGGACCCTGCCCATAATGATCGGCCGGAGGAAGGCGGGATGGGTATATCTTGGCGCGAGCCTGACCTGCTATGGCTGGATTCTGGCGTGCGCGATTCTCGATATTATGCCGCCGGCGGCGCTTCTCTCCCTGCTGACGCTGCCCCTTGCGCTCCGGGCATCGAAGGGCGTCCTGGGCTATCGGGATACGGCCGCTCTCAGGCCGGCTCTCTTCGCCGGAGCGGCTGCCTGCCTCTTCACGCTTGTCCTGCTGGGAGTCGGCTACATCCTGTAGCGTCCCTGATCGGCCCGTCTAAGGCACCCGTTCCGCGGCCTGACTCGAGTAGGACATCTGCCGCCTGTGCCGCAGGACCGGCCAGTCGGCGAAGGCCATAACAATCAGCAGTATGAGCGCTGCGACAGGCACAAGTGCACTTATTCCCCAGTGCCCGTAGCCGGCCTTGCGCAGCATCCTCCACCAGCAAAAAACCGAAAAAAGATAAAATCCGAGGTATAGACCGAGCCAGATAAAGTCTTCCATTAGCTGGACCCCCTACCAGTAGATTTCAATTCTGCTTACTGTGCCAAGCGGCAGCCACCTCCATAGCGGGTCGTAGACCAAGGGCGAGACCGTGTAAGGCTGTCCTATTTCCAGCTGCGCTATCCCGTCATTGTTGGCCGGCCTAGGCTTGTCGCAGGTCGCACCTGTACTATCGATGAAGACGATACCCTGTGGCACCTGCATCGTCACCCCGTAGCCGGTCTGGAGCGTACCTGGCGCTGTGGTAACAAAGGCATTCAAAGCATGGGGCACGCTTCCGTCCGCGAAGCGTATTGCGACTATGGCGGCTCTGATGCCCGCAGCTTCGGCGTTGTTGTGAAGGTCTTCTGCAAAGTTGCCACACGTGTACTGCCCGTGCGTGTAGCATATGGAGTCGGTCCTGTCGTTCAGGATGAACGCTTTCAAAGTATCGAGGTCCACATTTGTTGAACCGGGGTTGTTCTCTGGACTCATATGTACACCAGGGTCTTTCAGGTATGGCGGCTTAACACCTGAGTAGACAAATATCCCTGTTTCGTGATAGAGATCGAGCTTCGCCTGTAACTCATGCAGCTCGCTCTCCAGTTGTTCTATCCTGTCTTCGACCTGTTGATTAAGACCCTGGGAACTCGACAGAAGGTCGGTGAGCCGCTGGTTTTCCGTTTCCAGGGAAGCTATTCTGCCGGACATTGTCAAGCGTTCCTGCTCTTTCAGTGATAGCTCACGCACGGTATCGGCCAGGCTTGTTTCCAGAGATGTGACTTCGGCCGATCTTGCTTCATGGGCTGCTTGCAGCTGCCGGAGTTGCTCCTCCAGTTGACTGTAGGTGCTGCCTGCTGCGCTGTCGGTAGTGCACGAAGCTCCGTAAAGCGCGATCACAAGCAGAAGGATCATACCCGCGATAACCGCTTTCATAAGGCCCTCCGTATGGTGTCGTTCCGCGCAATCATATTTCTGCGATATTCTAGTACGAAAATACTGAAGGTCACAAT
>JACUUS010000018.1 GCA_014859215.1 Dehalococcoidia bacterium | reverse complement strand
TGTGAATAGAGCGGACCCAAGGCAGACAAGGACATGAGTCTGGATGCCGGCTGGTTTGTCCGCGCGCTCGCGTTCGTAGCCGATGATGCCGCCGATGATCGTCGCAATGACCAGCCTCAATACCATATCCACCTGGGGCCAGGGAGTAAGCTCCCAGACTTCCATGCCTTTACCTCTTCTGCCGATAGCCTGCTCTGCTGAGAATTCTGTCATGAAAAACCGGGGTTTGTCAACGAGCATCCGGTATGCGGACTGGATTGAAAAAAGGTGATTATTCGAGCGCTTTGACATTGCCTGGCCGCCTTGCTACTATTTCCCCCGAACGGCCTTTTCCCCGAGTTTCCAGCATATTCGTGATTCGTACAGGCACAGGTGTTTCTTGATTTTGCGCCGGAGGAACATCTTGACTTCAGAGGTGAAAGCGTGAACAGCATCTCGAAGGAACAGGCAATCATGACGACCTGCTGCAGCCACTGCGGCGGAGCCTGCGGCCTCAAGGTCTATGTAAGGGACGGAGTCATCACCAGGATAGAGACAGACGACAGCGAGGAACCCCAGGCCAGGGCCTGCCTCAAAGGAAGGTCGTACCGGCAGAGAGTCTACCATCCCGACAGGCTCCTCTATCCCCTCAAGAGGAAGGGCGAGCGTGGTGAAGGCAGGTTCGAGAGAATTACCTGGGACGAGGCCCTGGATAAGGTGGCGGCGGAGATAAAGAGGGTGAGAGATGACTACGGTCCACGCTCCATCCTGCTCAAGACCTCGGTAGGCGACATGAACTTTCTTCATACCGGGGCTATGGTAGTCGACCGGCTGATGTGCATGGCCGGCGGGTACACCTCTGTCTGGGGTTACTTCTCCTATGAAGGGGGAGCCTTTGCTGAGCTCACAACGTACGGCACACTGTCGACGCAGAGTTCACGTGATGATTTTGTGAACTCACGGATGATAATCATGTGGGGTTGGGATCCCGCAACGACCGTCCAGGATACAAACACTACCTGGTGGCTGGCGCAGGCAAAAGAAAAAGGATGCAGGATAATTTCTGTCGATCCCAGGCTTACTGATACCACAGCCGCGTTTGCTCACCAGTGGGTACCGATCCGTCCGGGTACGGATGCCGCCATGTTGATCGCCATGGCGTACGTGATAATTTCCGGAGGCATGGAGAGGAAGGCGTACCTCGACAGGTACACTCACGGCTTCGAGGCGTTCCGGAATTATGTTCTCGGAGAAGAAGATGGTATTCCCAAGACGCCTGCCTGGGCGGAACCCATAACCGGGGTGCCGGCCAGGGTCATTCGCGAGCTTGCCGTAGAATATGCTTTGAGCAGGCCCGCCGCGCTCATCGCCGGAATCGGCCCCGGGCGCTCCGCCGGAGGCGAGCAGTATCACCGGGCCGCAATAGCACTCTCCGCCATAACGGGAAATATCGGTATACCGGGCGGAAGCGCTGCCCAGCGTTCCTGGCCTGCCGGCCTGCTTCCTTTCCCCTTCATGGTGATGGGCGTCCCCGAGATGCTGACCAACCCGATTGAAGCCGCAGCCCCGCCTCCCGCGGATATGCTGCCCTTGCGCAGGTCATGGCCGTGGGGTCTGGGCAGTCTGCATGTCTCACAAATCGCCGACGCAATCCTGAAAGGGAAGTCCGGCGGTTATCCGGCGGACATCAAGCTCCTTTACATTGCCAGCACGGGCTATCCCAACCAGTACCTGAACGTAAACAAGCATGTGCAGGCAATGAAGTCCGCCTCCCTGGAGTTTATAGTTATGCACGAACAGTATATGACCCCGGGCGCCAGGTTCGCCGATATTCTGCTTCCATGCAGTACTTTCCTGGAAAGGGACGATATAGCCCAGTGGAGCTCGACCTGGTTCTACGGATACCAGAACAAGATTATCGAGCCTCTGGGTGAATCAAAGTCGTCCCTCGAAATCTGTAACGGCCTTGCCGAAAGACTCGGACTCCCTGAATACACTAACAAAACGGGGGACGAAGTCTTGCGCGAAATGGTGCAGGGTTGCCCTCATATCTCCGATTATGAGACTTTCAAAAAGCAGGGCCTCCACAAGCCAGAAAAGGAAGCCCCGCACGTGGCTTTCTCAGACCAGATACGAGACCCCGAAAATAACCCGTTCCCGACTCCTTCGGGGAAGATCGAAATCTACTCGCAGTCGATAGCGGAAATGAACGATCCCCGAATACCTCCCATTCCCAGGTATATCGAGACATGGGAGGGTCCGAATGACGAGTTGGCGGGGAATTACCCACTTCAACTCATTACCACGCATTTCAAGGGAAGGGCCCATTCGCAGTTTCATAACGTACCCTGGCTCAATGAGATCCTCCCCCAAACCGTCCTGATAAGCTCTGCGGACGCCCGCAAGAGGGGGCTCATGAACGGGGACACGGTCCGGGTTTTCAACGATCGAGGCGAAATGGTCATTCCGTGCAGGGTCAGCGACAGAATCATGCCGGGCGTGGTCGATGTACCGCAGGGGGCCTGGTACGCCCCGGATGAAAGAGGCATTGATCGGGGCGGCTGCGCAAACGTACTCACGAAGGACGCATACTCGCCCGGCGGCGCCTGCTGCACGAATACCGCGCTGGTCGAAGTGGAGAAGGCGCAGCTCCAGGAAGTCTAGCTCCGTTCCCCCCAAAGCCAGGCTACGTATAAGGTCCGTGCCGCCTGTTCCACGTTCTTGAAGCTCCTCGTGTTATAATACAGGCGAGGCGGGCCGGATTACCTGACACGCTCCGGCACAACGGCAGCAACTATGCGCATTCTGATCGCGACGCAGGGACCTTACGGAGAAAGAATAGCCCGCAATATACGTCAATCCTCCCCGCCGGAATGGTCCATCCATGAAATCTCCCTTCCCAGGGCCCTGCCCGCCCTTGTAGACGACCCCGACGAGTTCCTGCCCGCCGGCATCCCGGCGGCAGACCTGGTTATCTCCGCCGGGGAATCGCCGGGAGCAGCGCAGCTAATCCCCGACCTGGTTGAACGCACCGGGGCACGCTCCGTGATAGCTCCTATCGATAACAGCGCCTGGCTCCCCCCGGGCCTGGCGAACCAGCTCAAGCGGGAGTTGTCCGCGAAGGGCGTTACCATCGTGTTCCCCAAGCCATTCTGCAGCCTCACGGAGACAACGTACGGCTACAGGAGAAGCGCGCAATCATATGAAGATCCCGTACTCTCGGATTTCGCGCGGCGTTTCGGCAGGCCAAAACTTCGCATCGCCGTGAATCCCGCCACCAAAAAGATCGAGCAGGTCGAGGTTCTGAGAGACTCCGCGTGCGGATCGGTTGTACACTCCGCCCGGCAGCTTGTGGGTCTTTCAGCCGATGAGGCTGACACAAAAGCCGGTCTTATCCTCCACCACTATCCCTGCCTTTGCTCCATGAACCAGGAGCAGATCGACGACAGGCTTTTCGATACGTTAATGCACGTAAGCGGGTATATCATGAACGAGGAAGTCGGCGAGCAGGTCAAGCCGTTCAAGACTCCAGCTTCATACCAGACAACAGCTGAATACGTGGAGAGCAGCGATGAAAGCAGTTGACGTCTCAACAGCCAGAGTCGAAGGACAGGAATCCGTCTCAATGGATGCCGTCGAAGTCTCCCACGTTAGCAAGGTCTTCAGAACCCAGAAAGCGGTCGATGACGTATCCTTTCATGTCGAGCGGGGCGAGATCTTCGGAATGGTCGGACCCAACGGGGCAGGCAAGACAACTGTAATCAGGATGCTCATGGATATTATCAGGCCGGATTCCGGACAGGTCCTCATTCTGGGCAAGCCGCTCAACGATGACACAAAGAACCGCCTCGGGTACCTGCCGGAAGAGCGAGGTCTCTACCGGCGTACGACTGTCATGGAAGCGCTGTTCTATTTATCGGCCCTGAAGGGGGTGAAGCGCGGCAAAGCAGCGGCCAGGGCCGAAGAGCTGCTTGACCGCGTGAACATGCTTGAGCATAAACAGAAGAGAATAGAGGAGCTGAGCAGGGGAATGGGCCAGATAATCCAGTTTGTTTCCACAATCCTGCACGAACCCGATCTTATTATCCTGGACGAGCCGTTCTCAGGGCTTGACCCTGTCAATACCGAACTCCTTAAGGAATTGATACTTGAATACAGGCAGCAGGGAAGGTCCGTTATTCTCAGCACTCACATCATGAACCAGGTGGAGGAGCTGTGCGACCGGTTCCTGATGATCAACAAAGGAAAGGCGGTACTGTACGGGAGCTTGCTGGAGATCAAATCCCGGTACAGGAGCAACTCCATTCTCCTCGAATGCGATCGCATCCCCGAGCACCTGCCAGGCATAGCAGGCAGAAGAGACCACGGAAAATACATGGAGTTGCTGATGAATGAGGGGACCTCATCCTCGCAAGTGCTCGCGGCTCTGGTCAGGCAGAATATCGATGTACGCCGTTTCGAGGTCTCATCTCCATCACTTCATGAAATCTTTCTCCAGGTGGTGAGGGAAGGCCGTTGAAGAAGACGCTTACGGTGATCAGGCACGAATTCCGCCGGATGATGAAGAATAAGCCCTTCATACTGCTTACACTGGCGGTGCCGCTGCTGGCTATTCTCGGGTACACAGTGTACGAGAGTATCCAGGGCCGACATGGACCTGTAGAACCCGTCGTGGTCGAGCTGGGGTACGTGGACGGGACAGGCATTTTCCGCGAGTTCACGGCGCAGGAAGGGGTCGTTCTCGTCCAGTACCCGGACGAGACAGTCGCCAGGGAAGCCCTTTTGTCGGGAGAAGTCAGGGACTACTTCGTGATCCCCGCGGACTATCTGGATACCGGCGCGATTGTCAGGTACACCACCACGAAGGATGTTCAAGCCCCGTATCCGACCAGACAGGCTATTGAGCACTTCCTGTTGTCAAACCTGCTTGCCGGAGACGTGGACCCCGCCGTTCTCGAAAGGGTCAAGGCGCTTGTTTCACTGGAGTCCATCCGGCTGGACGAGAACGGGGAAATTATTCCCGTACAGGATGAACTCAATCGCTTCATGGTGCCCATGGTATTCGCACTTCTATTCGTATTCGCACTCTTCATGTCCTCGGGTTATCTCTTTCAGAGCGTGGCCGAGGAGAAAGAGAACAGGGTAATCGAGATATTGCTGTCTTCGGTTACCTCCGGGCAACTCCTGGCCGGCAAGGTGATCGGCCTGGGCGCGGCGGGGCTCGTGCAGATTACGGTGTGGCTGATGACGGCCTGGTTTCTAATCAAGACCCTGTCGCTGAACGTGCCCGGACTCAGCCAGCTGTCTGTCCCGCTGCCGGTGCTCGCATGGGGCATCATCTACTTCGTACTTGGCTTCCTGCTTTTCGGCGCGCTCTATGCCGGCGTGGGTTCTCTTTTCGCCACTCCGCGCGAAGGCCAGGGATGGTCCACTCTTTTCACGCTGCCCGCAGTCCTGCCGATCTGGCTCAGCTCCGTAATCATGAGCAGTCCTGACGGCGTCGTGGCAAGGGTTCTCACGTTCATCCCGATCACTTCACCGGTAACCTCCATCATGAGAGTCTCCGGACAGGCGATGGCGGGATGGGAAATCGCTGTGAGCCTTTTGGTCCTGGTCGGATCAGTCCTTCTAACCATGTGGATAGCCGCAAAGATGCTACGGGTATTCTACTTCATGTATGGGAAGAGGCCCGCCTTCAGCGAGGTGTACAGGTACTTGAGGGAGGCTTGAACGAGGAACACCGGCACCCGCCTCTCACCAGCCGATGTTGTTCCATCCCGCCTTTAGAGGCCGGAAGATGAGGTGGCAGTCCTCACTGACCAGCACCCAGTACGCACGACCATCAACCATCCCGGTGAGCCTGCTGCCAAGCCTGTCTTTGGGATCGAACATTTGCCATTCTCCGGCGTGATAGCTCCATACCCGGACCAGCTTCTCCATTATCGGAGCCAGGCAGTCTTCAATGGGGTATGAAGGGGAACCCTGGAGCGGAATCCACACCGGCGACTGAACAATAATGAGATAAGTAGTGCGACTGAATCCTGCTACTGTCGCCGAGACGAGAACCGCGCTGGCGGAGACGGCAGGCACCGTGAACGAGGTCGAAAATGCCCCTGTAGAATCTGTGATAAGCCCGGGTATCGGCATTCGAGTCTCGCCTACCTGCACCTCTTCCACCGGAGACAGAGGCGAGAAGCCCTTGCCTGTAACACTGACCGCTGTTCCAGGCTTTGCGCTGGTCGGTGAGATCACCAGTTCCGCAGGCTTCAGGGTGAAATTGCGATTCAGTGCTGCATTGCCGAGAACATCGGTGGCTCCTATCGTACTCGTGGCCGTGGCGGTTGCCGGGACAGTTATGTCAATTGAAAAGCCGCCCGCGGCATTCGGCGTAACTGGTTTGATCGGAGCGCCGTTGAACGTTATGGTCACCGCGCCGGGTGTACGCAAAGGCCAGTTCCCACCGGTCACCCAAACCGTTTCGCCTTTATATCCTGAAGTGGGCGATATGCTCAAGGTAGGCCTGGTGATGGAAAAGCCTGCAAATGCGGTGACCCCGCCCGCCTTCGCCACCACCCACTGCGTTCCAGGTGAAGCCGCCGGCACCGTCAGGGTAATACAACACATGCTTCCCGAAGAATCTACCGGGATAGCGCTCGTATTCCAGGGCTTGCCGCCAAAGGTAAGATCGCCGGCAGCGATAACCGATCCGGGGACCATACCTGAAATCGAGATAGAGACCTGCGTGCCTATCGGCCCTGAGGCAGGTGAAAGGCGCACGGAAGGAGCCGCCTGTGCGACCGGGCCGGCGGCAAGGAAACCCGCCAGAACAGCGGCAGCAACGAGGACGACTAACGCCCGGGAAAACCATCCTCTTTTACTGCTCATTTCTCATTCCTGTACTTAATTCGTGCCCGAACTTCCCTCACCGGTCACAATTTTATACAACAGCAAGTCCACATCAGATGGGAGCGTAACCGAAAGCTGTCGAACCGCGGGAACTCCGCAGACTCTGAACCAACCACGCGGAAGGCTTTCCATGATGCGTGTTACTTGACAATAAGACGTAGGCGGGTTATTATGACGCCCCACTAACCGGAGGGCCAGTGCGTAAGCTCAGTATCCTCATAATCGACACCAATCCTTTCTCACGAGCGGGTTTGCGGCAGACCCTCCTCGAACAGGACCGTTTCGAATTCGTTGAAGTCCTGGATCCGGCTTCTGCTGAAACCGGGCACGTAATCGAACTGGTGGAGAAAAGCCTGCCCGATATCGTGCTCCTCGACATCAACTATCCGTCACTGAGCGGTCTCGAACTTGGAAGGCAGATTGCGCGGCGGTTTCCGGGCAGCAGGGTCATCGCACTAAGCGGCAACCAGTACGAGAACGACGAAGAACTGCTTGAAGTGATGAAGACGGGGGCGGTAGCCTACCTCATGAGCCGACACTGCAAACCCGGGGACCTGCTCCAGACTATTGAGCAGGCTTGCACGGGTGAATATCCAATAAACGATTTGGTAACGAGCAGGGCAAAGGTTGCGCGCCACGTATTGAGGCAGTTCCAGCACATTTCCTCGCTCAGCCAGGTCGAGCAGGAAGTATCGACCCCCCTGACACCGAAAGAGGCTGAAGTCCTGAATTTGATCGCAGAAGGCAATTCGAACAAGCAAATAGCCGGCATGCTTGGTATCAGCGACCAGACGATCAAGAACCATGTCAGCGCGATATTGAGAAAGATCAACGCCAACTACCGCGCGCATGCCGTATATATAGCGGTCCGGGACGGCCTTATTCAGGCGGGGAGCAGTTCATAGGGAGAGGACCCGGGCTACCGCGCAGCCAATTCATTCTTTACATGCAGACCCGGCAAGACGCTTCACCGACACGCCGGTACCAGGCTCTCTGCGCGCCCGCGCCGTAACAAACCCGTACATCCCTTACTTGGCCCCCTCAACGCCGGCGGTACTTATGTCTATTTCTGACTCACTTTTCTTTCATTGAAAGGCGTTAAGGGACAGTGTAAAATCTATTCTTGCCGGCGAATGGTGAACCCAGCCGGCAAGTTACCGCCTGCACATGGATCGCGCATGAAGAGCATTCTGAACAGAGGCATACTGATAACATTCTCGCTGGGCGTGCTGGCCTTCATCATCTATTTTGTGCTCGACATCGTTTCCAGGGTATGGCGGCCTGTTATCATGTCGCTCTTTCACAACCAGGACCTTGTAATACCACTCACAATAGTCTTCAGCGTCATGGTAATCCTCTTCGTGGGCTGGGCCTTCTCGCCGAACAGAATGTCCAATCGGGTCGGAATACTGCTGTCCAAAGTGCCTGTACTGAACTGGTTCCTCGGAGACGGGCGAATACCGCAGAGCGCTCGTGATATGCCGGGAGTCCTGGTTCGCTTCTCCGAGGGAGCCTATTTCATCGGGGCTCTCACAGGGTTGCAGAAAATGAAGAGCAAGGACGGTCAAGTCCGGGTCATGTACAAGATATACTCTCCGTCCGCGCCGGTCCCCTGGAGCGGCCTGCCTATCATATTTGTGACCCGGGAGCAGGTAATCCCGCTCAAGATTAACTTCGGCGAGGTGTACGGCATTACAACCTCATTCGGAAGGAATACGCGAGAACTTATCGAGGAACTCACTTTCGCCGATGAGACACTGGATGTCGTGCCCGTCGCTGATAGTACAGAGGAAGAACCGATACTCCCGGAATTACGAATAGAGCCGGGTTCTAGTGAAGCTCAACAATTTCAGCCTTCAGATCGTCGTTGACCGTCATGAGCCCGTAGCTCTTTCTGCGTCCGGGAAATTTTCCCGTAGCGCTGCCAGGATTGAAGATCAACACTCCTTCTACCAGCTCGTTCCTTGCTTCATGGCTGTGCCCGTAAAGGACCGCATTCACGTCCCTGAAGCTTGACCGGATGCGCTGTTCGATCCCCCGAGGCGCTCCTGATCCATGGATAAGTGCTATCCTCTTGCCGTTAACCTCAATGACGGCTGTATCAGGCAACCGGGCTGCGAACGCATCCTGGTCCATATTACCGCGCACCCCGCGGAAATCGCCTAGCTCCCGCAGGTCCTCTACCAGCTTCGAGCCCGTGTAGTCCCCGAGATGGACTATGATATCCGCCTGCTTCAATGCTGCGACAAGATCTGGATGCAGCTGGTGGATACCTTCCACATGCGTGTCCGAGATTACCACTATCCGTACGGTTTTCATAGCGGAATACCTGCCAGGTCTAGACTGGAAGCACGAATTCAGGACTTCACAGCTAATATAGCTCCCGCGGCAGGGCCAGGTCAATCACTCTCGTTGAACGCTCTTGCCCGATTGTACTCTTCGCCGCAAAGAAGAGGAGCTTGCAGAGGCTTCTCTCATCCGTTATAATGTCCCAAGCGTTTGCCTGCTTGGCCTTCCACGTTCAGTCCAGATTATGCAGTCTGTTAAGCCGGGTAAAATGAAAGGGAGGAACGGAATGCGCAAATACATGAGGTGGGCAACTCTCCTTGCCCTTGCGGCTGTACTTGCGGTCGCAAGCATGAGTTGCTCCGGCGAAGCAAAGGAAACCTACAAGATCGGTGCTGTCTTGTCACTTACCGGCGCTGCTTCACACCTGGGCAAGCCGGAGGAGAATACCATCAAGATGATGGTGAAAGAGATCAACGACGCCGGCGGCATCAACGGCCATCAACTGGAAGTCATAATCTACAATGACGAGACCAATGCCGAGCGGTGCGCCACACTGACGAACCGGTTGATCGAAACTGACAAGGTCATGGCGATAATCGGACCCAGCACCACGGGTAACAGTATGGCACTTATAGACATAGTGACCACAGCCAAAATTCCTCTTGTCTCACTCGCGGCAGGCATCAACATAGTCACACCCATAGAGGAGCGATACTGGGTCTTCAAGACACCGCAGGCTGACCTGCAGGTTGTCAATGAGCTTTATTCGTATTTTGAGCGAGAAGGACTATCCCGGATCGCACTGTTAACGGATGTCTCGGGATTCGGGGCTGGAGGAAGAGGCTTCCTCCTGTCAGAAGCCGGCAAGTTCGGTATCACCATCGTCGAGGACCAGACATTCGCTTCAGAAGACACCAATATGCAGGCACAGTTGACTCGCATCAAGGGCACCAACGCTGAGGCTGTAGTCTGCTGGGCGACGGACAAGGAGTCCGCCATAGTGGCCCAGGACATGCAAACACTTAAGATGACTATACCTTTGTTTGCCAGCCACGGGATCGCAAACAAGGATTTCATCACCGCAGCCGGCAGCGCGGCGAACGGAGTCATATTCCCGGCAGGGAAATTGCTCGTTGTGGACATTGTTCCCGATGGCGATCCGCAAAAATCAGTCCTGACCAAGTATAAGAGCGATTACGAAGCCCAGTATGGAGTTGGTTCCGTGAATACTTTTGGCGGCCACGCTTATGACGCGCTCAGCATGGTCGTCATGGCCCTCGAGGAGTTGCCGGAAGGCTTGAGCCTCACGGAAGCAAGAGCGGCTATCAGGAACTATGTCGAGAGCATAGAGGGTTTTGCCGGTACCGGCGGCGTCTTCAGTATGACCCCGACAGACCACCTGGGCATGGCGCCCGGGTCCATTGTGATGATAAAGATCATCGATGGCGAATGGACTTGGATCGACTAACCTGCGGACTCTTTCGCAGCCTTTAGACTGATATAAAAGGGGGAAAGCGCGTTTCCCCCTTTTTTCTCTCAACAGAGGCCATACATGTCAGGCGACCAATTCATGCAATACCTCGTTTCCGGACTGACGCAGGGCAGCATCTATGCCCTCGTGGCCCTCGGTTTCACCATCATCTACGCTGTTACCCGCATAATAAACTTCGCCCAGGGCGAGTTCGTGATGATTGGCGGGATGCTGTCATTTACGCTGGCTGTATCATACGGCATCCCGCTGGTGCCGTCCCTGCTCCTCTCTGTTTTGGGAGCGGCCGTCATCGGCATCCTGCTGTACCTGCTCGCAATCCGGACCGCCCGGCGGGCTTCCGTTGTAAGCCTGATAATCATTACCATCGGGTCCGCAATATTCATCCGCGGCATCGCGGGTGAAGTCTGGGGCGTGGACCATGTGCGCCCGCCGTTTTTCACGGGGTATGAGTCCATAAGCTTCGCCGGAGCCTATATCCATCCCCAGGCCCTGTGGATAATGGGCACGACCATTACGGTAACAGTACTCCTGCACCTTTTCCTGACCTATACAATGGTCGGCAAAGCCCTGAAGGCATGTGCGATAAACCCGGGGGCGGCGGGCCTGGTCGGAATCAATGCACGGACCATGGGACTTATCGCTTTTGGCCTTGCCACAGCGCTGGGGGGCATCGGCGGGGTCGTGATGGCGCCGCTGACACTGACCGCCTACAACATCGGCGTGCTTACCGGGTTGAAAGGCTTTGTGGCCGCATCTATCGGAGGTTTCAAGAGTCCAATCGCGGCCGTGATAGGAGGATTCACGCTGGGCATTGTGGAAGCCCTGGCAGTGGCCGTCAACTGGGGACCATTCACTTCCGCCTATAAGGATGCTATAGCTATAATAGTCCTGATGCTGGTCTTACTCATCCGGTCCGGGACCCTTGCAGCGGAGGAGCGGACTTGATCTCCAACAGACTCAAGATTAGGTGGCGGCACCTGGCAATCGTGGGGATGCTGGTATTCCTGGCATTGATACCCTTCAACTGGTTCCTGGGGCAGTATACCAGTCTTGTGATCTTCATAGGCATTAGTACCATGGTAACGGTCGGGTTATGTCTGCTCCTGGGCTACACCGGGCAGGTCTCTCTCGGACAGGCCGCGTTCTACGGGATGGGGGCGTATTTCTCCGCGGTGCTTACCAAGGGTTATGGGTTTAACCCGTGGCTGGCAATGTGCATTGGAGCCGCGGCAACCGGAACTTTTGCCTACATAATTGGGTACCCGATCTTCAGGCTCAGGGGAAACTATCTGGCCATGGCGACTCTGGGCCTGGGTCTCGTGATGTACGTCCTGTTCCGGCAGCTCACCCAGTTCACCGGCGGCCCGGATGGGATGGCCGGCATCCCGTTTCTCTCGGCCGGCAACTTCGTATTCGATACGCCGTTCAAACGCTATTACCTTGTCTGGGGATTCACCCTGGCCGTACTGCTCCTATCCCAGAACATGGTCAGGTCACGGATCGGGCGAGCGCTGCGGGCCGTTCACGGCAGCGAGGAAGCCGCCGAATCTCTGGGAGTCAACGTAACCCAGTTCAAGGTAAAGATCTTCGTCCTGAGCGCTGTGTATGCTTCCCTTGCCGGAAGCCTGTTCGTGCATCATCTTCGCTTTGTGAGCCCCCAGCCTTTTGACTTTTTGGCTTCGGTGATTATAGTCGTAATGGCGGTGGTCGGCGGGCTGGCCAGTATTTGGGGCGCGATATTCGGGGCGGCCACCATCCAGTTATTGAGCAACGAGCTGCTGCTCGGTTTCGGGAAATTGGATATCGCCGTCTATGGCCTGATACTGGTGCTGGTGATGATCTTTATGCCGGAGGGTGTATTCGTCAAACTGAAACAGGTCTATGCCGCACGCCGGGAGACGGCTGGACGTTTGTTGCCGGCAAGACTCAAGCGTGCCGCTCCGACAACGGCCGGGCCGCCCGTCGAGCGGGAGGAATCCAGCTTTGACTGAGCATGTTCTTGAGACCAGGGAACTCACTAAGGCTTTCGGCGGTCTTGTAGCCGTGGATAGAGTCAATGCCGTCATAGAGAAAGATAAGATCACGGCCATAATAGGCCCTAACGGCGCAGGGAAGACCACCTTCTTCAATCTCGTTACCGGTGTCTATCCGCCTACCGGCGGTGAAGTCTACTTCAACGGGAGACCTTTGAAAGACCTTCCTCCGCACAAGAGAGCGAAGCTGGGAATCGCGCGCACCTTCCAGCATGTCTATCTTTTCGGAAACATGACCGTGATTGAGAACGTAATGGTGGGCCAGCATCCACGCACCAACTACGGGTTCCTTGAGGCCTCACTACGTCTCCCTAAGTCGCACAGTCAGGAAGAGACCATCTCGTTGAATGCCATGAAGTACCTGAACCTGGTGGGTATGGCCAGGCTGGCCAATGAGAATGCTCTCAGCCTGCCCCTCGGCCAGCAGAAGCTTCTTGCCATCGCGCGCGCGCTTGCCACTGAGCCGAAATTCCTGATGCTGGACGAGCCGGGTGCCGGGCTGAACACGCTTGAGAAGAGGGACCTCAGCGACCTTATACGCAGGATACGCGAGATGGGTATCAGCGTCCTGCTGGTCGAGCACGATATGCCTCTGGTGATGGGCCTTGCCGAGTGGGTTATCGTCCTTGACGGCGGCAAGAAGATAGCGGAGGGCACAGCCCCGCAGGTGCAAAAGGACAAGAAAGTGATCGCCGCCTATCTTGGTGAGGAGGAGGACTGATGCTTAGAGTGGAGAAAGCGTGTGTATCCTACGGTCGAACAAATGCCCTGAGGGAGGCTTCCCTCACAGTCAACGACGGCGAAATCGTTACCCTGATCGGGTCCAACGGTGCGGGCAAGAGCACACTGCTGAACTCGATTACCGGGGTCGTTCCGCTCAAGAGCGGGCACATATGGCTCGACAACAAGGAATTGACAGGTCTCCCTGCTAACAAGACTGTGAATTTAGGGCTTGCGTATGTTCCCGAGGGGAGGCACCTGTTCGGGGCAATGTCGGTAGCAGATAACCTTGCCCTGGGGAGCTATTGTGAATGCAGTCGCAACCGGTTCCACTCCCTGGGTTACGTCGGATGGTTCATGCGCCGGCCATCGGTGCAGGCCAATCTCGAAACCGTGTACCGCCTTTTCCCCATATTGAAGGAACGAAAGAATCAGCAGGCGGGAAGCCTGAGCGGCGGGGAACAACAGATGCTCGCCATAGGGAGGGCGCTCATGTCAAATCCTCGCATGATATTGCTGGATGAGCCTTCTCTCGGCCTGGCGCCGAACCTGGTCAAGGAGATACTCAAGCTCCTGGTCAGGCTCAGGGACGGCGGTCTCACCGTGCTCCTGGTCGAGCAGGACGCGGTGGCAGCCCTGAAGATCGCAGACCGGGGCTACGTGATGGACAGGGGCCGCATCGCTATTGAGGGCACCTCAAGAGAGCTTCTGGGAGACGATAGGGTCAGGCAGGCATATCTCGGAAAAGCGATAGCCTAGGTCCCGGCCCGCTATGCGGGTCGAGGAGGATGAACAATGAAGCAACTCCTATCGGGCAACGAAGCATTGGCGCTGGGCGCCTGGCACGCGGGCGTGGCTGTGGCAGCCGCTTATCCCGGGACGCCCAGTACGGAGATATTGCAAGAACTTGCGAAAATGGACGGTATTTACGTCGAATGGTCGACCAATGAGAAAGTAGCCCTCGAAGTGGCTATGGGAGCTTCCTACGCCGGTGTCCGAGCCCTGGCTTCCATGAAGCATGTGGGGCTAAACGTGGCTGCGGACCCTTTTTTCGCGGTGTCAACAACGGGGATCATAGGCGGCCTTGTCGTGGTCTCGGCGGATGATCCTGGCGAGCACAGCTCCCAGGGCGAGCAGGACAACCGCCATTTCGCGCGGTTTGCGAAGGTGCCCATGCTTGAGCCCGCCGACAGCCAGGATGCATACGATGTCATGGGCTGGGCTTATGCCATAAGCGAGGAATTCGACACGCCCGTACTCGTTCGTCCTACCACGCGGATCTCTCACTGCAAGACTGTGGTCGAGGTAGACCCGGAACGTAAGGCGGTGCCGGCCCAACCGCAATTCCGGCGGGCCCCCGCCAAATATGTCATGGTCCCCTCCAACGCCAGGGTAAGACGGCTTGCGATGGAGGAGCGCATTGTCAAGCTGCATGACTACGTGGAGACCTTCCCCATGAATAAGATGCTGCTCGCCGACCGCAAGCTCGGCGTAATTTCGAGCGGCGTTGCCTACCAGTACGCCAGGGAGGTCTTCAAGGATGCTTCTTTCCTCAAGCTCGTAACGACATACCCGTTCCCGTCCGAACTCATCCGCCGGTTTGCCCGCGAGGTGGACCAGGTGATTGTTATTGAGGAATTGGACCCATATCTTGAGGACGAAGTACGCCGCCTGGGAATTCCCGTCAGGGGGAAAGAGTTCATCCCGCTGATTGGCGAGCTAACAGTGGAGATCGCGGAAAACGGTGCGGTCCAGGCCGGCCTTCTGCCGGGAAAAAGACCGGCTTCCGCACCCGCGACAGAAGCGCCTTTGCCGCTGCCTTTGCGAAGACCCCAACTCTGCGCCGGGTGCCCGCATGTCGGCACCGAGTACGTGCTCAGGAAGCTCGGACTGCGCACAAACGAAGGGCCGGTCCAGAAAGGCGACTTCGTCGTGACCAGCGATATCGGGTGTTATACTCTCGGTGTTTACCCTCCGCTCGCCGCGCTGGACACCTGTGCGTGCATGGGCGCGAGCATCGGACATGCCATCGGCCTGAAGAAGGCGGGAATACCTAACAAGGTCGTGGCGGTGCTGGGCGATTCCACATTCATGCACTCAGGCATCACGGGCCTTGTCGACGCAGTGTATAATCAGGCCAGTATTACCGTCATCATACTTGACAACGAAACTACAGCCATGACCGGACACCAGGGCCATCCGGGAACAGGTATATCGGCGCGGGGCCTGAAAACTCAAGCCGTTAAGCTGGAAGACGTTGTGCGCGGCGTCGGCGTCAGGGACGTCAATATAGTCAGCGCGTTCGATCTGGCCGAGATCGAATCAGCTATAAGAAAATGCACCGAGAACGATGAGCCCTCGGTTATAATCGCTCGCGGCCCCTGCACGCTCGCTGTCAAGACCAGGCGCACTCCTTTCGCGGTGGATACTGAGGAATGCACGAGCTGCTATGTTTGCCTGGACACGGGTTGCCCGGCTATTTCTCTGGTGGATGATAGGGCACACATAGACGAAAGCTGTGCGGGCTGCGGCGTCTGCGCGCAGGTATGTCCTCAGGAAGCCATCTTGGAGGACAAGCGATGAACAATGCAAATGTACTCATGGTTGGTGTAGGCGGGCACGGCGTCATTCTTGCCAGCGATGCAATGGCCGAGATCGGAACGATAAACGGGTACGACGTCAAGAAGACGGATTCGATGGGGATGGCCCAGAGGGGAGGCAGCGTGGTGAGTCATGTCCGCTGGGGGGAACACGTCTTCGCGCCTATGATTAAGAAAGGCGAAGTTGATTTCCTGATGGGTTTCGAGGAGCTTGAGGCGGCGCGGTGGGCTCCCTGCCTGAAGTCCGGCGGGGTGGCTATCGTGGCCGATGTTGTCGTAATACCCATTTCGGCGGTGAGCGGAAAGATACCGTACCCCACCTGGGAGCAAATGAGAGGTATCCTCGAACAGTATACTGATAGAATTTACCTGATTCCCGCTACCAGGATCAGCAGGGAGGTCGGAAATCCACGGGCTGTGAATATGGTCATGCTCGGCTTCCTGTCGGCTTTCCTCGATCTTGAGCGGGAAGCCTGGACCGAGACTATGCGGCGAAGGCTGCCGCCTAAATTCATGGAATCGAGCATTGAGGCCTTTAACAGGGGCGCTGACGAGGCCGGTGCAGTGCTACGGTAAAGGGGACTGATATGATTAGAGATCCCGAAAACGAAAGAATGCCGCGAAAGGACCTTGAGAACGTACAGCTCCGACGGCTCCAGGCTAGAGCCAAGGATGTCTACGAGAAGGTGCCCTTTTACCGTAAGGCCTTCAAGGAGCGCAAGGTAACACCCGAGGACGTCCGGAGCCTCACCGACCTTTCCAGGCTTCCGTTCACCAGCAAACTGGATTTCCGCGACAATTATCCCTACGGCCTGCTGGCGACGCCCCTGAATAGGGTGGTGCGCATCCATTCATCAAGCGGTACCACCGGAAAACCCATTGTGGCGCCCTACACACAGAGCGATATTGACAACTGGTCCGATATAATGGCGCGCACGCTTGTCACTGCCGGAGTAAGAAGCGATGACATCCTGCAAAACGCATACGGCTACGGCCTGTTCACCGGCGGTCTCGGTTTCCACTACGGGGCAGAAAGACTGGGCGCCACCGTTATCCCGACCGGAGGCGGCAATACGAAGAGGCAGATCATTCTTTTGCAGGACCTGGGAACGACCGTGATAACCTGCACACCTTCTTATGCCCTTATTCTGGCCGAGACCGCGCTTGACATGGGGGTCGATCTCCGGGAGACAAAGCTCCGGCTTGGCGTCTGCGGCGCCGAACCCTGGTCCGAGCAAATGCGCAATGATATCGAGGAAAGACTCGGCATCCGCGCGGTGAACATCTATGGCCTTACTGAAGTGGTGGGCCCCGGAGTCTCGGTGGAATGCGAACGCAGGTGCGGTATGCATATAGCGGAGGACCATTTCCTCGCCGAGGTCATCGACCCGCATAGCGGCGATCCGCTGCCTTATGGCGAGCAGGGCGAGCTGGTTATTACGACACTCACCAAGGAAGCTCAGCCTGTCATAAGATATCGTACCAGGGATATTGTGAGCCTGGATCGCGAACCCTGCGATTGCGGGCGCACGCACGTAAGGATGTCAAGGGTAACCGGCCGCAGCGACGACATGCTGATTATCCGAGGCGTCAACGTTTTTCCGTCGCAAATAGAGAGCGTACTTCTGGAGGTGGAAGGCGTCGAGCCTCATTACCTTATCGTAGTGGACAGGAAGAACGCCTTCTCTTCCGATGAGCTCGAGATATGGGTCGAGGTCTCTGACAATGTCTTCTCGGATGAGATGCAGAAGATGGAAAAGCTCGAAAAGAGATTGAGGGCGGAGATGGACAGCGTCCTGGGTATAAGCGCCCGGATCAAGCTTGTCGAGCCAAAAACCATAGCACGGACCGAAGGCAAGGCAAAGAGAGTCGTAGACCGGAGTGAAGTAGCGCCTTAACACCCTGATGCCGAGGAGGGACCGCCATGAGAGTCAAGCAGGTTTCTGTTTTCGCCGAGAATATTCCCGGGAGACTGGTGGATATCCTTGCCGTACTGGACAAGAAGAAGATCAGCATACGGGCGCTGTCCATAAGCGAGACCGCCGAATTCGGCATAGTGAGGATGGTCCTGGACAAGCCGGACGAAGCGCTCGAGGCTCTGCGCGAATCGAAGTTTACCTGCCGGACCGACTGGATACTGGGCGCCCTGATACCTGATGTTCCGGGAGGACTGCTCAATACGGTGGCACTGCCGCTGGCCGGTCAGGGCATCAACATCAAGTACCTGTATGCCTACATCGAGCGTGCCGAGAATAACAGGGCTATGGTTGTACTCAAACCGGACGATCTGGAGAAAGCGGAGACTATTCTGAAATCAACCATCGCTTGACGTTTGGGGACGAGACAGTGCCGGTCTGCCCTTTATCCGCGAAGTCCGCATTTCTTCGCCGCCAGCCTGAATCCCGCCAGAGACCCTTCAATGACCCGGTCCTCGACACAGTACGAGATGCGGAAGAAGCCCGGAGAGCCGAATCCGCGGCCTGGAACGGTAAGGACTCTCTGCTCCTGGAGAAGCCTCACGAAGGCTGCGTCGTCCTCGATAGGTGACCTGGGGAATATGTAGAATGCACCCATTGGTTTGACCACCGAGTAACCCATCCCCACCAGGCTTTCATATAACAGGTCTCTCTTCTTCCGGTACAGTTCGATGTCAACTGATGCATCCTGGAGGACGCGCACCACATTCTGCATGAGGGCCGGTGCATTTACGTATCCCAACACCCGGTTCGCAAACACGAGCCCATTCACAAGCTCAGCGCGATCAGCATACGAAGGGTTGACGGCCACGTAGCCGATACGCTCGCCGGGCAAAGCAAGATCTTTTGAATGAGAGGTTGTCACGATCGTCGCGGGGTGATAGTGGAAGGCATACGGACACTCGATTCCGTCATATACCAGCTTCCTGTAGACGTCATCGCTTACAAGGAAGATTTCCCTACCGTACTCCTTCTCTTTCCTCCCCAGAACCTCGCCTAATCCACGAATGGTCTCTTCACTGTAAACAACCCCTGTCGGATTGTTGGGGGAGTTTACAAGAACCGCGCGTGTCCTCGGCGTTATCGCGTTTTCCAGCGCTCGCAGGTCCGGGACAAAGTTCTCATCCGCGACCACTGTGCGCGCTGCCCCCTGGTGATTGTCTATGTAATAAATGTATTCGACAAAAAAGGGGGAGAATATGATTACCTCGTCCCCCGCCTCAAGTATCGCTTTGAGGACAGCGTTGATCGCGCCCGCGGCCCCGCAGGTCATTATTACCTCGTTAAGGGTAAAGGGGAGTCCCGTCGAGGCTGAAAGATGCTCCGCGACAGCAGCCCGGGTCTCAGGGTAGCCTGCGTTCGGCATATAGCGGTGCATGCCGGACACGGGAGTGTTAACCCATTTTCTGAGCTCCCTGCGGAACTCTTCGGGAGGCTCCAGCACCGGGTTGCCCAGGGAAAGGTCGAACACTTTGTCCTCGCCGAACTGCTTCTTGAGGGCTATACCCTCCTCGAACATCTTCCTTATCCACCCACCCTCAGCCATTTGCCTGCGCAACTTGCCGCTGACTGCCATCTCGACTCCTCCAGACAAAGAAGCGGGTTTCAAATACTCCTGCCGACAGCTTCCGCGATCGGCTTCAGTTCGGCCATAAGCTTCTCAAAGGTCGGGAAATTCAGGGATTGCAGGCCATCCACAAGGGCCTCCTCCGGATTCGGATGGACCTCGATGAGAAGCCCGTCCGCACCAGCTGCAACGGCAGCCTTGGCCAGGCTGGGAACAAACGCCGAATGGCCTGCGGCATGGCTGGGGTCTACAATTACAGGAAGATGGCTGAAGCGCTTTATCACCCCTATCGAACTGAGGTCCATTGAGAAACGGACACTGTCCTCGAAAGTCCTGATTCCGCGTTCACAGAGGATAACCTGGTTATTGCCTTCAGCCAGCAGGTAGTCTGCGGCGGTGAGCCATTCAGTCACGGTGGCAGAAAGGCCCCTCTTCAGCAAGATGGGGTGATTGAGCTTGCTCAACTCCTTCAGCAGGGCGAAGTTCTGCATATTTCGCGCGCCAACCTGCAGTATATCAGCGTGTTTAGCCACTATGAGGATATTCTCGATGTCCACAACTTCGGTGACGACGGGAATCCCGAGCTTTGTCCTGACCCTGGACAGCATCTTCAGGGCGTCCTTTTCGAGGCCCTGGAAGCTAAAAGGAGATGTGCGCGGCTTGAACGCGCCGCCGCGCACGACCGCCGCCCCGCAGGCCTTCACAGCGCTCGCTGTATCCATGAGCCTCTGCTCGTTTTCGACCGCGCACGGGCCGGCAATAACGACCACCCTTGGTCCGCCAATTTCCACACCTCTCACATTGACGACAGTGCTCCTCGGATTAAACTCTCGTGAAGCGAGCTTATAGGGCTTCATTACCCTCGATACAGACTCCACGCCCGGGAGGACCGCGAAAATGTCGGTTGAAGTCTTTCCGGTCTCACTGCCCAGTATGGCAACGACAGTTTTCTCGGTGCCGAAATTCAGCTGGACTTCAAAACCGAGGAACTCCGCCCTCTCGACGACGTGATCGACCTGCTCTCTGGATGCGTTCTTAGCCATTTCGACTATCATTTATGTCAACCTCACCCCGAAATTACCCCGCACCATCAGCTACGCGTCCCGATACAGACCGTGGTGCCGGTGGCCATCGCGATAGTCTGGCCCCTGGAATCCATCACGGACATCTCGGATGCGCCCATCCTCTTCCCCGCACGCAGGACCCTGGATTCGGCATACACAGTCTCACCGACCCGCGCCGCCGACAGAAAATGTATGTTCATCTGAACGGCTACATGAACATTCTCCATGGTATTGCATGCTGACCCAAAAGCCTGGTCAAGCAGGGTCGCTATTATCCCGCCCTGGACCATGTTCTCCCAGTTCAGGAATTCCTCCCTTACCTGCATCTCCACCCTGGCATAACCCTCCGACAGATCGACGAGTTTCATGCCAAAATAGAGCGCGCACGGCGAGTTGTCAAACCTGCGCCTCATCTCATCGACGGTTATCATCAGGCCCCCTCCGGTCAAGCTGCACGAACAGGGCTGATTGTAGCAATATTTGCAGGCGGGCACAATACGGAC
>JACUUS010000210.1 GCA_014859215.1 Dehalococcoidia bacterium | reverse complement strand
CCGACCCGCCCAGACGCTGGAAGGCCTCAAGGAAGAACGCGGCAACGAAGTGGGGTTGGAGCCTCAGCGCTTCTGCACGCTCCATGTCTTCCCTGATGGCTTGTATACTGGCCGTATCCATGGTATCTCTGGCCAGGGCGTGCTCCTCGATGAGCTGGCGATAGCGTTCCGGACTCATCAACTCATCGATCCGCTGCTCCAGGCGGGCTCTCACCTCCGGCTGGTCGCCGTAGCGGATGGCTTCTATCAGGAGCTGACGCAGCGATACCTCGTCGAACACTCTCCCCAGGACATCGAATACCTTATCGTTAAGGGCCTGTCGCTGGGATTCCAGTTTCTCGAAGAGCCGCCGGAAGACAGCCCCTTCCCGGGTCTGGTGGGAGACCAGGTTCCAGAGATGGCATACCTCCTGCTGTCCAAAGCGATGGATTCGCCCGAATCGCTGCTCGATACGGTTAGGGTTCCAGGGGAGGTCGTAGTTAACCATCAGATGGGCTCGTTGAAGATTGACGCCTTCACCTGCAGCATCGGTGGCTACCAACAGCTCCACGGTAGGGTCATTCAGGAACTGGTTCTGCCTGGCGCGCCGTTCATCCCGGCGCAGGCCGCCGTGAATCCCGACCACGGCCTCCGGGTTGCCCAAGAGTCGACGCACTTTGGTGGCCAGGTAGTTAAGGGTGTCGCGGTGTTCCGTGAAGATGATGAGCTTGAGACGACGCCCATGCTGGTCGAACATCTCGGCACGGTTGAGGAGAAGATCCCGAAGTTCCTCCCACTTTCGATCGGTGTCGCTTCTGCGAACACTCTCAGCCAGCATTTCCAGTTCCTTTAAGCGCAGGATTTCAGTCTCCAGTTCCTTGATGGTCCGGGCATTGGAGGCCCTGTCAACTACCTGGTCTTCGTACTCTTCCACCTCGCTGTCAGGGAGGTCATCTATTTCATCTTCGTCAATGGTCAGCAACCCTTCTGTCAAAGAGAATTGCCCGAGTTCAGCTTTGCGACGCACTGACTGCTCTTCCCGAAGCCGCTTCTCGAGCCGTTCTCTTCGTCGCCGAAGCGACTGATAGATTGCCTCCGGGGATGACGCAAGCCGCCGCTGAAGAATGGTCAGGGCGAAACCAACCACCGTCCGCCTCTGGGCACCTTCGGAGCTCTGCTGTGCAAGCTGGTCGGCCCGGTTCATCTCGTCTCGAACATAGTTCGTGACCTGCTCATAAAGGTCGGCCTCCAGCGAGCTTAGTTCATATGTAACAGTGTAAGCCTTGCGCTCCGGGAACAGCGGCCTGCCATCGAAGTCGACCAACTCTTCTTTGAGAAGGCGTCGCATAAGGTCGGAGATGTCTACCTTGTGGGCACCATTCCGGAACCTTCCTTCAAAGCGGTCCTTATCCAGCAAAGCCATGAAAACCTGGAAGTCTTCATCCTTTCCGCGATGCGGGGTTGCCGTGAGCAGCAGGACATTCCTTGTCCGCTGGGGATCGCAGGCCACCTGGCCCAGGCGGTAGCGCCGGGTCTCTTTGACTTCGCCGCCGGAGAAGGAAGCGCTCATTTTGTGAGCCTCGTCAATTATGACGAGGTCCCACTCAGTCTGCCTAAGCCGCTCCATGTTCTCCTGGCTTCGGCTAAGGAGATCCAGCCGGCTGATTACAAGAGGCTTCTCCTGGAACGGGTTCCCCGTGACAGAACCTTCAATTTCGGCACGGCCCACTATCTCGAAGTGGAGCTTTAGCTTTTCAGCCAGCTCATCCTGCCATTGCTCCGCAAGGTTCGCTGGACAGATGATCAAGCAGCGTTCAAGGTCCCCCCGGAGGAGGAGTTCCTTGATGAAGAGGCCTGCCATAATGGTCTTGCCTGCCCCGGGATCATCTGCCAGGACGAAGCGGAGCGGCTGCCGGGGCAGCATTTCTTCATACACTGCGCTGATCTGGTGCGGTAACGGTTCTACCTGGGACACGTGGACTGCAAGACGCGGGTCAAACAAATATGCCAGGCGGATACGCTTGGCCTCCGCCACCAGGCGAAAAAGGTCGCCGTCGCCATCAAAGGCCCAGTGACGCCGGCCTTCAGAGATGCGGAGACGCTCTTCATCGGTTCGGTACAGAAGTTGATTGGCTACGGCACCTGTGGCCTCAAGCTTATATGTCAGTTCCACAGCGCTCTGGCCGAACCACTGGACGCTAACGACCGTGACGGGACCATCTGAACGGACTCCATCTACTACAGCTCCAGGCGACAGTTCTTCAAGCCGCGCCATACCGTACCTCCTGCGACCGTCGCAGCACTTTGCTCACCCTTTTTGGCACAGCCGATTATAGCATCTGGGCACCTTCCGGGATACCCCTCCGGTCGAAGCCAGGAGGGTGATGAAAGGCTCACTTTCCCTCTTGCCGTTCTTGTCTGAGAACTTTCTTGATGCGCCTCTCAATAACAGGACTCTGAAGAATACCTGCTCTCAGGCGCTCTACCAGGGGTGCTGCCATTTGGGTCTTCATTCGCAGCTTACGTTGTGAGAGCTTTTCAACCAACTGCTCAATGGTCTTCTCGAGCACGAAATTGCAGTCGATAATCGAATCCACGCTGAAATCCGGATATTCAGCCGGGGTGATACTCACCAGCGACGCAGGGGGACAGGTTCTGCGGCGTTTCTGAACCTTGCGGATCTGTGAAGAGGAACAGGCGAGGATAACGACTCTGTCAGTAAGGGGTTCGGGGTTCACGACTATGAAGAAGTGGGGTTTGGTCGAGTGGAGTGTTTCCTCAACGAAGTAGAAGACGGAGCCGGGCCGGATAGTCGACCTGATCTGTGCATCAGGGGGAATCCGGATCAAGAGGCCTAGCTCCAGAGGGATTCCAGGTGGCTGATCTCCGCGAGCTGCTGCCGCCGAGCCTCTTTCTCTTCACTGTTCAGCTCGAAACACTTATCTATGCCGGCAGGCGGGTCCTCGAAGAAATCGCTTATGTCCATCTGGACTCTGGAATCCATTTTCAAAGCCTGCTTATGCCTGCTCCATTCTGGATACTGGTGAGTAATCTGGGCAAGCTGAAACGGGCTCAGGCACCCGAATTTGTCCCACGCGAAATTGAGAGCTTCTATGTCTGAGTCAGAGAAGATCTCATTATCGGGAGGCATCCTGGACTGCAGTTTGTGAGGGACACCAACTGCGAGATACCGGGAGGCGTATTCCTTCTCCATGTCGCCCAGAAATGCGCTGCCTTTGGCGATATCCTTCGCGGAGGACGGTACAGGCCCAAAGTTCATAGCGAAGTAAATATCATTGGTTATGAGGCGGCCATACTTGCGCAAATGATAGCGGTCTGCCAGATACAGCAGTTTGAGGGCTTTCATCTTGTTGATGCGCCCGCCCTCTTTCACGGCAAAGTAGTTGAGGGCCTGTGTGGCTTTCCGAAAATCGAAATTGACGGTTGCCCTTTTCATGCTGACTCTATCCGACAGAGATGCTTTCTTCTTCTATCGTAAACTCAGAAGGGAAAGCCCGCTCTACGCCGGGGGATCGTATCCATTTTCAAACTTGGAGGCGACGGTGGGAATCGAACCCACGAATAGGGGTTTTGCAGACCCCC
>JACUUS010000209.1 GCA_014859215.1 Dehalococcoidia bacterium | reverse complement strand
TGAGCGCCGAAGCATATGATCAGCTCCGGGCAGGGTTTGAGCAGTTTGGAGCGCAGGGTGCAGCATTGTTCGAGCACGTGATGGAGTCACTCAAGCTCTCCCTCAGCACCTCGATAACCGATCTATTCTTCATCGGCCTGATCATCGTGGGAGCCGCCTGGGTGATCAATTTCTTCATCAAGGAGATCCCGCTGCGCAAAACCCACATATAGAAGACCCCCTTCCAGCAAGAGAGGACCTCGCGGGCGGCTCAGGCATAGAATTCTTCGTACCGGCCCCGAAAGCGCGCCAGAAACGCATCAGTGAGCACAGGCCTGGTCTGTGCCGGGGAAATCAGGCCTACCTGGCTCCTGTATTCCTGCAGAGCCTTCTTTTTGACCTCAGCCGTACCCGAGATTTCCACTCTCACGTCGGGGCCGGGAACATGCTCCGTCCCGCGATGCCAGATCACGTACCTGAACCGCCGGGGACACCGCCCGGCCATCTCCAGCGCCGCCTCGACCGTGAAAAAGGCCGCCCGGTGGTCGCGATGCCGGTCCAGCCGGTCGGGATAATAGACCTCGTCAGGCCCGAAGTCCAGAATAAGCTCGGCGATGCGGGCAGCGGGCGTCTGCGTGTCCCGTTCGAGCGTGCCGTCCTCTATTCCCAGGAAGCTGAGACTCTCCGGTCCCACCCCAAGGATATGTGCGGCCCTTACTGCCTCTTCTTTCCTGATCGCCGCCAGCTCCCCGGGCGAAGGGTCCGCCGGTATGCCAAGGGCGTGCAGGTGCGAGTTCCTTCCGTCCGTGAGAAAGACCATCCGCACATTCTCGCCGCAGGCGGTTTTGACGGCGATTGCGCCGCCGCAGGCCAGAGTCTCATCGTCGGGGTGAGGGGCAAATACCAGCACTTTGCGTCCCATATTTGGATACCACCATCCTGCTGAGGCAGAGAAGCGAGATTAACCCATTATACTTCGTGCCGGGTAAGTCCGCAGTCCCCATGGGCCAGACATTCAGACAGCCAGGCATCCGGCTGTTCTGCCATCCAGGGGGACAGCATTGATTCGGGGAGTCTTATCTAACCGTGATAGCTCTTCGGGGGCATAGAGTAACGCATTGCATGCAGCCGGTGCACTCCGACGGGAAGATGGCGAAGACCATCCAGTCCCTGGCGGCGGTGCCCCGTTCCCGACGCCCGCGGGGATATGCGCCGAACACCCTTTCGGGGCAGCGGTCCAGGCATACACGGCACGAGAGAGGATCGTTGCAGGTTCGATTGTCCACTGAGATCTTCATCGCACTTTTACCACGGAAGGCTGGCGAACTCCGACCTGGGCTTCAACTTGATTGCGCCCTGCCCGCAAAGGGCCCGACAGACCCCGCAACCGTAGCATAGCCCCGTCTCGATAGTAGCTCTCTTAAGGGCCGCCGAATACCTGATGGCCCCGAACTGGCAGTGCAGCATGCACTTCTTGCACCCGTTGCAGAGGTCCAGGTCGACAAGTGCGACGTACTCAGCCCGGAACATCACGGGCATGGTCTGCGTTTTTACCTGGGTCCGGTATGCGAGGCAGTCCTGGTCGCAGTTGCAGATACCACCGATATATGGAGTCTTGAAAGTCCAGACAGAGTGTACAAGCCCCTGCTGGTCAAACGAACGCGCCAGGCTCTTCGCTTCGTCCTTCTCCAGCACTTCGAAGCTCTCAGAATAGTCGGGGTACTTTCCCAGCATGCCTGTGATATCGACTCCGACACCCAGGCAGAACCGGGCTTCCCGGCCGGCAGTCAGGCTGCGGCAAACGCACGGCATGCGCACAATGGAACTCTGGAGGTCCAGGATTTGCTCGACGTCTTCGACCGGCACCACCTGCCCCCAGTGGATGGCTTTCTGCCGCCTGGAGGCCATTCTGCGAATGAAACGCCCCGCGATAGGCAGCCTTCCCGCCGAGTCGAGCGAAGCCAGGCCCCGTCCGAAGTCCTCCTCGAACCTGACCATGAAATGCTCCATGTATTGCTCGCTGCCCTTCTGCTCCAGGAGTTCCCGGGAGTAGTTTCTCATGGACAGGTACCATTTCTGACCCTCGCCGTGCTTGATGCAAAACTCACACACCGTCGGCCCCCTGAGAAAATACGCAGAACTTATATATCAAATATCGCTTGAAGTCAACAGACCGGGCAAAGCAGCCAGCCGGCCGCCTCACCACCCGGCTGGCCGGATGTCTGGCTGTCAGGCTGTTGGCGGCTTGAATCCGGCGCGAAGCTAAATAGTACCCTTGGTGCTGGGGATGTCCCCCTCGATGCGCTGGTCGATGCTGGTCGCCAGATCCAGAGCTCTGGCGAGCGCCTTGAACAGGGCTTCAACTTTGTGATGGTCGTTTGCTCCCCCAAGAAGCCTTGCATGCAGGTTTATTTTTGCCTCGCTGGCAAATGACTTGAGGAAGTGCTTTATCAGGTCGGTATCCAGCCCGCCGACGTCGCGCCCGCCTATGGGCGCTTCCACCACGGCGTAGCCCCGCCCGCCTATGTCAATGGCAACCATGGCAAGGGCTTCGTCCATAGGCACGATAGCATGCCCCATGCGGGCTATGCCCTGCCTTTCGCCCAGTGCCTGGTCGAATGCCTGGCCGAGACATATGCCGACGTCTTCAACCGTATGATGCTGCCCCACTCGCAGGTCCCCCTTCGCCTCCACCCCGATGTCGAACAGTCCGTGCCTTGCTATCTGGTGCACCAGGTGGTCCAGCATCCCGATGCCGGTGCTCGCCTTGCATGTGCCCTTGCCGTCAAGGACGAGCTCGAGCGTCACCTGGGTCTCCCCGGTCTCGCGGCTGACAACAGCCCTTCTCTCATTTGCCATATTTTCCTCCTTGCCACCTTGCCAGTGCTCCTAAAAGGGCATCCGTGTGTTCAGGCTTGCCAACGCTTATGCGGAGCATGTCCTCCGTCGAAGGCATACAAAAATGCCTGATGAAGATGCCCTGCCTGTCCAGCTCCTGTTTTATTTCAAGCGCGTCCGCCGTCTTAACCCGGCAGAGCACAAAATTGGCTTCCGAAGGCAGCGGGTCCAGTACACCCTGCTCCCTGAGCAGCGAGACAAGCCTTTCACGTTCCCGCACAATAGCCCTGATATTGCCCCGCAGGTACTCGACATCCGCCAGTGATTCCCGCATCGCGATTATGGCCGCGACATTCACATTGTAAGGGAGCTTGATCCGTCGAATGAGTTCCGCTATCCCGGCGGGAAAGATGCCGTAGCCGGCCCTGAGGCCGCCCAGGCCGGCCCACTTGCTGAAGGTCCGGAGCACTATCAGATTCGGCCTCTCCCTGACCAGCGGCACAAACGTCCGGCCGCTGAATTCGTAATACGCTTCATCAACTACCACAACCACGCCCGTATCGAGCAGCTCCAGCAAGGTCTCCTGCCCGGTAACGTTACCCGTGGGATTGTTGGGCGAGGCGATGAAGATGACCTTGGTGCGATCGTCGACCGCCCGCCTGACAGCCGCGGCATCGACGTTATAGCCGGCATCCCTGGGCACCGTCACCGTCTCGCCCCCGCAGACAGCGGTGCTGAATGGGTACATGCCGAAGGTGGGCGGGAAGTTAATTACCCA
>JACUUS010000208.1 GCA_014859215.1 Dehalococcoidia bacterium | reverse complement strand
ATATCATCATCGCTAGGATGCCGATCCCTGATGAAGAGATCAATGCTAGTACTAGATTGGTTAGTGCTGAAGATAAGGTCGCGAGGCTATCTCCTCTGAGAGCCGTCAACCGGCATCCTCCTCTCCCAATCCTGCATGCGAGTATTTCTTGTAAATGGTCCATACGGAGTGATAGATCCCAGAATACTCGAACCGAAGCCCTGAACCTTATCAGAAATCGGAAGGGGCCGTCGCCTCACATAATTGCAGTTACCGCCGAACCGTTACCAACAAGAATAGCAGCTCTCGCACTTGGGACAGGAGATCTTGACTGCGTGTACCATTTCGCTCTCGCTGAATTGACAGAGACCCTGCAGAAACTTGATAACGAAGATCAGGCTGACATGCTCACAATGATGGTGGAAGGACGAAGGCTGAGAGATATCAGTGATCTTCCTCTAGACCTAGCGATCTAGGCCATTTTGGCCCCGTCAGGGGCAAGTTCTCTTGGCGCAGGCGCGGGGCGCCAAGTATATGGCGGACAATAGGAAACCCCGGAGGGATATTTCTAAGCAGTCAGACCTTCTATATAGGCTGAAGACGGGTGCAAAGGGAAATATTGTCATACGATTATGACAAATATGGCGACCCCGATGGGATTCGAACCCACGATCTTCGGCGTGACAGGCCGATATGTTAGACCGCTACACCACGGGGCCGTATTCTCAAGTGCCGAATGAATTGTACCAAGCTTAGCTTCACGTTGTCAAGTTGGTTCGGCGGTCATCCCGCGGGAGCCGGGCGGGGACCGCGCGCGGCTCCCATTTCTTGTATCGCGCTTCGCACACTTTTCCTTTTCTCAAGCCGGGTTTCGCACACTCCTCCCCAATCCCCGTTGACAGCCCTCTCCAGGTATTGTAAAATCCTACTAAACGAGTAGGAATTAAGCTCGAGAGACCGACAGTTGAAATTCTCCAGCCGCTCCCATTACGGACTGCGTGCGATGGTCGCCCTGGCAAGAAGCTACGCCCGCGGCCCGGTCTCGCTTGGCGAGATCGCCCGCGATGAAGGCATTTCATCCAACTACCTGGAACAGCTCGTTTCCCGGCTGCGAAAGGCGGGGCTGGTTGAAGCCACCAGGGGCGCGCACGGGGGATACCATCTCGCTGCCGGCCCTTCATCCATTACCGTCGGCCAGGTCTTGCGGGTGCTGGATGGGCCTATAGCTCCCATCGAGTGCGCCTCGGAGGACGAAAACGCGGGGCTGTGCGACCGGGCGACCGAGTGCCCCTCGAAAGCGATGTGGGAACGCGTGAGAGACAACATCGCGCGGGTGGTGGATACGACCACGCTGGCCGATCTTTGCGCCGGCATCGAAGTCCAAACCTGAGACGGAGATCAAGTATGAAGAGACAGGTCTACATGGACCATTCCGCCACCACGCCGGTCGACCCGCGCGTGATGGAGGCTATGCAACCCTATTTCAGCACTGTATTCGGCAACCCTTCGGGCATATACGAGATGGCCCGCGAAGCCAAACATGCCATCGACAGCGCCAGGGAGGATGTCGCCGAAGTGCTGGGATGCTCGCCGGATGAGGTTGTCTTCACAAGCGGAGGCACCGAGTCCGATAATACGGCGATCAAGGGCGCCGCGTTCGCCCTCAAGAGGGACGGCAACCAGATCATCACCACACCGATCGAGCACCGCGCCGTGCTTTACACATGCGAATACCTGGAGAGGTTCGGCTTCGAGGTCAGGTACGTGCCCGTGGACGGCTACGGGCTGGTGGACCCGGCGGAGCTGGAGAAGACGATCACCGGCAAGACGACCGTGGTGAGCATCATGCTCGCCAACAACGAGATCGGGACCATCGAGCCGGTTACCGAGCTGGCAAGGGTGGTCAAGCGGAAGGACCCGAACATTGTCTTTCATACGGACGCCGTCCAGTGCGCGGGCACGCTGGATATCAACGTCGACAGGCTGGGCGTCGATATGCTGAGCCTCTCGGCGCACAAGTTCTACGGCCCGAAGGGAATGGGTGTACTTTACATAAGGAGTGGCACGCCTTTCATACCGCAGCAGAGGGGCGGAGGGCATGAAAGGCACCGCAGGGCGGGGACCGAGAATGTCCCCGGCATCGTGGGGACGGCCGCCGCTCTGAAGCTGGCCGCCGAGAACATGGAATCATCGAGCCTGCGGCTGGAGAAGCTGCGCGACCGGCTCGCTAAAGGCATCCTGACGCGTATCGAAGACACCGGGCTTAACGGCCATCCCACGCTGAGACTGCCAAACAACGTCAATGTCTCGATAGAGGACGTGGAGGGCGAGTCCATACTGGTCAACCTCGACCGTGAGGGCGTGGCATGCTCGAGCGGCAGCGCTTGCGCGGCGGGTTCTGACGATCCGTCCCACGTCCTTCTGGCCATAGGGCTTTCACCGGTGACAGCGCACGGGAGCATCCGGTTCTCGCTGGGCGCGGGCAATACGGAAGAAGACGTGGACCACGTCCTGGCCGTGCTGCCGCCGATCGTGGAGAAGCTGAGGGCCATGTCGCCCCTGGCAGCGGCCAGGGCCAGGAGAAGGGGAGCCAATGTATAGCGATATCGTGATCGATCATTTCTCGAATCCGCGCAACGTGGGGTTCATCGAGGACGCCGACGGGGTGGGCGAGGTCGGCAATCCCGTGTGCGGCGACCTGATCAAGATCTTCATCAGGGTGAACAACAGCCATATCGAGGACGCCAGGTTCCAGACCTTCGGCTGCGGCGCGGCGGTGGCCAGCGCGAGCATGCTCACCGAGATGGCGAAAGGCAGGAGCATCGAGGAGGCCCGCCTCATTACCAACCAGGATGTAGCGGACGCCCTGGGGGGCCTGCCCCCGGCCAAGATGCACTGCTCCAATATCGCCGCGGACGCCCTGCAAGGCGCGATTGCCGACTACGAAGGGAACTCGAAGACGGCCAATCGCGAGCCCCTGATCCGAAAGCCCGCGGACAAGCGGAAGGAATGACCCCGCCCTCCACGCGGTCCCTCATCGCGCGCGAGGCAAAGGGCTTGTCCGAGCATCCCGATTCAGTCATAATCTGCATGTCGTCTGCCTCAACGGGGTAGAGGCATACACCGCTGTCTGATTGGAGGTGTCCTGCGTGACTGAACAGGCGCTGGCCGGGCTCAAGGTTGTTGAGTTCGGGGAATTCATCGCGGCACCCTACTGCACGAAGCTCATGGCCGACCTCGGCGCCGAGGTCATCAAGATCGAGAGGCCCTCTTTCGGGGACGAATCAAGAAAGTTCGGGCCGTTCCCCGGCGATGACCCGCATCCCGAAAGGAGCGGGCTTTTCCTTTATCTGAACGCGAACAAGCTCGGCGTCACCCTGGACCTTCACTCGGCTACAGGACAGGATATTCTCAAGCAGCTCCTCAAGGACGCCGACATACTCGTGGAGAGCAACTTCCCCGGCGAAATGAAGGAGCTGGGGCTGGACTATGCATCGCTGAGGGAGGTAAATCCCCGGCTGATCGTGACGTCCATCACCCCCTACGGCCAGACGGGACCCTACAGGGACTACAAGGGCTATGCCATCAATACGGCGGCGCTGGGCGGGATGAGCATGAGGACGGGGGAGGCCAACCGCGAGA
>JACUUS010000017.1 GCA_014859215.1 Dehalococcoidia bacterium | reverse complement strand
GTGCGGCTCGCCACCGCCACGTCCGCGCCCGCTCCGGCGAAGGCGAGCGCGATCGACCTGCCGATGCCCCGGCTTCCGCCCGTTACAAGGGCCGTTTTGCCTTCCAGTGAGAATCTGGAATCTGCCATCTGCTCCTCCTTTCTGGCCGCTTGCGCTTTGGCGGCCCGCCGCTACGGGTCAAATCCTGAATTCACGTCAGAATGTTCGTACGAACGGAGGCTATTCCTTGTCGCCTCCGTCACACCGCCTCGCAATAACCGAACTGTGAACCGTAGCGAAGAGCTTTGCGCCGTAAGAGCACGTCTTTGCGAGCCCCGATAGCATCGGGGCGAAGCAATCTCCCCGTCCTTCAAACGCAAAGGCCTCTGCCATGGCATTTCGGATTTCGGATTCAGAGTTTCGAATTTCCTTCCGGGCTGCCTCATTATCCTACGTCCGCGGACCTCTTTCAAGGACTGCTCCGGAATCGACCGCGCCTCATTGTCACCGTCGCAGCCAATCGCGTAAAATGGTCTTGCGGCATCTATTACCCCGGCGCAGGACCGGACCCGACACCCGATAATCGAAAATCATCCCCCGAGACGAAGGAGGCATCCCGATGAAGAAGAACAGGACGATCGCCATTCTGACCGGGGGAGGAGACTGCCCGGGGATAAACGCCGCCATACGCGGCGTCGCCAAGAAAGCGATACTCAAGTACGGGGCCAGGATTATCGGCTTCGAGGACGGCTATCACGGCCTGGTACGCAACAGGTACCGGGAGCTCGACTATGACACCGTCTCGGGCATACTCACGCTCGGCGGGACCATACTCGGCACCTCCAAGACCGCCAATCCTTATAAATACGCGACCAGGAAGGGTGACGCGCTGGAGTTCCCGGACGTTTCGGATACTGCCCTCAGGAACTTCAGGGAGACCGGAGCGGAGTGCCTGGTATGCATCGGGGGCGACGGCACTATGGCTGTGGCGTCCCGGCTTTCCAGGGACGGCATACCGATTATCGGGATTCCGAAGACAATCGACAACGACCTGCGGGGCACCGACGTCACTTTCGGCTTTGATTCGGCGGTCTGGATCGCCACGGAGGGCATCGACAGGCTTCACAGCACGGCGGATTCCCACCAGCGGGTCATGATAGTCGAGGTGATGGGGAACACCGCGGGATGGCTCGCCCTGCACTCGGGCGTAGCCGGCGGAGCAGACGTGATCCTCATTCCGGAGATACCTTATGATTCCGACCGCGTGGCCGATGCGGTGCTGGCCAGGAGAAAAATGGGCAGGCGCTTCAGTATCATCGCGATCTCGGAAGGCTCGAGACCTGTTGGTGGGGACATAGTGGTGAAGAGGATGGTCCAGGAGAGCTTCGACCCGATTCGTTTCGGCGGGATAGGGTTTGTGCTCGGCCGGGAGATCGAGGAGAAGACGAGTATATCGACTCGCACCGTCGTGCTGGGCCACCTCCAGAGAGGAGGAACCCCGACGCCGTACGACAGGGTGCTGGCTACCGGGCTGGGCACGCGGGCAGTCGACCTTATAGAGCGCGGAGAGTTCGGCTGCATGGTCGCGGTCAAGGGTAACGGCCTCGGCGAGGTCTCCCTGGAAGAGGTCGCGCAGGGTCCCAGGACGGTGCCTGCCGACCACCCCCTCATCCAGACCGCCCGCGATGTGGGTACGAGCTTCGGAGACTGAAGTTGATTCTATTCTGGTCTAAAGAAGGTGAGATGTGATTATGCGCCGATATATGCTAAAATCAGCCAATTATGAGTATAGAAAGATCCTTCGAGCAACTCAGGTTACAAGTCATCACTCGGCTTGATCAAGGTGATAGAGGAGATCGTGGCTGGTTCATCATTACCCGTGTACATGTGTCGCTTGACTGGGTCAAGGCAATCATCGACTATCTTTCGTCAACAGCAGGCAAACGGATCATTCTCACGAAACGGGATTATCGACAGATAGGGGCAATTGTTGGCCTCAAGTCGACAGATCCCGGTATTCAACTGCGGCGGCATCACTTGTTGGCATTAGAGAAGCCGCTTCAACTCATCCGACGCGTTTCAGCTCAATCATGGCAAGATGGTATTAGACTAACTAGGCTAGGACTGGAACTTAGCCACTCAAGTGATCCTGCTAGCGTTCTGGAAAGAGCACTTCAAGAAGTAGTCTTTGCCCGAGAACCCTGGAGTCCGCCTGATCGCATTTCGCAATACAGTGATTTCAAGGTGCAGGCTTACAAGGCGGCCATCGAAGTAGTGAATAAATGCGATGGATATTTGGATAGGGACGAATTTGATCTTTTTGTAGCCAGGATAAGAGACCAAAGCGAAACCGCCACCACCATAGATAGGATACGACTTTTCCGGCAGTTGAGAGCACGCCAGCAGGAAGATTTACTGGGCGAAGTTGCAGCACGAATTCCATCAAGCAAGAGCCTGCAGAACTGGCGGGATATGGGCCTTCATACTTTCTCCTTGTTCAGCCTGGGTATTAGTCTGGTCAGAGACGGGCAAAGACTACTGGCGACTGGCAACTGGGCGGATAAGCGTATTACCCGAACCCGTACGCGGGAGGAGACGCCGATCGAATTGAGGATCCCCGAACCTCGAAGTGACGAATTGCTGATTCCCCCAGCAGTTCCAGCTGCTAATGATGGCACAGACGCGGAGAGTTTTGTTGCCAAAGTCTATCGCAGCAAGGGCTGGCTGGTTAGTTTCTACACGAATCGACGCGGATACGGCTTTGACCTGTGGGCACGCCGAAATCAATCAGCGGCAGTAATCGAGGTGAAGAGTAGTACGACCCTAATGGGAACAGTAACACTTACCCCTCTCGAGTATTCTGCCGCTGAAGAATACGGGGACAGTTATATACTGGCCATAGTAGAATTTGTTGGAACAGATTCCCCCAGACTAACTCTCATTCAGAATCCATTTGCGGAGATTCAATTTCGAAAGCGACAGTCTTCTCTGTACGCTGCCACACGAGAAGCTTGGATGAGGCATCATGAGGGAACTATCATGAGCAGTCAATAAAGAACCATGTATTCATGTGATGTAACGTTGCCTTTATCGCGAATTCCATGCGATTCGCAGTGTAGTACACTTTCGCTGAGAATATCTACCGAATGAAACCAGCGCTTGCCTAGTCTCTGTAATTCCAGCGTCATATCACACTTTGCGCTTTTGCCCAAATGCATCACCACAACCCCACCCGGTCTCAAACGCTCCCTAGCCTGACGCAATATAGGCACGTAAACGTCAAAACTCATCTTCTGACGCTCATCCACAAAGCCCGAGGGTCTCCCCTCGAAGTCATGTGTATCCCAACCACAAAACCAGAGTCTCAGCCAATTCGCAAGATAGAACCGCGTACTGTCAAAAAACGGGGGGGACGTAATCACCGCATCGAGTTGGTCGATTTCCCGCGGCCACCAGGCCGTAGCATCCTGAAAGAACATGATTCCTGGTTGGAAGTCTGGTGGAAGATCTTCGCGTAGACTCCTAGCGACTTTGGTCTCTAAATGCCGCAACAGAGATCTATACTCAGCAGGCCCGCTTGGTCTGTATGGAGTTAAGGGATGGGATCTCCGGCTCAAAGCATAAGGGCGATTACCGTGGAGAATATGGAGAAGTGACGCCAAGACAAAGAACTCTTCCGGCAGACTAGGTGGGTGACTAAGGAAGAACCGCCTTGCCAGGATAATCTCTTTGAGCGTATCAATATGATAATATTCGGTGAGCTTTCCGTTGTATCCGAATACTCTAGTGTCATTCAACTCGCTCTCAGTGGGCTTGCTGTCCTGCAGAAACGCTTCTAGTTGTTTGATAACGCCCTTACATCGATTGAGGCTATGTAATTGTATCTTTGCTTTTGCAATGGCAAAAGCAGCTGGACTTATTTCTAAGCCGAATGTCATTCTCCCCTGCAGCGCGCCCTCAAACGGGATTGTTCCCACTCCAGCGAAAGGATCCATGATTCTGCCTCTCTCGGGAGTAAAGATTTTTACCAGATGGTGGGCAATTGCGGGCTTAAGTTTGCCAGGATAAGAGCATAATGAGTGTAATGCATGGCCCCAGTTCCTTTTCGAATAAGGCAATGACTGATGCGGGATTCGAGCCTTGTACCGTTCCCATTCTTTGCTCCACGGCACGCTGGAAGATACTGGCGAAAGCTTTGTGCCGTTCGGTCGGTAATTGTAAACCAACAAAGTCTGCTTGAGGATTGCTCCCCCCTTTGATCTTCTCTTGCGTAACTGTATCTGATCCTTTTCTGCAAAGCCCAGTTCCTCAAGGCAAGCAGAAATAAGCCTGTCCACTGGTACATGAACTCCAGCGTAACACGAATCCCCGATATCGATTGCCACTGTTGCATTAGGTACGAGATGCCTACATAGTCCTCTAAATATATCAGTGAGTTCTGTGAAGTAAATCCCCACCATTTGAGGGATGCGCCTATCATAGGTGTTTCTCTCGAGTTCAGAGACCACCTTCTTGACTTCTGGATGCATCACATTCGCAATCCTAGCAATCGTCACGTCATTTATGCCTGCGGTGAGAGCCTCACTTCGAAATTTGGCCAGGTCACTTTTCTGAGTCAGGCAGCGCATGAACCATAGTTCTATCTTTGTATTCCGGAAGTAGTTTGTTCCGTTCACATAAGGTGGGCTGGTTATAATCGTGTCAACGTTCAAACATGGTATGCTTGCCAACGATCGGGCGTTCTCGGATATCAAGATTGGCTCGATTGCAAGACCGTCGACATCCGACTGAAGGTCTGAAGCGATGCGAGCGAGGTTCTCGCGGATCCCGGAAATCAAGGATACAGCATTGTTATCAAGTTCTGAAATCGTCTTGTATCGTAAATCCCCAGCTCGCTGCATGCGCGATGCAGGAACCAAGGCTGCCAGCACTGCGATCGTCATCAGATCCGCCAATATGGGATTAACAAGCGCTGCCTCGTCTATCCATGATCTGGCCCTTAGAACTTGATCATATGTGGCCTGATCAAAGAAAACGCTATCCCCAAAACAATCGCTGTATGCTCCATTTAGCCTAAGATCCGGCGGAAAATTCGCGATCATACCGAGCCCTTGAGCGGCTTGTCTCAGAGCAGCTGATAGTCCAACTCTGATATCCCGAACCATCCGGCGAACACAGATCTTTGTCTGGGAGGCAAATTGTAGGACGGGATTCACCTCACAGAAGTACGAAGGAACGCCAAGTCCCGCAGCTGTAAGAGCGGTCGTGCCGTTCCCGCTGAATGGATCGAGCACACATCTGGCATCCGGCGCGTATTTCTCCAAGATAGCCTTCACATAATCCGGAGAATAACCCTCAAGATAGGGATACCATCGAATGAATGGTTCTTTCGAACCACCTTTGAATGTCACAGAAACTGGGTCAAAAATGCCTTTGTCAAACATTCCCGAAAATGCTAGCTGCTGTCTCCATTTTGTGCTGATTTCTCCTACGGATCTTCTCAGTTGGCGGATACAGTAGGTATTGAGTGGTAATTCATCAGCCGTGGCAGAAGCAGCCAAATCTTCAAAACTACTACTCCCCAGAAGCTGCCTTATTTCCTCACTTGTCAAATCCCTGACGGTTTCGTACAAATCTATTGATTTTGAACCGAATCCCAGCGTAAGTGATTTCTGTTTGGCGGAATCCGCAGGAAAATCAAAAAAATAGACAGCTTTGTATTTTTGGGGCACGGCAGTCTCTTTCTTAAGTTAGTATAAACTATCATAATATGGTATGAAAATCAATATCCGAAGCCACGTTGAAGAAAAATTGCCGATTGTGATTTCCCCCGGGGGGTGTAATTTACTCGTAAGGTAATGCGTCAGCCCCCCACTCTAATTGTCGCCGTCAAGGGTAATGGCCTCGGCGAGGTCTCCCTGGAAGAGGTCGCGCAGGGTCCCAGGACGGTCCCCACCGACCACCCCCTCATCCAGACCGCCCGCGATGTGGGTACGAGCTTCGGGGACTGACTCCCTTCGATTAAGCCTGGCGGGGGGTCTTCTCCGGGACCTCGATGAGCACGCTCTCGCCGCCGGCTGCCATAAGCTCGGCCTGCCGGCTGAGAAACTCCTCCCTGGTTCCCTTGTCGACCATGTTGAAGGGGCAGCCGAAGGATATGCACCGCGAGCACTCGTATCGCGCCAGGGTCCAGACGTAGGCGATTATTGTCAGGAAATACAGGACCAGCAGCATCGGCTGCATCGCGAGCCAGTAAATGGGGAATGCGAACCCGATGGCGAAGAATGAGTAGAGTACCGCTTTCTCCCACCGGGCGGGAGCGCCGGGCCGGGGCGCGATGTATTTCACCGGGCCCCACAGCGACTTGCAGTGTATCGCCCTGCCTTGTTCCTGGCGGTAGTAAGGACAGTGCCGGCACAGGAACAGGACCTCAAGCACTCCGAAGGGGAGCATGGCGCCCAGGTACAGAATCATCCAGAACAGCGAAACGGTTCCGATAGCGTAGAGCGCGATCAGCTCCGGCGTGAAGCCGAGGAAGGTGGCCCAGGCGAAATCCCAGAACCCGTGCCGGGCCCTCAAGAGGTTGTAGCTTCTGGCATACTTGCAGAGCATCGGCTTCTCTTGCCACGGCAGTATATGAGCGGTCGTGCGCCCTGTCAAGCCTTCTCGCAGCCTTGAATCGCGGCTTTCCGCAGGTACTACGCTTCGGAAAGAACGAGAAAGGCCCATCTTCTTGCGGGCGCGGCTCTGAAAAAGAAGCGGGGCACGGCCGTTTTCACGGCTGGTGCCCCGCTGTACTGAGTTCGGGTACTAGGTGCTTGAACCCGTGAGGTTGACCACTAGGTTGCCTCCCGTTGACCATGTGGCGGTCTGCTCGGCGCAGTGTCCGCCGATTGTGAAGGTAACAGTCTCCCCATCAAAGGCCACACCCTCGGGCCTGGGTATGGTCAGGACATACGACGAGGGCCCGTAGCCTGCCGCCGGAGTGGTCGTCGTAAACTCGTGACCCGCGACTGTTGCTTTGATAATCGTGCCGTCCGGTACGTCGGCGCCATCCAGCTGGGCGGTGCCCCTGAACCGGCAGGGCGGCCCGCTCGCATCGGGGGAGGGGGTAGGCGCGGGCGTTGGTGTCGGAGCGGGCGAGGCGGTCGGAGTGGGGGTGGGTGACGGTGTAGGCGTTCCAGCCTGTGTCGGAGTGGGCGTTGTTTCTGCCTCGCTGCCGCACCCGACGGCTCCGACAGCAATCAGCAGCACCAGAACGGGGGCCAGGAACAATATTGTCTTCTTCATCTCTGCCTCCTTGCGGGGTTCTCCCGTGGATAGACGGGCCTTCTTACCCGGTCGGTCACTGACGTGCCGTCGTCGGTATGCTCTCCCCCGGCTACGCTTGATTTTAGGGCTAATGCGGCCTTTGTCAAGGTCTTGCGTGAGCCCGCAGGTTGGGAAACCTGCGCTATGTCCTGCCCCCTGTCACCCCCGGCGACCATCGGATCGCTGCTGCACCCATCTCTACCCTGGCGACCATCGGCTCGCCGCTGCGCCCCTCCATCCTGAGCGGCCAGGACGGTCGCTGCGCATCTTCTGGAGGACGGGGCCGATTTTTCCACCGAGCACCCACTTGACCGGCAACCAAGGTGCGTATATAGTTGCTAACAATCCGAAATCGTCCCGAAGTCTGTGAAGGAGGCATGCGATGAACTGGAGAGAAGAATTCAAGTCAAAGCAGTGCAGCCACGCGGAGGCAGCTCTGCTCGTCCATTCTGGAGACAGGTTCTACACGCCCCTCGGCCTGGGAGAGCCGTCCGCCGCGATGATGGATGCCATTGCCGATCGCAAGGACGACCTCGAGGATATCCAGTACGTTTCGGCGCTCCAGTACCACTTCTACAAGATTTTCGGGCCTGAATGCAGGAAAACGTTCAGGCTTCTGTGCGGATTCTACTCCAAGCTCACCATGAACCAGCACCAGGACGGTACCTCCACCTACGTGCCGGTCCAGAGCTCCAGTGTGGGGCTGATAGCGAGAAAGCGCCAGGAGATAGACCCCCGCCGGACAGGAATGATAACCCAGGTAAGCCCTCCGGATGACCACGGCTTCGTATCGCTGGGCCTCGACCTGTTCTATACCCCGGACGTGATCGACGAAGTAGACTGGGTCATAGGCGAGATCAACCCGAACATGCCCAGGACCTACGGCAATTCGCATTATCATATCAGCCACTTCGACAGGTTCGTTGAAACCGATGAGCCCCTTTTCTGTCCCCCGCTGCCCGAGCCGACCGATGTTGACAAGAAGATCGCCGAGAACGTCGTGGGCCTGCTCAAGGACAGGGACTGCCTCCAGGTGGGCATAGGCGCGGTTCCCGGTCAGATCTCCAAGCTCCTGGCGGAGAGCAATTTGAAAGACCTCGGCATTCACACGGAGATGGCCCCCATGGGCACCAGGCAGCTCGTTGAGAAGGGCGTCGTCACGTGCAAGTACAAGCAGACCCACACGGGGAAGATCATCATGGCCTTTGCCTTCGGCGACCAGGAGCTTTACGACTTCCTGGGCAACAACCCCATGGTCGAGTTCCACTGCGCTTCTTACTGCAATTCGATTCCCCTGCTGGTGCGGGAAAAGAACCTGGTCGCCATCAACGGCGCCGTCGAGGTAGACCTGGTGGGGACCATCTGCTCGGAGTCCTACGGCGACGCCATGCGGTCAGGTACGGGCGGGCAGCTTGACTTCGTCATCGGCTCGTACTGGTCTGAGGGAGGAAGGGCCGTCAATATCCTGCCCAGCACCGCCAAAGGCGGCACGGTATCGCGCATCGTGACATATCCTTCACTCGGGGCCAGAATTACTGTGCCCAGGCATTACGCGCAGTACGTGGTGACGGAGTACGGGGTTGCCGATCTTACCGCGCTGGATGAGCCGGAGCGCGCCCGCGCCCTCGTCAATATAGCGCATCCCAAGTTCAGGGACGAGCTGATGGAGCAGGCGAAGATGCGGCTCCGGTTCCAGTAGGCAGGATGAAGAAGGCGGGACGGGAGAGAGTCCATCCCGCCTTGAAGCCGCCTGGCCCAGCGTACAAAAGGTCCTCCAGGGCCTCCTCGAGCTCGGTATGGCGGAAGGAAAAGCCGCTGTCGGGACTGCGCTTTGCCCGTTGAGGAATAGGCCGGCGAACTCACCTGCCGCTCCTGGCTGAGGTCAAGCGGCCCCGGCTGTTCCTTATATCGATGCCCTCTCGTTCTGTCACATATTTTCAACCTTTTCGCGGACCCATTTTATGACTTTTTAATCCCCTGCGCGCTAGCATTTGCTCATCAGAAGGCCGTTAAGGTACCGCGCGGGGCGGCGCGCCCGGCGCAGTCTATCCTTGCTCCCGTCCACGGGGTACAGGAGGCGCCGGGTCCGGCCCCGCGAGGAGCGCACGGGGACGGAGGCAAAGTCATGGAATCCTCATCAGGCGAGATTGCGGGCAGGACCATTTCACTGGAGACCGGCGAGCTTGCCAGGCGGGCCGACGGATCGATTACCGTCCGTTACGGGGATACAACGGTCCTTGTCACCGCATGCCTGGCTGAGGAGCCGCGCCCGGAGGCGGGATTCGTTCCGCTCACCATAGACTACGAGGAAAGGCTGTATGCGGCGGGCAAGATACCCGGGAGCTTCATCCGGCGGGAAGGACGCCCCAGCGAGGAAGCCGTCCTGGCGGCCAGGCTTTGCGACCGTGTTCTCAGGCCTTTGCTGCCCAAAACATGGGACAGGGATATCCAGGTTGTGGTCACCGTTCTTTCGGTTGACCAGGAAAATGAACCTGATGTACTCGCTGTTGTCGGGGCTTCCGCCGCTCTGTGCCTTTCGGAGATACCCTTCGCGGGACCGGTAAGCGCCACGCGGGTCGGATATATAAATGAGGAGCTGGTACTCAACCCAACCCTGCCGGAGCTCGAGGAAAGCGCGCTTAACCTGGTGGTGGCCGGCACGGACGGCGCCATTGTCATGATCGAGGGGCAGGCACGGGGGGTGCCGGAAACGCTGGTAACCAGGGCGATTCAGCTCGCCGACGGAGCGAACCGGGAAATCAACACGGTCCAGCAGGAGCTTCTTCGCACTTTCGCCAGGACCAAGCTCGAAGTACCAGCCGGCCCGGTCAACAACGTAGCGGTGGCGGCCATGTTCGGGACCTTCGCCGGCAAATTCGGCGAAGCCCTTGACCAGCCGGAAGGCAGCCGGATGTCGGCCCTCGAGTCCCTGAGGGAGGAGCTGGTTGAGAAACTCGGCAAGAGTTTCTCAACCAAAGAGATAGACTCGGCATTCGAGTACGTGCTGAGGAGTGAAGTTCGCAGAAGGATCCTCGACAAACGGCGTCCGGATGGGAGAACGCCCGAACAGATCAGGCCCATGAGCTGCAGGGTCGGCCTCATCCCTCGCGTCCACGGCTCCGGTCTCTTCAACCGGGGCGAGACCCAGGTCCTTACCATTACCACGCTCGGTTCTACCCGGAGGGAGCAGCAGCTCGACGGACTCGGCATCGAGGAGACGAAGCGGTTCATACATCATTACAACTTCCCGCCCTTCGCTGTCGGAGAAGTGAGGAGGATAGGCTCGCCCTCGCGCCGTGAAATCGGCCACGGAGCCCTGGTTGAACGCGCCCTGGAGCACGTTGTTCCTGCCGACGACGACTACCCCTACACCATCCGCCTGGTCTCGGAGGTGCTGGCCTCCAACGGGAGCACATCCATGTCGAGCGTGTGCGCCGGCAGCCTCTCGCTCATGGACGCCGGCATACCCGTGAAGGAGGCGGTTGCGGGTGTGGCAATGGGTCTTGTCATGGAGGAGTACGGTTCGGCCATACTCACGGATATAGAAGGCCTTGAAGACGCCTTTGGCGATATGGACTTCAAGGTGGCGGGCACCGCCGACGGGATTACGGCAATGCAGATGGATACCAAGCTCCAGGGAGTGAGCATCGAGATCTTGCTCGAGGCTATGAGACGCGCGAGAGAAGCGCGCCTTCATAGTCTGAGCATCATGCGGGAAACGATCAGCGAAAGCCGCCCCGATGTCAGCCGGCACGCGCCGCGGATGTACCGGATCAAGATCAACCCCGACAAGATCGGCGCCGTGATCGGGAGCGGGGGAAAGACCATCAAGTCCATCATAAGCGAGACCAGGACCACGATCGATGTCCAGGACGACGGAACGGTGCTCATCGGCTCCCCGGACTCCATCGCCGCGGAGAGGGCCATCGAGCTTGTCGAGGCCCTGAGCAGTGATCCAGAAGTGGGCCGTGTGTATACCGGGAGGGTGACGCGGGTAATGCCGTTTGGCGCTTTTGTCGAGATTATGCCGGGCAAGGAGGGCCTGGTCCACATAAGCGAGCTTGCCACGCACAGAGTGAGAAAAGTGGAGGACGAGGTCAAGGTCGGCGACCAGGTGGTGGTCAGGCTGCTCGAGATCGACGGCGGCGGCAGGTTGACCCTCTCGCGCAGAGCGGTGCTCGAAACGGCCGAGCCGGTCCCGGCAAGAAGAAGTGAGAGCCGGTAGCGCTCTTCACAGGCCCGATATCTGCGCCTCAGTTAGCTTATACAGCCCCACCGGCAGGACCCTCAGAGCCTGCCGATCTGTATCCTTTCTGCTTCCCGGAATCCGCGCAGCGAGACCAGCTTCCCTTTCCGGTTCACCCTGTAGATGAACGTCCCTTCAATTGTGTCCCTCGGGAGAGGTCCGGGCGTAGTATATTGAGGTAGGCGTGATTTCGCAAGGCCAGGACCTTTGATGGGCTACCGGGGCGGACACTCTTGGATATGCCAGGGTATGGGTGTTATAATCGGCGACTAAACGGCCCACCGGCGTACTGGACCGCAGTGGAAGTCCAGACGCCGGCGAGTTAAGCGACAGGAGGGATGAAATGAAGGATTTTGAATGGTCCGTGCCGACCCGGATCGTCTTCGGCAACGGCGCGGTTGACAGGCTCGGAGATGAGGCAAAGCCATACGGCAAGAAAGCGATGCTTGTCTACGGTCAATCAAGCATCAAGAACACGGGACTATACGACAGGGTACGGTCAAGTCTCCAGAACGCGGGCATAGCTGTCGTGGACTTCGGGGGAGCCAAGTCCAATCCCATACTCGGGCATGTCAATAAGGGCATTGAGCTGGCCAAAGGTGAGCGCGTTGATTTCCTGGTCGCGGTCGGCGGGGGCAGTGTAATCGATACAGCGAAGGCGATTGCCATCGGCGCACTGACCGACCGCGATATATGGGACTTCTTCACTTTCAAGGCCCTGGTGGAAAAGGCCTTGCCGATCGTGACCGTCGTCACCATTCCGGCTTCGGGGTCCGAAATGAACGAAAATGTGGTAGTTACGAATGAGCAGACCTGCGAGAAATTTGGGTTACCTGCGGCCGCCGTCTACCCCAGAGTATCCATCATGGACCCTTCCCTGACCTTCACGGTCTCGAAGCCTTACACGGCGTATTCCGCTGCGGACATATTCTCGCACGTTCTTGATGCCTATTTCACCAGCACTGCTGACTGGTCTCCGTTACAGGATGGTCTCGCCGAGGCCGTTCTCAAGGCGGTAATTCGGAGTGTCGACCGTATTATGGTTAATCCCGAGGACTACAATGCCCGCTCCACGATGATGTGGTGCGCAACCTGGGCGTTGAACAGGTCTATTCATTCAGGCCTGGGCTATACCGATACACCCTTGCACAACCTGGAGCATCCCGTCAGCGCGGCTTGCGATCTCCCGCATGGCGCGGGTATGTCCATTATTATACCGGCATGGCTGGATTCCATATCCCGGCAGCAGCTATCGCGCTGTGCGGGGCTGGCACACAATGTCTTTGGCATCATCTGTGACGACGATGCGGAGGCGGCGTCAAGGGGAATAGCCGCCCTGAAAGACTGGTTCGACTCAATAGGTGCGCCGACATCGTTCTCTGCCGTGGGCATATCTGCGGTAGCCGTAGAAAACCTGATCGAGACAGCCTGTGAAACGAACCAGTTGAGAGCGATGGGAATGCCGCTGCCTCGCGAGTATTTCGCCGGCGTATATAATCTCGCCAGGTAGCTGGCTCATCTCTCGCATAATAGGGCCGCCTGCCCGTGAAGCGCCAGCCTGCCGATGTTGCGGTTTGTTCCTGCACGAGCTTCAGCGGGATTTGACAAGTGAACGGGGCGATGATATAAGGCATAGACGTAGTCTCGATTCGGGAGGTCCACATGGGCGATATATATGACGTTCTGGCTGAGAAGATCGGGGTATCCAACTCGAAACACCTGCCGCCTATCTTCGAATTTGCCACAACACCGCGGCAGGCGAGGATACTGGAGGCCCTGAATCCGCCTCCCCAGCCCGCGCAGACCGCGAAGGAACTGGCGCAGAAGCTGTCGCTTGATGAAGAAGATGTGGCAGCCGACCTTGAGGACCTTTTCCGCAAGGGGCTCGCATTCCCGCGCAAGTTTGACGATCGCAGCGAATGGCGTTACGGCAAGTCCATAATGCAGCTGCACGACGCCATGCTGACCGGCTGGAGACACTACCCTGACTCCCAGCGGCTTTTCGACCTGTGGAAGACCTACGACACGAACGAGGGTTACCCGAACTATGCCAGGGCTTTCGAGGGCATTGAGAACGCCGTGATGCGGATAATCCCCGCCTGGCAGTCAGTGACCGATAACCCCAACCTGAAACCCTGGGAAGACTGGCGGGAAATCCTGCGCGGGAGGAAGCTGTCAGTCGTGGATTGCCCGTGCCGGCTTGAGATAGCTGCCTGCGACCGCCCGGTTGGGGTCTGCATAGATTTCGAAAGGACGGCCGAGTACGACGTGGCGTCGGGGCACGGCAGAGAGATCACCTACGAAGAGGCCCTGGAGATCATGAGGAGCAGCGCGGCGTCGGGACTGGTCCATACCGCCATAAACAGCATTAACGTTAATCTCATGTGCAACTGCTGCAATGACTGCTGCATAGAGTTTCTCACCCTGAAAGCGGTCGATATACCTTTCAGCCGTCACTATGCAAAGAGCCGTTACGAGGCGAGAATAAACCACGAAAACTGTGACGGCTGCCAGAATTGCATTGAGAACTGCAATTTCGATGCTCTCAGTATGGTGAAGGTCGCCGGCTCCAGGAAACTGAAGGCGCAGGCAGACCCCGAAGCCTGCTTCGGGTGCGGCTCCTGCTTTATGGCGTGTGATTCAAACGCCATATCCATGGAGTGTGTCAGACCTGCAACTCACGTTCCCGGCGCCGAATGACTGCGATACCGCGCGCGACATGATCCAGCCTGGGGCATGCCTCGCATGATCTATCCCGGCCCGCGATTGTACCAAGGTACTATTTTTTGGCACATCGCAGCATCCGCTCGATCTGGATGCCGGACAGGGAACCTCGATTCAAACTAATTCACTTGACAAATAACGGGCAAAAGACTATCATCGGCGCGCCAACACCGCAAGAGATCCCTTCGAAGCTCTTTTCCAAAAAAATCACGTTCAGAACCCTTCCGGGCAGCCTGCATTCAACACACCTTGTGCGATTGCCAAAAAGGTATCTAGATAGAGGACGGGAGTCATGAAAAGGAGAATCAAGAGAGCTGCGGTTCTGGGAGCCGGCATCATGGGGAGCAGGATAGCGGCCCTGCTCGCCGGAGTAGACATCCCAACACACCTCCTCGACATAGTCCCTACAGACCCTGATGCTCAGGATCTCAAGAAGGGCCTCACCAGGGAATCCCCCGAGTTCAGGAGTAAGCTCGCCCGCATGGGAATTCAGGCAACCATCGGGGCAAGCCCACCCGCAATGTTCTCGGCCGAGGACGCGAAGCTGATCACGCCGGGAAACTTCGAGGACAACCTCGAATGGCTCGCAGATGCCGACTGGATTATCGAAGTAGTGGCCGAAGACCTGGCCATCAAGCGGCAGCTGCTGTCCAAAGCGGAGAGATTCATACGGCCCGGGACTATTATAAGCACCAATACCTCCGGACTTTCTATAGATAAGATAGCCGGCAACCTTTCCCCGGAGAACAAGTCCCATTTCCTGGGCACGCACTTCTTTAATCCTCCGAGACATATGAAGCTGCTGGAAATCATACCCGGCCAGTCAACCGACCGCGACATCGTTTCGTTCATGATCGCATTCTGTGAGAAGGACCTGGGGAAAAGCGTGGTTATTGCCAAGGATACGCCCAATTTCATAGCGAACCGCGTCGGAATTTACTCGATGCTCGCCGTTATCAGGCTGATGATAGCGGAAGGCTACACTATTGAAGAAGTGGACGCGATAACCGGGCCGCCCATGGGCAGGCCCAGGAGCGCCTCTTTCCGTACGTCAGACATGGTCGGGCTTGACACTTTTGTAAAGGTCGCCCAGAACGTAGCGGACAATGTGTCGGACCCTCTGGAAAAAGAGCAGTTCATGGTCCCGCAGTTCGTCGCACGGATGGTCGAAAACGGCATGCTCGGCGACAAGACGCAGAAGGGGTTCTACAAGAAGGTGATGGGGGCGGGCGGTTCCCAGATACTTGCTCTCGACTACACCACTATGGAGTACGTCCCACAGCGTCCGGCCGCTTTTGCCGCCCTCGACAATATCAAGCGAATGGCCGATCCCGCGGCGAGGCTGAAGACCCTCGTATTCTGGGATGATCGGGCCGGGCATCTCGCCTGGAGCGGGCTCAAGAAAATGCTCGTCTACTGCGCGGAGAAGATTCCCGAAATAGCGGATGACGTTGTCAGCGTGGACCGGGCGATGCGCTGGGGATACAACTGGGAGCTCGGTCCTTTCGAAATGTGGGACGCTATCGGGCTGCGCAAGTCGGTGGAGCTGATGGAGAAAGAGGGAGAGAATGTGCCCGAAAACGTCAGGCAAATGCTCTCATCCGGCCGGGAACGGTTCTACGACAAGCGCGACGGCACAAGCTACTTCTACGATTTCCGCGGAAACGGCTACCTCGAAATCAAGGGTAAGCCTGAGATTCTGCTCCTGCCCTCACTGAAAGAGAGGGAGAGAATCGTCAGGTCGAATCCCGGCGCAAGCCTCATCGACCTGGGCGACGGCGTGCTGTGCCTGGAGTTCCATTCTCCGAATAACGTGCTAGACCTTAATGTTATACAGATGATGAACGACAGCGTTGCCGAGGTTGAACAGAACTTCGAGGGGATGGTTATCAGCAACCAGGGGACCAACTTCTGCGTGGGGGCAGACCTGAAGCAGGTATATCCGGCCGCGGAGAACAAGGAGTGGAATGCTCTTGCCCTTGCCGTAGAGGGCATTCAGCAGGCCTGCATGCGCGTAAAGTACTGCGACCGGCCTGTGGTGGTCGCGCCTTTCCGCATGACGCTTGGCGGGGGCTGCGAGATAGCCCTGGCGGGCGCCAGGGTCAGGCCTTTCACGGAGTGCTACATGGGCCTGGTCGAGGTCGGCGTGGGCCTCATACCCGCCGGCGGGGGGTGCAAGGAAATGGTTGTGCGGGCTACCGAATAGGTGCCCCCGAGCGTGCCCAGCACGGTCCCGGGGGGTGGCAAGCCCGATCTGATACCGTACATAGCCAGGGCGTTCGAGACCGTTGCCATGGCGAAGGTGTCCAGTTCAGCTCGCGAAGCCCAGGGGCTTGGCTACCTCAACCCCTCGGACGGGATAACCATGAACTATGACCGGCTCATCTATGACGCCAAAGACGCGGTGCTTGCTCTCGCCAGACGCGGCTACCGTGCTCCCCGACGGAAGAATGAGATCAGGGTTCCCGGCCGCACCGGCCGGGCCATACTCGAGCTCATGGTATACCTGCTGAGGGAGGGCCTCTACATAAGCGATCACGACGCGCTGATCGCCAGAAGACTTGCCCACGTTCTGACCGGCGGTGACGTGGACCACAATGCGCTGGTCACGGAAGACTATATTCTGGAACTTGAGAAAGAGGCTTTTGTCTCACTTTGCGGCGAGGAGAAATCGCGGGCAAGGATGAAGCACATGCTTGAGACAAACAGGCCGCTCCGGAACTAGTCCGATAAGGAGACACATGATGAGGGAAGCTGTAGTTGTATCGGCAGTAAGAACAGCACTGGCGCGCGCGACGAGCGGCTCGCTCAGGAATACGAGGCCGGAGCATACCGCGACGGAAGTGGTTAAGGAGGCGATCAGGAGAGCCGCCGGATTGAAGCCCGAGGATGTAGAGGACGTGGTCATGGGCTGCTCTTTCCCTGAAGCGGAAATGGGAATGAATCTGGGAAGAATCGTCGCCCTAAAAGCGGGCCTCTCGGACGATGTCCCGGGCATGACCGTGAACCGGTACTGCGGTTCCGGGCTTGAGGCAATCGCCATCGCATCGCAAAGGGTAATGTGCGGATTCGCCGACGTTATTGTCGCGGCGGGCGTCGAGCATATGACCCTGGTGCCGATGGGGGGCAACAAGCCGCTGCCGGACCCCGATCTTATACAGACCATGCCTGAGGCTTACATAACGATGGGCCTTACCGCGGAAAACGTAGCGCAGCGGTTCAACATCAGCAGGGAGGCACAGGACCGGTTCGCGTTCGACAGCCAGATGAAAGCCGCAAAGGGGCTTCGGGACAATGTGTTTAAGGACCAGATTGTTCCCATCAGGGTCATCGACCGGGTTTTCGAGAACGGGAAAGCATCCATTAAGGAGAAGGTGTTTGACCGGGATGAATGCGTGAGGGCTGACACCTCGCTGGAAGCCCTCGCCAGGCTGAGGCCGCTTTTTCGCGGCGGCGGCTCGGTGACGGCAGGCAATTCCTGTCCGATGAACGACGGGGCCGCGGCGACCGTGATCATGTCCCGTGATAAGGCGCAGGAAATGGGGCTCAAGCCGCTGGGTGTATTCAGGTCCTTCGGCGTGGGCGGGGTAGACCCGGAGGTTATGGGTATCGGACCCGTAGCGGCGGTGCCCAAAGCGCTCAGGAATGCGGGCCTGAATATGGATCAGATTGACCTGGTGGAGCTCAACGAGGCATTTGCCAGCCAGTCTGTCTATGTGGTCCAGACTCTGGGTATGGACCCGGCAAAGCTCAATGTCAACGGCGGCTCAATCGCCCTCGGGCACCCGCTCGGCTGCACAGGCGTATACCTGACCACGAAGCTGCTCCACGAGATGGACAGGCGAGGCTCCCGGTACGGCCTGGTCACCATGTGCATCGGCGGCGGAATGGGAGCGGCCGGCATTTTCGAGAGAACTCAATAAGGGGGCAGGATATGAAAGAAAAGGTTATCCGAAAAGGAGCAGGTTTTCTCCTCGAAGACGTCCCGGCGGAAGAGGTCTTCACCCCGGAAGACTTCGGGGAAGAACACGAAATGATCGTGAAGACAGCGGCGAGGTTCATCAAGAACGAGGTGGTCCCCAACGCCGAGACGCTGGAAAAGAAGGACTTTGACCTCACCCGCAAGCTCATAGGCCAGGCAGGCGAACTCGGTCTTCTCGGGGTCGACGTGGACGAGGAGTACGGTGGCTCGCACCTGGACTCCATAGCTTCTCTCCTGATCTGCGAGCACTCCGCCATGGCGGGTTCTTTCGGGCTGAGTATGAATGACCATACCGGAATAGGCTCGATGCCGCTCGTTTTCTTCGGCAGCAAGGAACAGAAGAAGAAGTATCTTCCGTCGATGGTGACCGGCGAAAAAATTGGCGCCTATGCGCTCACAGAGCCCGGAGCAGGCACGGATGCTCTTTCAATCCAGGCTACCGCTGTGCTCACCAAGGACGGCAAGCACTACAAGCTCGACGGCACAAAACAATATGTGACAAACGGGAGCTTCGCCGACATCATCTTCACCTATGCCAAGGTCGAAGGCAAGATGACGGCCTTTATCCTGGAAAAGGGCTTCCCCGGTGTTTCAACCGGCGCGGAGGAAAAGAAGATGGGTCTGCACGGCTCCTCCACGTGCAGCATATTCCTTGACGGCGCGCTGGTGCCGGTGGAGAATATGCTTTTCCAGGTCGGGCGCGGCCACGTTGTCGCGTTCAATGTGCTCAATCTTGGCCGGTTCAAACTGGCGGCGGGCTGTGTAGGGGTGTGCAAGCTCGCCATGGAAGCCGCCGTAGGCTATTCCAAGGAAAGGGTCCAGTTCGGCAAGCCTATCTGCCAGTTCGGTTTGATGAAACACAAGATAGGCGAGATGGCTGCGAAGACTTATATGATCGAGAGCATGGTCTACAGGACCGGGGGGCTGATCGACAACATCCTGTCGACCATCGACCGCAGCGCGGAGGACGCCGGACAGCAGAACGCCAACAGCATCGGTGAGTATGCCATAGAGTGTTCGATAAACAAGGTGTTCTGCTCCGAAGTGCTCGACTACGTCGCTGACGAGACGATCCAGATGTTCGGCGGGTACGGCTACTGCGAGGACTATCCGGCGGAGAGAATATACCGGGACACCCGCATTTTCCGGATTTTCGAGGGAACAAACGAGATAAACAGGGTGATCACAACCGGCTTTCTCATGCGGAAGGCGCTGAAGGGCGAGCTGCCGCTCTTCACCGTGGCCCAGGAAGTCAAGAACGAGCTGCCCTCGATGGAGCCTCTGTCTCCGCAGCCGAATGACGGGGTGCTGGCCTATCAGCAGAGGCAGATCGGCAGGGCCAAGAAGGTATTCCAGTACCTGTGCGGGACGGCGGCGCAGAAATACGGCATGGGAATAGAGAACGAGGAAGAGGTCCTCGGGCTTCTTGCGGACATCGCCGGGGAAATTTATGCTGTCGACAGCGGATTTCTAAGATCTCTGAAATCGGTCGGTTCGGCAGGGGAAGAGAAAGCGGCGCTCAAGATCAATATGGTCAAGCTCTATGCAAACGATGCTATGATGAAGATCCGGGATTGCGCTCAGGAGCTGGTAGCGACAATGGCGGGCGATGCCCTGGATTCTGAGCTGGCTGCGGTGACCAGGGCCCTCACGTTTTCTCCCGTAGACGCGATAATGCTGAGGAGGCAAGTAGCTGACGAGGTCATTGAGGTCGGCAAGTACACCTGCTAGAATATTGACCCATATCGTGAAAGGGTAACGGCGTGCCGGAAGAGTGTTTTGACTTTGTGGTGGTCGGTTCCGGGTTCGGCGGGAGCGTGTCCAGTATGCGCCTCGCCGAGAAGGGTTATCGCGTCCTGCTCCTCGAACGCGGCAAGCGATTTCGGGATGAAGACTTCGCCACCACCAACTGGAAATTCTGGAAGTACATATGGATGCCGCCCCTCAGGGCTTTTGGCATTTTGCAGGTAAGCCTTCTCAAAGGTGTAATGATCCTCCACGGAGCCGGAGTCGGCGGCGGGAGCCTTGGTTACGCCAACGTGCTCGAAGTCCCCACGGACCGCCTGTTCGAGAATCCCCGCTGGCAGGACATGGCCGACTGGAAGAAAGTCCTGATGCCTCACTATGAGACTGCCCGCCGCATGCTGGGCGTCACGCGCAACCCGAGCATGTGGGCGGCGGACGAGGTCCTGAAGGAGATCGCGGGCGAGCTGGGCAAGGGCGGCACTTTCCGCGCTACGGAGGTGGGCGTCTTCTTCGGCCCTGAAGGTGAGGACGTTCCCGACCCGTACTTCGGCGGCGAGGGTCCCGCGAGGCGGGGCTGCACCCATTGCGGCGGATGTATGGTCGGATGCCGCCACAATGGGAAGAACACTCTTGTAAAGAATTACCTGTACTTCGCAGAAAAATGGGGCGCGCAGGTACAACCCGAAGCGGAGGTCGCGGATGTCCTGCCGCTGCCTCCGGGTCAGCCGGACGGAGCCAGGTACGAAATCGTTTACAGGAACCCGACCGCGTGGCTGTTCAAGCCTTCGCGACATGTGCGCGCGAAAAACGTTGTTCTCGCCGCGGGCGTGCTCGGCACACTCAAGCTTCTGTTCCGCGCCCGCGATGTTACCCGTTCCCTTCCCGGCATCTCCCCCCGGCTGGGCGAGACGGTGCGCACGAACAGCGACGCCCTTCTCGGCGTGATCAGCAGAAACCGCAGGGTCGATTACTCCAAGGGAATAGCAATCACCTCTATTTTCGACGCGGACGATGTTACCCGGGTTGAACCTGTGCGATATCCGGACGGATCGGGGCTCTTGCGGCTCCTCGTCGCTCCATTGATAGAATGTGGCAACAGGCTCTCCGTCCGTTTCGTGAAGTCCCTTGTGACCATTCTGCGCCGTCCCCTGGACTTCCTGTCCAGCAATGTCTTGCCCGGGTGGGCTTACCGCACGACAATACTCCTTATTATGCAGACCGAGGATAACAGGCTGCGTATGAGGCTCGGGCGCAGCCTGTTTACCCTGTTTCGCCGGGGATTGGTCTCCGACCCGGATCCGGAGCGTACAGCGCCGGCACAGATCGACATAGGACCTAAGATCGCCCGGGATTT
>JACUUS010000207.1 GCA_014859215.1 Dehalococcoidia bacterium | reverse complement strand
GTCTCGTTTTCCGCTCCCTCTCCTTCTTCTTCCTCGACTGTGAAGTCGACCTGATCGGTCACGGGAGGATCAAGCGGGGTATGATCGTTGTTCACGAGCTGAACGTAGACAGTATGCGGACCGGCGGTGACGTTTTCGAATGTGTATGAGGTATCCGGGGTTGCCACCCAGGTCGCGTTCTCGTTCTCAGGAAGGGCAGGCATGTTAGGTTCGGTGGGCGGTTCGATGTCCAGGTAGTATATTATGTGTCCCCTGCCCTCCTCGGCCATTTCTCCTATCTCGTCTACCAGTTCGAAGTTCTCCACCTCAACCTCAACAGTGGTTTCATTCCCGGTCACGATCTCGTTCTGTTCCGGTGAAGTTATTCTTATTGTGGGTGCTTCCTCAGCCGGAGTAGGAGTGGCTTCCCCGGGTGTGGGTGACTCTTCTTCTTCCGCCGGGCAGGCTATCATTGTTACGGCGAGCGCGATCACTACCAGCGCCAGTAATGCCCAATACCAACGCGAACCAAATTTCCTCATGTTTTCCTCCTTAGTGTAGATTGGCGGTGTCGATGATCCATTATCCTGCCTCAAGCATCATCTCACCTCCCGTCCGCAACCTCATGCCAAGTATAGTTATGAGTCGGTTGAAAAATCATAAAATCGGCCTGATATTAGTTACAAAAATGTAACAAAGCGATTAGAGGAGTTTCGTATAAGAAATAATCAATAATAGTGCCTGGTCCCGGCAGGGAGTGTGGATGAGCACTCTCATCCACACCTGTCCGGGAAGCGTCAAGATCTCAGGTATCAGGAGCCTCCTACCGTTATCGTGATGGTACTGACCACGGGGCTTGCCAGGGGGGTGTGGTTGTTATTCACAAGCTGAGCGTGGATAGTATGCGTTCCCGGCGGGAGGTTTCTCAAAGTGTAGGAATTCTGATGCGTGGCAAACCAGGTCCCTTGCTCCGGAATGGCCGGCTCACCCAGGAGGGTAGGCGGCTCGACGTTGAGGTAATAGATAATGTGGCCTTCGCCGGGTACATTGCGCTGGCCGATCTTGTCCGCAAGGTTGAAATTCAGGACATGCAAAGAGAGTTGAAGGTTTCCAGCGGGAACGGTTGCATTATCGGCAGGCGATGCGAACTGGACTATGGGCTGGTATGCGCCGAACTTGAACGCAAGAAGTGCGGGCGAACCTCCGGGTCCGGCGCAGTTCCAGATCATGTAAGTATCGGATACCGCAGGGGCACCGCTCACTCCAGCCGGCGCCTTGTGCGCCCACACCAGCTCGCCGGTTGCTGCCATGTATCCATAGATCATACCCTCCGCCGTGGCCGTAAAGACGAGGTCGTTGACTACTGTAGCCCCGCCGGTACTGGGCGAAGGAAGGTACCCCGTCCACTTGACCTGCCCCATTTTCACGTCCACGGCAACCAGTTCGCCTGTACCCTTGTCGGCAGGAAGCAGATTCTGGGTGTACCCTGTGCTGTTTACGCCGAGGTTGGTAACCGGTACATACACGGTGCCGTCGGCGTAAGCCATAGGACTTGAGACTCCTCCCAGCGGGCCGGGGTATACGAGGACAGTGTTACCGGCTGTCGGGTATGTCATCAGGTGCGTATTGGCATTGTGTATGCCTACAGGGCAGTCCCAGAGAAGCGCCCCCGAGCTCCTGTCGAACGCATATACGTGTCCCATCTTTCCTGCGCCTATGACTATAGACCGGGTATCGGCGCCCACCGTGCGCGAAGCGAGGACCGGGGAGACATGAAGGTCATAGCCCGCAATATCGTGCGGCCACACCTGGTTGTACCAGTCCAAAGACCCTGTTTGCGCATTAAGCTGGATCATGGAATTAGTGTACAGGTTAGGGCCGGGTCGACTGCCCCCGCTGGGGTAGTTGGCTGGCGATCCCATCTGCCTGGATATGCCGGGATAGGGCCCTGGGCCGGCCACACCCCAGTACGTATTCCCGGTCTCAACGTCAACGGCCGGTGGATAAAGGCTCCCTCCACCGCTGTTCAGGTCCTTGTTTCCCCATAGATCAGCAGAGTCCACGGTGTTGAAGCTCCAGACTATCTGGCCTGTATCCTGGGCGAGGGCATAGTTCAAGCCCATGGCTCCGGCGGCCCTCCCGCCCGCTGATGCGGTTTCCGGGACTGTTGATACCAGCACCAGGTCGCCATAGGCGACGGGCTGAGTACGGATTTCCACCGGGCCGGTTTCTGCCCCTGGCAGGGCGGTCGTCCACAGCTCCTGCCCGGTCTCCAGACTGTAGGCAGATAGAGAGCCCGAATCCGCCGCCGCGAATACCTTCCCCCAGCCGACGGCGACGCCGTTGGGACCCGAACTGAGGTTGTTGTTGATCACCTCCCATTTTCTCTTCCCCGTATCGAGGTCGAGCGCGAAGACGTTCCTCAACGTGTCTTGAAAGACGACGACGTTTCCGACTATGAGGGGTGAACCTGTCAAAGCTCCTGGTGAGGTGTCCTGTCCCTGCGGCAGGGGAAAAGCCCAGGCAGCCCCCATGTACCTGATATTGTGGGAGTCGATGGTAGAGTCGATTACGGCACGCGTGTTGGCGTAGTCCTTGTTCGCAAGAGGCCAGTTTGCCGGGGAGCCCGCAACCTCGGGTGGAATACCAGCCGCGGGTGTTGGAACCGGTGCGTCGGGACTACTGGTGGGCGAAGAAGCCGGGGCCGCCGAAGAGCAGCCGCCGAGAGCCGCCAGTACAAGCAGGGCAAGCAAGGTGATGATCCGCGTTCCGAGACGTAGTGTTGACTCTTGCATCGTGCCTCCTTTATTATCTGTGTCCTCTTCGTTCAACTCTTCCTTAATCAGGGTACGAACAAAGAGTCTAAAGATGACCCGGTTCGTATGACTTCAGTTGTAACACCGCGGTAATAAAATAGTTATAAAATGCCCTCGTGCGAAGATTAAGAATTTATCACATTTGCCTGCAGGCGAGGACAGGGTGACCTGACGAGGTTCGGGCAACTATTTTGAGCGGATGAGCGGAAACTGCTTATACGCGCGGGGTACCTGAAGCTCTTTCATACCGGGCTTACCCCTGGCTCTGGAGAACGTCGAGGAAAACACGCGGGTCCTTGCCCAGCGAGAGTCTTTCCATGGGACACATATCGCTGCCAGCCCGGTTCAGAATGAAGGGCACCGTGCTCGAAAAGCAAAAGCGGATGCCGTACTGTTTCAGGGTATGAGCAGCCAGTTCGCTGCCGAGAGGCGAGAATGCCTCCACGCAGAGGGCCTCCCTGAGCAGCAGAGCGCCCGCGTTCCCGATTACACGGTCGAAGGCAGTGACGCCTCTCACACGCGGAACGAAGCGCCGGATATACTCCAGCAACGGCCCCAGCCCCTTCTCAGCAGAGTTGAAAATGAGCGTGCTTCCCTGGTAAATCCGCAGGGCGTCGCTGCTTTCGGTGAATTCATCAAACGTTTCAGGTATCATCGCCATAGGACCCGCGTTTCATGCCTGAACTATTATACCGCCTCTTCTGCTCTCCAGTAAAAGAATCCAGGAGGATGATCCGGGCCGCGATCCGAGGATATTCAGGGTTGTCCACAGGATGCCTGATCTGCTACAATGAACGCGGCCTCAAAGCCCCTCTTCAGATTGATTACGCATGACAAGAAGCTCGAATCATGAGCAGGCCCTGAGCCACCTGAAGGTTGTAGAACTCTGCAATCTTGTTTCGGG
>JACUUS010000206.1 GCA_014859215.1 Dehalococcoidia bacterium | reverse complement strand
AGGTCGGGCAGGCCAAATGTCTCCGCGAAGGGGTCTCTCAAAGTCCTCGACGATGACCATCTTGTGTTCGCGGATATAAGCTCACCCCGGACGGTGGCAAATCTGAAGGAAAACCCGGAGATCTCCATCCTGGTTCTGCATCCCAGGACTATGACGGGCTGCAGAATCTGGGGGAAAGCCGAAGTGCAGAATGCCGGCGAACTCTTCGAGAGGATCAAGGAAGAATATGCCGCCCGAAATATCGCGGTTAACAATATAATCAGAATCTTCGTGGAAGAAGCAGAAGACAGTTTTTAGCTGGAGAAATCTCAGTGAACTTTGCCAAGATGGAGGGGACGGGGAACGATTTCGTCCTGATCGATGCCCGTAACCTCGAGCGGGACTGGTCCAGCCTCGCCAGGACCATTTGTGAACGGCATACTGGAGTGGGAGCCGACGGGCTCCTGCTGCTGCTGCCTTCGACCAGGGCCGATATCCGTCTCAGGATGTTCAATCCTGACGGAACGGAGGCTGAAGCGTGCGGGAATGGCTTGAGGTGCGTTGCCAGGTACTCCTCTGATCAGGGGATTGTGGGGAAGACGGAATTTACAATCGAGACGCTGGCGGGGACCAGGCTCGCCCGCGTCAATGTTCCCGGAAGCCCGCAGGTGGATATGGGCGCCCCCATTCTGGACGCGGCCTCTGTACCGGTAACCGTGCGCCCGGGCACAGATATTGCTTCCCCACTCATTGATCACCCGGTGATTGTAGACGGGCTGCAGCTGAAAATAAGCTGTATCTCGATGGGCAATCCGCACGCGGTGTGTTTTCTTGAAAAGCCTGTGCAGGATTTCCCGCTGCACCAGGCAGGCCCGAAGGTAGAGCGTCATCAGATGTTCCCGAATCGCGTGAATTTCGAAATTGCGAATTTGACCGCGCCCGGCGAAATTCGTGCTCGCGTCTGGGAACGGGGAGCAGGAGAAACCCTTTCCTGCGGAAGCGGCGCCTGCGCAATAGCTGTAGTCTCCAGGCTCAAAGGGCTGGTCCAGGGCCCGGTGGAGATAAGGCTCCCCGGCGGCAGCCTGACAGTGGAATGGGAGCCCGGCTCGAACGTGCTTCTCAGCGGCCCGGCGAGGGCCGTTTTCCACGGTACCTGGAAGGAGGAAATGCCTTGAGCTTTGTAATAGCAGTCTACGTCCCGGAAGGGATAATCATGGCTTCAGACAGCCGCCAGTCGGTCACTATAGAAGGAAAAGCTCCCGACGGAAAGACCTTCAAAGTCGAAACAGTGAACTCCGATTCCATAACCAAGACCTTCCTTCTGGAAAAGCATAACACCGGCATTTCCAACTTCGGCCAGGACCTGCTCGGCGGTGTGCCGATTGCGAGCCGGATCAACAGGTTCATCGAAGAGGAACTGACGCCGGACGACAACGTTGAGTCGATCCCAAGGAAGCTGATAGACTATTTTCGGAGGTCATTCGCCAATGTGGACGTGGGGTTTCACGTAGCGGGTTATAAGAAAGAAGGGAAAGTCAGCGTGCCTCACGTCTACTCCTGCCATGTTTCCAGGAACGTCGTGGAAAGAAGAAATCTCAAACCGGATGGCTCCATCAGTTTTGGAGCGGCGTGGTCCGGGCAGACTGATATTCTAACCTCGATTCTAATCCCGGTCACCGTTAAGGATGAGAAAGGCGCCGACAAGGTAGTGCGTTCGCCCGCGCCAATAATCTGGGACGCCATGGCCTTACAGGACGCGATCGACTTCTCCATATATGCGATTCGCACCACAATTGACACCATGCGGTTCCAGGCCAGGCCGAAGAATGTCGGCGGTCAGATTGACGTCCTGGTTCTCATGCCCGAAGAAGCGCGCTGGATACAGAGCAAGCAGCTGCACGGCGTGGGATAAGCAAAAGTAGAAGAAGAAAGAGGAACAATAGTCTATGCGACTGGCCAGACGTATCGAGAAGCTGCCGTCCTATCTCTTTGTCGAAATAAGCAGGAAAATAGCAGAGAAGCGGGCTCAGGGTGAGGATGTAATCAGCCTCGCGATAGGCGATCCTGATATCCCTACGCCTGCCCATATTATCGAGACCCTGTGCGAGGCCGCCCACAATCCCGATAATCACCGTTATCCAGAGACCGACGGCCTGCCGCAGCTGCGCAAGGCTGTATCCGGCTGGTATGAACGGCGCTTTGGCATAACGTTTGACCCCGACAGGGAAGTCTTGCCTCTCATAGGCTCCAAGGAAGGAATCGGGCACATTGCGCTTTGCCTGGTAGATCCCGGTGATCTGGCCCTGGTTACGGATCCAGGATATCCCGTATATTCAATGGGCACTTTATTCGCCGGCGGCGAATGCTATTCTCTTCCCCTCCTCGAGGAAAACGAGTTCCTACCGGACCTTGACGCGGTTCCGTCCGGGGTGGCGAAAAAGGCTAAGGTCCTGTGGATAAACTATCCCAACAATCCAACCTCGGCAACGGCCGACTCAGATTTTTTCGACCGGGTTGTAGCCTTTGCAGGAAAGCACGAGATCGCCGTTTGCCACGATGCGCCGTACACGGAGGTCGCTTTTGACGGCTACCGTCCGCGCAGCTTCATGCAGGCTCGCGGCGCGCGGGATGTAGGAGTGGAATTCCATTCGTTGTCGAAGAGCTATAACATGACTGGATGGAGAATCGGGATGGTCGTGGGCAGCCCGGTGCTCGTGGACGCTCTTGCCAGGGTCAAGTCCAACCTGGATTCGGGTATTCCCCAGGCCATTCAACACGCCGGTGTGGCGGCGCTCCAGGGAAACCAGGACTGCATTTCCGAGCATAACTCCATATATGAGCGCAGGCGGGACCTGATAATGGACACCATAAAGAAAATAGGGCTCACTGCGAGCCCTCCCCGGGCAAGCCTGTACGTCTGGGCCCGGGTGCCCAAAGGATACACCTCCGCGGGCTATTGCAGCAAGCTGCTTGACGAAGCGGCCGTGATCGTAACACCCGGCAGCGGTTACGGGAAGTACGGCGAAGGATATATCAGAATTTCCCTGACCACGCCCGATGAACGTCTTGAGGAGGGCCTGGCGAGAATGAAAAGACTCTCACCGTAGGGGTCCGGGAGGCAGGCATCAAGCATTTAAGCACGAATACCAGACCGCCGGCTGAGAAAGCCTTCCTGGTCGGCGTTGAAACAAAAGGTGCGAAGAACAACTGGACCCTTGAAGGGTCGGTTGATGAACTGGCTCAACTTGCGAGCACGGCGGGGGCTGAGGTTGTGGGGACCCTCACGCAGCGTTTGGCGTCACCCAGTCCAGCGCATTACCTCCGCAAAGGTAAACTGGAGGAACTCGTTTCCCTTAAGGAGAAGACCGGCTACGACCTTGTGGTTTTCGACGACGAACTCTCCCCGGCGCAGCAAAGAAACCTGGAATCATTCGTTGGTGTCAAGGTAATTGACCGCACCGCGTTGATCCTGGATATCTTTGCCCGCCGCGCCCATACCCATGCAGGTCGTTTGCAGGTCGAGCTGGCCCAACAGGAGTACCTCCTGCCGCGGCTTGCGGGCAGGTGGTCGCACCTGGAGCGTCTCGGAGGCGGGATCGGTACCCGGGGACCCGGCGAGACCCAGTTGGAGTCCGATCGGCGCCTGGTCCGTAGAAGAATACAGCGTCTCAGAGACGAAATCGAAGCTCTAAGGAAGCACCGGGCGCTCTACCGGCGCCGCCGC
>JACUUS010000205.1 GCA_014859215.1 Dehalococcoidia bacterium | reverse complement strand
GAACGGCCAGGGATAGTGGTGCCCGACGATCGTGAGATTCGGGAATGCCGCCGCTACATCGTCCACGTTCGGAATCGGGCGTTCGGAGTTGAGCCGGATGCCCATCCCGCCGCTCTGCCCGGCGCCGCCCGCTGTGGCTCCTACGGTTATCTTGATGGGGACCCTGGCATCCTGGCACATCTCGTAGAAAGGCCACCAGGTCTTGTCATTGGCGGGCACTCCCGCCATTCCCGAAACAAAAACCCCGAAGCTGCCGAGGTCCTTTATGCATCTCTCCAGCTCTTTCAGGGCTTTCCAGATTCCCCAGTCCAGGGGCAGGCCCACCCAGAAGCCCAGGACCACGTCGGGATACCCCTTTTTCAGTTGCCCTATGTAGTCGTTCCTTCCCTGGATATGTTCCCACTCGGTAAAGCCAAAAGGTTTCCCGGTCATCGAAAGAATCACAACCTGAACACCGGCATCCCTCCAGTCCTGCGCCTGCTCATCCTCAGTCTTTATCCGCAGGCCCGCCGTCTTGAAATATGTCGCCAGCGCCTCGATCATCGCCGGGTCCCGGCTGACCGCACCCTCCTTCGTGCTCATCAGGCATTCCATGTCGATGGCCTTGACCATTTAAACCTCCTTCCAGACTTTGTGCTCAGGGGCCGTTTCTAGGCGAACACACCCTCCCGGGTGAGCTGCTTGATCTCTTTTGTTGACAGTCCCAGGAGCTTGCCATAAACATAGTTGTTGTCCTGCCCGACCTTGTGCATGGGGCCGAACAAACAGGGGGTCTCCGAGAAGTGGATAGGCTCTGTGAATACGGGAGATATCCCGGCCACGGGCCATTCGACACCGGGCTTATTGAAATCGGCTGAGTAAAATTCCGTGTCCTGGTAGAAGTCGTGACTTTTCAGGTGCTCGCTCCTGTCGAGGTCTTCCCCCTTGGCCACGATGCCCGCCGGGACTCCCGCCTTCTGCATTCTCTCCATGACCCTGTGAGCGTTTCGCGTGGAGGTCCACTCGCCGATCAGCCGGTCCAGCTCGCGGGCGTTTTTCACCCGGTCGGCGGCGGTTGCGAACTCGGGTCCCCTGGTCCAGGCGGGATTCCCAATGGCCCGGCAGAAGGCCTGCCATTCCGCTTCGCTGGTGACCGCGATAGTGCACCATCTGTCCTCGCCCTTGCATGGGTATGCCCCGTGCGGGGCAAAGTAGCGGTGCCTGTTCTCTCGGCGCTCCGGCACGACGCCGTTAGCCTGGTAATCGAGAAACGCCGGGCCTACCGTCACGACTCCTGACTCGTAAATAGGGCATTCGATGAAGCAGCCCTTGCCTGTACGGCGGCGCCGCTCCAGCGCGCCTATAACGGCCATGGCATTGAACACTGATGTATGGTAGTCGGAATAGGATATGTTTGCTACTCCAAGATTGCCGGGAGAGCCGCTCATGCTTGAAATTGCGCAGGCATGCTGCATCAGGCGGCCGTACGCCTTGTACCCGCCGTAAGGGCCTGTGCTTCCAAGCCCCGTCTGCCAGAGGACTATCAGGTCCTCTTTGAGCGACCGTACATGATCGAAGTCCAGGCCGTACCTTATCAACGCACCCCGCCCCAGGTTCGTCATGTAAACGTCGCTCTTCTTGATGAGCTCTTCCATGATCTCTTTGCCCCTGGGCTTGCGGACGTCAAGCGTGATGTTGCGCTTAAGAGGCCGGTATTCTAGTTGAAGCGCGCCCGGCGCGTAAATCGGGCCGAACCAGGACATATCCAGTGAAGTCAGGGTTTCAACCTTGATAACTTCTGCCCCCATTGAAGCCATCAGACGCGTGGCCAGGGGCAGCGCTATGTACAGTCCGAACTCTATGACTCTTACCCCTTCGAGAGCTTTCTTGGTCATAGCCCTGTTCTTCCTTTCAGTGTATTGTCAGATCACGCCCGTCATGCGCATAACTGCCAGGTCCTCCCCGGAGAATTTGAGCTCCTGGGAATAGATGCGTTCGTTGTCCTCCCCGATAAGGGGAGCGGCTTTGCGCGGACCTTCTATTTCGTCGCTGTATAGAGCGCCCTTCGGGTACCTGAGCTTGCCGACAACCGGGTGGTCCAGCTCCACCCAGAAGTTCCTTGAATTGAGCTGGGAATCTTCGAGCAGCGACGGCGCGTCGTTGACTGGTATGACCACCAGCTTGCGTTTCTGTCCTTCGAGGAAAAGCTCCTGCCCGGTCAGCTTGTCGGCGAACTCGATCACCATCACGTTCACCATATCCCGAACGGGCATGCGGGCCAGAAGCCCGCCCTTATATTGCTCTTGCAGGACCTCGTCATTGCCGGTGACTTCGTGGATCCACTGCGAGAGCGCATCCCACTCCTGCGGGGTCACCGCGCAGAGGGAAATCCAGCCGTCTTTGCAGGGGTAGAGGCCGCAGGGAGTGACCATGGCGTCCATGGAGCCTACACGCGCGACGTTCTCCCTGGTCTTTCTCCACATGGCAACGGGCGTCTGCTCCTGGTAAAACGAGATCATCGCTTCCTGCATGGATACGTCTATATGCTGTCCCTTGCCCGATACATTGTCCCTGTGGAAGAGCGCGGCCAGAATACCCGCTGCCGCATACTGGGCGCCAGGATAGTAGGACTGTTCGCCTCCCAGGACCAGCGGCGCCTGGTCGGGTTCGCCGATGAGCTGCATGTAGCCGCTCATGGCCAAAATGTTGATGTCGACTGCTTTGTACCAGGCCTGCGGCCCGGTTTGCCCGTAGGGCGTTATAGAGGCCATTATCAGCCGGGGATTGATCTTACGCAGGGCGGCATAGTCAAGCCCGAGTCCGGCAAGGTACCCCACGGGAAAGCTTTCAACAACGACGTCCGCTGTCTTTGCCAGCTTCCTGAGAATCTGCTGCCCGGCGGGGTCCTCCATGTTAAGCGTGATTGAACCCTTGCTGGTATTGAAATACAGGAAGTGCAGGCTCTTCTCGGGATGCGCCTCGTTCTTGAAGAACGGGCCCCGGCACCTCGTTTTGTCCCCTCCCGGAGGCTCGACCTTGATAACATCGGCTCCCAAATCGCCGAGGAGTTTGCCGCAGTAAGCGCCCTTCTCGTCCGCCAGATCGAGGACACGATAACGAGGAATGAACCCGGCTCCTTTTTCCTTTGCAGGCATAATCTCACCTCTTATGGATATTAGAATGCCGGTAATTCGAGGCTATAGCCCTGCCCGAATTTCGTGTGAAGTCTAGCAGATATACCCTTTTGAAGTCAACATTAACCCTATTCTCGACCTCCGCTTGCGCGCCCCCGCATATCACAGTGGAATTCGCAGATCAATCGGGCTCTCGCCCAAGTTCGGGCAGCGTCCGCGCGGAGTGAGCATGCCTTCGCCTCATTCGCACGCTTCCTGGCGATGTCACCGCCTGCTCGCCTGTCGGTGGAAGGCTCGCCGGAAGAATTCAGGATCTGTTTCGGCGGATCGGTGCCGAAGCTGTCACACTTCTTGCCCGGGGGCGCGAGTACGGCGACCCGGGAGAGGGATAATAAATACACTGGTTGGGGATCTGGAGATCGGGAGGGAGACAGACTGACCGGATACTCCACCCGCATTCTTGACGACCTGGACCTCGATTTCCAGCCCGTTAAGATTCGATGCGCCTTGATTCTTATTTCCCTGCGGTCAATTACGCCGGCGGCGGGACTGTTTAGCACAGCGCGTAGAGGATTCTTCCGTCCCTCTCATCTTCCCTTGCC
>JACUUS010000204.1 GCA_014859215.1 Dehalococcoidia bacterium | reverse complement strand
TTTTCCAGCGGCTTGAGTATGCTCTCAAAAATCATGAGGAAACGCCCCATGAACTCGTCCGTATCGAGCCTGTAGCCGCCGGGCATGCTCTTGAGGAACTGCGGATTAGCGGGGTCGCTCTCGATTACGTTCCTTATACGCCGCACCAGGTCCCCGATCGCCTCGCGGTCAACCTGGACTTCCACGGCTATGCTGGTCTCCGGTACGGTCCTGCCCTGCTGTCGGTACAGGCAAGCAAGCAGATGGAACTCTTTCTCGCCCAGCCGGACCTGTCTACCCGCGACCCAGATTTTCCCGGCGGCCGTATCCACGACGAGCTCCCGGCGGAATATTGCGGGCAGGTATTGCAGGTAGCTCCCGCTTGCTCTCGCGTCCCCCTCCGCGGCAGGCAGAATACCTTTTCCCGATAGAATAAGCCAGTCCTGAGTTCTTGAGTACGTCAAGTCAGTCCACCATTATCTCGTGCTTGTGTGAGCAGAGCAGGCTGTCGAACGGCACATTCACCACCGTGCCGGCGTCGGTCCGCTCGCCTGTCTCAGGGTCAACAGTGTACAGTTTCACATCTTCGATATAGTCGAAGTCCATTACTCCCTGAATTGCAGCATAGACTTCCGTGATCGAAATGCCGCGTCCGAACGGCCAGCCCTTCCCATCGGAACCCCCACAGACGGGGTTTATATATCGGTACAGCCTCTTCTCTACCTCGGATGCCGCGCGGCGGGCATCCGTACCCGCTTTACCCTTGATTCGCGCCTGGACGGAGACAGGCGCGTACCTGGCGGTCGTAATCTCGAGCTGGGTCCCCAGCAGCTTACGCTCGTCGAGATAGGCCTGCACCTGTTCCCTTACCTGCCTTGTCAGCTCCAGCTCCTCCGCGGGAACAGGCTGGTCCACCCGGGATACCCTGGGGACAAGCAGCAGCCTCACAAGTCCCGCAGGTCCACCACTGCCGTCTCCCCCGGCCCCGGCAGCGATGCACCTGGCACGCGCGACCTCCGGGGAGGCCTCCAGTGCCAGGTATTCAAAGTCATCGGCAGCCACAGCCCTTGTCCGTGATCTAAGGACCCGCGGCGCGCGTATTTTGGCGTTTTCTATGGTTTCAGCGTCCGTTCCGCCGCCGGCAGCCTGCAAATTGGCAACCCAGGCCACGTAGGGAATGGACGACTTCAACACAGTGATTGTCCCGGGACCAACATTCCCGACAACGCCGCCGCCGCTCCGGTACGCGCCAAAAATGATCTCCCGACCCAGGGGAGGAATCATACCGTACTGCCATTCCTCGCCGGAAGGCTGCTTGACCGCGGGCCCGAACTGGACCTCGCCCGAGACGCTGTCGCAGGTGAAGTGCTTGTCGTCCGGGCCCGAGCGGGAAAAATTCGGGACTTCCTGCCACGGCTCGTATTCTCCGGGAACTGCGGTTTCCACCATGATAGTCTCTTCCGGCTTCCTGGTCAGGACAGGTATGTTCAAGAGAGTGAAGGTCTGGCCGGGACTGCCGTCGCTTCGCCCCAGCACCTCGCCGGTGAATCTTGCCGCGTGGCTGACGGGTGTCGTCCCGCCTATGCTTTCCACTTTGAGGCTCGTCACCTGGGGAGAGCGGGTGTAGGGTCTCTGGTCCTCGCGCGGAGCTACCGCCCGGCAGCGTATCCAGAAGGCGGCCTGTCCGTTCAACTCGGTCAAGGTGCAGGAGTAGGGAACATGCAGGATTACCTGCCCGTCGGTGTTCAATCCCCCGGTGGTGTCTTTCTCCAGCCTCAGCTCCGACCACCTGTCGTGCTCTTCATCCCGGAACTCCCATGCCAGCGGGGGATCGGTCGGGTCGACACCGATACCTTCGATCGTGCTCGCCATGGAGAGAGCCAGCGTGTGCGCGCTGATATCACCGGCAAAGCCCAGATACAGGGCGTTCCCCTCCGCAGGCGATTCCTGGAAAATGGATACGCGCTGGTCCGGCCTGTTGAGCGCAGACATGCAGTCTTCAAATTCAGCGCCGTCCGGCGAGGTGAATGCGTACGCCAGGTCCGGCGGCGTTACGGTCAAATCGTCTTCGGTGGTGAAGATAACGGCTTCCCGGGTCTCGGTTCTCACTGTCGCGACCTCGGTCCCGCGGGGTATGACAACCGCCTGAGGCTGAGGAGCGGACAGCCGGAAGAGAACATCGGCCTGCGCGGGTTTGGGCGGCTCCAGCCGGATGCCTATGAGCTCCATGAACTTGATATAGTTCTTGTCCGGCACCTTGTTGAGCCTGTAGAGAAGAATATCGACCATCCAGGAGAAAAGCTCGATCAGGGTGATACCCGGATCGCTCAGGTTATGATCGGTCCATTCCGGGCAGTAGCGCGGTATCAGGGAACGCGCTTCCCGGACCAGGTCCTGAAATTTGCGGTCATCCAGATTTGGCGCCGGTAATGCCATTTCGGTCCTCCTCGAGGCTTCAACCGGACAGGTAGAATGGGTATACCAGACTACGCTTATCACTCGTCGCTTTGACTTTATACTGAATGTTCACGAGCAGGCGCGAGGCGTCCGTGGGGTCGGCGCCGGCGTCGATGTCAAGCACCTCGATGCGCGGTTCCCACCAGCCCAGCGCCTCCTCCACGTACTGCTGCATAAGTCCCCACGTGGTGGCGTTATTGGGCGCGAAAACAAGCTCGTGACAGCGGCTTCCGAACATGGGCCGCATCCGCCTCTCACCCCGCGCTGTGCTGAGAATGATGCGGATCGACTCGTCAATATCCATCTCATGCCTGACCATGGCGATCCCGCCGCGGCCGTCAGTCCCCAGGGGAAATCTGAACCCCGTACCCAGGATATCGTTAACGGTATCTCCGTCATTCACAGTCTTGCCCTTTCTTCATTCCCTGTTCACATCGCGCGCACGCGCGTCTGCCCCGCGAACGAGACCGGCAGAAGCGGCGCGGGCGGCGAAGGAGGCGTTGTGATGGCCGGACCCGTCGCGCTTGTCTGGCACAGCAGCGGCTGGCCCATTGACTTCACCCGCAGGGTCATGGTCGGCGGCAGGAACACAGCCGAGATACAGGGGGTCGGACCCGGCCCCGCGGGTGGCGGCACCGTCATAGCACAGCCGGCAACCATAAAAGGGGGAGAAGACATCGGCACCGGGGTGCCCATAATCTTGACCCGGGGATTGGGCGCGGTTGGTTTGGCCTGGCCGCCGTGCGCGCAGGTTACCACGCAGGTCATGGTGAGCAGGAAGCCGGGCATTACATGACCTCCAGGGCGCCGTTGTTCATATCCACTTTCGGTCCGCTCATCGCTATTTGCGCCCCCGCCGCATTCTTCATCGTCAATCCGGCCGTGCCTTCGACCGTGCAGTTCTGGGTCGACTTGATGCTGCAGCTTCCGGTAGCCTGAAGATTGAGGTTCTGCTGCGCCTTGACCGTCAGGTTCTTGCCCTCCAGTGTCAGGTCCCCGCTGGAGCTTTTCACCGTAATCTGACCCTTCGCCTCAATGGCAACGTCCTTGTCGGCCTTCAGGGTCATAGTGTTCTCCTTCGAGTCGATCACAATCTCATTCTTTCCGGTCTTGTCGCGAATCGTTATCATCTCCTTGCCCTGTTCATCGCTCATGATGATGAGGTGACCGGACCGGGACTTGAAAACTCTCTGGTTCACCTTGCCGTCCGCGATACACTTGTCCGTCGGGAAGGGGGCCGGCAGCTTCTTGCTCCACACGCCCCCGAGTACAACCGGGCGGCTGGGG
>JACUUS010000016.1 GCA_014859215.1 Dehalococcoidia bacterium | reverse complement strand
AAGACCGGGTGAGGCCCTTGTATTACCGGAGGCTGCGCAGGGGATTATCATCACAGGCGTTTTTCTGGACTTCAGCCAAACTGGCCATCGGGCAGCGCAGGTTCTGAACAGGCTGAGAAAGCACCCGTAGTATCGTCCACTTTCTTACACCTTCAATCACGCTCGTGAGCGCCGCTGGGATAGTCGTCAGATTGAGGTTATAATACTAGTAACCAGACTGTGAAAAGACGGAAGGCCCGGCATGGAAGGCGCAGGCAGACTGCTTATACTCATTGGCTTTTTCATAATCATTTTCGGACTCCTGCTCATGTTCTGGCACAGGTTGCCCTATGCAGGCAGACTGCCGGGTGACATATTCCTTGAGAAGGACGGACTGACGTTCTTCTTTCCGCTTGTTACATCGCTTATCATAAGCGTCATACTGACCGTAATCCTGAACATTGCGCTGAGGCTGTTCAGATGAGAGGGCAAACAACAAAAGACTATTACCAGGTACTGGGCGTTGCCCGCGGTGCCACTGATGACGACATAAAGAAGGCCTACCGCAAGCTGGCTATGCAGTATCACCCGGACCGCAATCCGTGTAAGGAATCCTGGGCCAACGAGAAGTTCAAGGAGATCAACGAAGCGTTCTCCGTTCTCGGTGATCCCGAGAAGAGGAAGCGGTATGACCAGTTCGGAACAGCGGAAGGAATAGGCCCGGGCGATGTATTCACCAGCCCCTTCACCCGGGGGACTTTTGAGGACCTGATAAGAGACTTCGGCGGCGCCGGGCTGGGTTTCGATTTCCTGGATGAGATATTCGGAGATTTCTTTCAGGGCCGTGGGATGTCGTTCAGAAGGTTCGGGCGGGCTGGAGGTTTCAGGACCGGGCCAGGTGATCGTGTGGGCTTCGAGCAGGAGTTCAGGCAGGCTCCCGAGACCGTCAAGTATGAGCTGACCTTAGCGCCCGAGGAAGCGCGGCAGGGAACGAAGAAGGTTCTGAGAAGGAGCGGAAGAAGGCTCGAAGTAAAGATTCCGCCGGCTGTGAAGACCGGCAGCACGGTCAAGCTTCCAAACGCGCTCCAGGTTACAGACGGGCGTGCGGGCGATATACTGATCCGGATAAGAGTCAAGGAGGAGACCGCAAGTTGAGGGCCGGGCTCGAAGCGGGGCCCGGTGAGGGGAGGCACAAATGGATCTCAGGCCGAGACTCACGGAGCAAGACCTTGATTTCGTGTTAGAGACGGCGGCCCCGGACTTCAGTGACAGGGCGAAGTTGAGGAGGCTGATAGTTGAGGATGAGGATTTCAGGAGAGGCCTGGTAGCGGATGAGAAGGTGTTTGAACGGCTCATGGCCGAGGAGGACATATTTCTCAGAATTTCGCCCGGTCTCTACTTCGAGGTCCTTCTCAGAAGGGCGATCAGGGAGCTTGAAAGAGCAACTCACACCGTGGAAAGATTTCGGACCCAGGCGATTCCCGTATTCGATACAAAAGTGGTTCTCGATCTGCTTGCCGAGCAGAGGGTGCTGGACTACCTCGCTGATATGCTCTCATCATTCACCAGGATAGAGACTTTCGTGGTCCCGGTGCGGATCACGAAGGGCATCTGGCGAAAAATCAGGTACAATGACATGGATATTGATAGTCTGAGCCGCATGTGTGAGACTGTCGGAGAAGAATCCCGCCTGGCTTTCTACAAGAGGATAGCCGATGTCTGTCTGTTTGTTCTTGGCATCTTCCCGGAATATGCCTATTTCGATTACAGGTACCCATTCTCAGGTGAGGTGAGGCCGAGGATAGCCGGAAAGGCAAGGCGAGGCATGGAGGAATACGAGGAGGAGGGCAGGAAATTTTACAGGCTTGCCGCTGAGCACCAGTCCGCCAAAGAACTTGAAATGTCGGAGATCTTCTGGATGCTGTATGAAAACTTCAATGCGGCCAGAAAGCCAATGAATTTCATTTCAGAGCATTATCTGTACTACAAGAAACAGGACCTTTTTGGCGCGGAAACCGGCAGCCGCAAACCCGGTTGAGAAGAAGCGGCGAAAATCCATTTCTGGAGAGGTATTGCAGATGGCATGGGAAGATAAACTCTCGCCTATCATGAGAGAACGGCTTGCCAGAATCGGCGACATGACTCCCGAAGAGAAAACCAGGATTCGAGATCTGGAAGAACTGGGCGTCATCCTGTCAGAATTCTACCGGGGAGACATTGACTCGGAAGGACTGTGGAGACGGTTGAGAGAGTATAAGGACAAAGGGAAAGTCTATCTGTTGAAGGAAGCCCAGATCAAGCTCCTGGACACTCTCAGCGCGACAAGCGCTCCGGTGGAGTTCAAGCGCCGAAAGGACGGCATCCTGGCGGTCGAGAGCCTGAAAGATGAGCAGAATATGGCTGTTGTCGAACAGGCCATGGCTGCAATCGACGGGCTTCAAACCAGACGCCGGAGCGAGTTCGAGCAGGCTTACAACAGCATGAGGGCGCGAGTCGAGAGAAATCCCCAGATGAGAATGCAGCAAATCAAGCAGGGAAAGAAGACGATTGTAGTGCAGTTGACCGTAGATGAGGCAATCAAGGTGAGCCCCGAATGGAAAAACCTTGTGGCGCAGCAGGATAGGGTCTATGGTGAGGAGTTTGTGAGGTCGGTACAGCAGGTGAAAGCGGTCCTGGCTTAGCTCTTCGGAGAAGCGCATGGGAGTGAGACTATACCAGGTGCCCGAGCTCGACAGTCCAATCATGATAGCCGGTTGGCCGGGAATCGGGAACATCGGTTCAATCGCTATCAATACCCTTCGCGGTCAGGTGAAGGCTGAGGAATTCGGGGAAATCGAGCCCTGGGACTTCTTCTACCCCAGGAAGGTCACTATCAAGGACGGAGAGCTTATGGATCTCGAATTCCCGGCGAGCAAGTTCTACTATAGCAGGACGGAAACCAGACACCTGGTATTCTTTGTCGGCGAAGAACAGCCGGGCGGCTTCGGCAAACCGTACGCGGAGGGCGCCAGGGCTTACCGTATGGCCAATATGGTGCTGGACGTAGCTCTGGAGCTCGGATGCAGGAGGATTTACACTTCGGGAGCGGCTGTTGCTGCTGTCCATCATACCGCCCGTCCCCGTGTATGGGCGGTGCCAAACAGCGAGCGAATGCTCGAAGAGTTAGCCCTCTATGACAATGCAGTTGTCATGTCCGATATCGAGGGCAGGGGGGGACAGGGGAATATTACCGGGCTTAACGGCCTCCTGCTAGGCGTAGCCAGGAAACGGGGGATCGATGCCATGTGCCTCATGGGCGAAATCCCCATTTATCTACAGGGGTTTGCGTTTCCTTATCCCAGGGCCGCCAGATCGGTCCTTGAGTTCTTGAGTTCTCATCTTTCCCTCAAGGTGGACCTGGAGGGAATTAACGCGCTCGCCGCGCGGAGCGATGATGAAATCGAGCGTCTGTACAAGAAGTTCCCGGTCGAGATCAAGGAGCAACTCGATAAGCTCAAATACGTCTCCCATATCAAGCAAGCCGGGCCGGGGCCCATCACCGAAGAGGACAAGAAGAATATTCTCGAAGAGATTGACAGGTTCTTTAAGAAGCGATTGAAGGAAGACTAGCGTGGCGGACTATCACCTCATAGTTCACCGGAAGCCGGACGTGAGAGATTCATCTCTGGTGGTGGGATGGAGCGAAGATGCCGGCCGCCTGGGAAAGAATACAGCGGGCTATCTGGTGGAAAAACTGGGCGGCTTTGAACTCGCAGAGATCGACTTGCCGGAATTCTTTCCTCTGGGCGGCGTTTCGGTCCAGGATGATGTGGCCGTATTCCCTGAGGGGAAATTCTACTGCTGTCAGGACAGGAACCTGGTAGTTTTCCTGAGTAGTCCTCCCAGAGCTGAGTGGTTCAGGTATCTCAATTCGATCCTCGATGTAGCACAGTACTATTGCGATGCAAAGAGGCTGTACACTGTTGGCGGCATGGTCTCGTTTGGCGCTCATACTGCTCCCAGGGAACTGGCTTTTGTGGTGAACTGCCGCGAGATGAGAGAGGAAGTTGACGGGCTGCGTGAGGGAGGCGGGATAACTTATGAAAGCCCGCCCGGCCAGAGACCCACGCTCAGCTCTTACTTGCTGTGGGCAGCGAAGCGCAGGAACATTCCGGGAGCGAGTCTCTGGGTGCCGGTCCCTTTCTACCTTGCGGGTACGGACGATCCCTGGGCCACAAAAAAGCTGGTGGTCTTCTTTGATGACAGGCTTGGCCTGGGTGTGGACCTGGCTGATTTGGACGACGCCATTGGTCGCGAGGGAGACAGGATCAGCCAGTTCAGGATGTGCTTCCCGGAGATCGACCACTTCATACAGAAACTGGAGAGCAACCTGGCCCTCAGCCAGGAAGAAAGCGAAACTCTGGTCCGGGAAATGGAGGGGTTCCTCAAGAAAAGGGCGTGACACCTGTTCCGCTGCGAGACGCCGAGATGCTGCTCCTCCTGGAATATGGGGTTATCCAGTCAATGTCAGCATCGGTCAGACTTTTGCTCTACTAATCCAACTTGCTCATCAACTGCCGCATATCAAGGGGCTCGCCTTTGGACAGGTCCCTTTCAAGGGTGACAGCCCCAACGGGGCAGATGTCCTCACATACGCCACAGCCCATGCACTTCGTTGTATTGATGACCGCTTCTTGCCCGTTATCATCGAGGCTGACGGCCTTGAATTGGCAGTACCCCACACATTCCCCGCATCCGTTGCAGCGGTCGCCTACATGAGAGACATAGCCTGAAGGGGCCATGATTGGAACGGCGCCCTCGAGCAGATTCCACATCCTGATACCCATACAGCAGCAACCGCAGCAATTGCAGATGGCGCTGAACCTGTTGCCCATGTCCTTCTTGAAATAGGCGGTGTGAACATGGCCTCTTTTATGTTCGGCCTCAAGGATAGAGACTGCCTCCTCCTGGGTGACCTTGCGGTAGTGGGGGTTGTGGTCGGCGATGAAGGAGGCTCCGGGATCGCCGACGAAAAAGCAGACCTCCATGGGAAGACATGGCTTCTCGGATGCTGCCCGACAGGGACATCTGCCTGCAGCGATCCACTGTGGGTTTTTCAAGATAATGTCTTTTGCCAGTTTGAAGGGTATGACTGTTTCCGGTGTGATTAGACTCAGGTCAACCTTCTGCGTGACCAATTGTATAGCATCTTCCAGTTTCAACACCTTGCCATGATAGAAGCTGGTTGCCAGGTCAGCCGCCCCGTCTGCAACACGCTGCACAGTAGCTCGAACCAGATCATCAAGACTCCTGTCCAGTATTTCTTCGGGCTCTCTGGCCGGCAAACCCGATGCCTGCATTGCATGGTAGATGAAGTGGTCTATATACTTCATGTACACATAGGCGGAGAAGAAGTCGCCCTTATTCTCCATGGGGTAGGAGTCATATAGCTCGTTCGTCGAATCGCTCACAGTCTCTTTCCTTTCAACAATCCACGGCTGTTGTTAGAGCAAGGTGACGGCTCGAGCGATTATTCCAGGTACGTCTTGATGTACTTCTCCATTTCTTTGGTGGGCTTCCACCACTTCGTGACTCCCACATCTTCGGCTACCCTGTTAGCAGCGAGATAGCCGGGTCCGCCGAGTACCAGGCCGCCGGGATAAGTGGATGCGCCACACAGATAAAGGCCCTGGATGGGGGTACTGTGGTTAGAGCATTCCTGGTTGGGGCGGAAGCAGCCAAGCTGGACCGGCCTGTAATCGCCGTGTTTGATTGAGCCGCGCCGCATATTTGGCAAGCGGATTTCGATGTCGACAGGAGTCTCCTGGACAGCCATAATGACGTTCTCAGGCGTGAGGTTGGGCGCGGCTTTCTGCCACTTGGCCAGGATCGCCTTCTGCAACTGGGGACCGCGGGTATCCCAGCCCCCCTCGATTTCGTAGGGCGCATGCAGTTGGAAGAAGGAGACGTGCTTGCCCGGCCGGCGAACGAGGTGAGTATCGAAGAAGCTCTCGCAAGTGGCATGCCCGCCAAAGCTTTTTTCGTCGATCCTGCCCGCCACGACGTTGTCCCAGTGGGCGAGGAGTTGGTCGGTGCTCTCGATGCCTATGATGGTCATAAATGATTCGTCGACCCAGGGATCGCCGCAGGCATAATGGGGGGCTTCCTTTGACACGACATGCAGGGTACTGTAGCTCCACTTATCGTATTTCCAGCGTCCCACGGAATCCTTGAGGTCTGCGGGCAGCCTGTCTGCGCCGATCAGGTCAAGGAAAGTCGTATGTGGGTCGAGGCTCGATATTACAATCTCGCTATTGAGGGTACGGCCCTCCCAGAGATCAACTCCCGCGACAGAGCCGTTATTCGTCTTAATCTTGATGACGTCTGAGGATTCCAGAATAGTACCGCCTGCCCGGACAATTTCACGTGCCAGAGCGCCGGCGAGCTTGTGGGAACCGCCGTGGAGATAACACTTGTTCATGCCGCGGTCGAGAAGGAGCGGAACGTAAAAGCCTATGCCGGTTTCCCTCGGGTCCAGCCCCCACATGCAGCTGATGTACAGTAGAAGAGCTCTTATCCGGTCGTTCTCGAAGTTACTATCAACAACTTCCAGCGGACTTTGCTCCACAAGATCCAGCATTTCTCTGCCGATATCGGTGCGCTGCATGGCCACACTGATGTCCACGGGAGACATAGCGGGCACGTAGGTTGCTGGAGCCAGTATCTCGCTCACTATGCGGCGCCAAATCCTCATGAGCTTGCCGAAAGCGACCGCATCTTTGCTGGAAAACTTGTGGAATGAATCAGCGGTGTCTTCGATCATGCGTGTTAGAAGAAGGGAACTGCCGTCCTCAAAGACCATGGCGGTCTGGAGATTGGGCTTGATCCATACAAGGCCATGACGATCAAGGTCAAAGTCCTTAAGGACCGGCATGTAGTCAACCATCATGTGATAGACGGCATGTATATTGGAGTAACAACCGGGATACAGTATCTCTTCGGTGGCGAGTCCACCGCCGATCTCATAACGGCGTTCAACCAGGGCAACCCTGAGACCGGCTCTGGCGAGGTATGCGGCGGTGATCAGGCCGTTGGGCCCGGCACCGATCACGACTGCATCCCAGTCGCTCTCGGCGGGAAATTCGGAGAAAAAACACTGCGGGTGCGGTTGGCCGGTTAGCTCTCTCTTCTGCATTTCATTCCTCCTGCTTGCCTCAGCGAGTTGCTACTGACGACGGACGGGTTGGTATGGCCGATACTTTGCCGTCTTCCGGAATGTACCATGGGGAAGCGTACCACCAGTCACCGGGCTCGGCGATGCCGTCCTCTATCAAAATGTGCATCAGGTTATAGCCAACGGCCATTAGACAGAGGCCGCCGGGATGCGCTGACGACTGATGGGACAGGTAGAGCCTTTCAATGGGAGTTCGATAGCGGGCCAGTTCCGGCAAGGGACGCTCGTTCCACCACTGGTCCCTGTCATGCCTGATGCCGTACCAGGAGCCGCCCAGCATTCCCGTATTGCGGAATTCCTGCTCGAGAGGGGATTCCCCAAGGACTTCGACGATATTGTCGTAGTCAAGGTTCTCGACCACCTGGCTCAGCGCCACGCGCATATATTCATTCCACTTCTTCTTATCTTCCATGGCTTCCAGTCCCTCGATGTTGTATTCAGGCGTGGGAACCATCATGAACTGGGGACCGTTGATATGGAGTCCCGGACGTGTGCATTGCGGATGCGTTTGATCGTAGAGTTCGCCGGCAACCATACCAAACAGGGCCTTTTCCGGAGGAATGCGGAGATTGCGTTGATGGCCGAGTACATCCGCTACATGGTCGAAATACACTTGTCGCGAGTCCATAGGAAAAAACGGGCCCATGAAAGAGCCGTAGTCTTCATACCGGTAGTCTTCCCTCCTGAATTTTGGGCGCAAGCGGAGGCGTTCTCTTGTCAGGTAATGGGTCATATAGAGGCTGCCTCCCTTGAGGCTCAGGTCCTTGATTCGCTGAAGGAAACCTTTGTCCAGGTGACGCGGTCCGACCATTTCCAGAAAAGTGGGCTTGATATGTACGGCACTGATGACTGCCTTATCCGCCCAGATTTTCTTGGCGCTCCAGGTGGCGTCGTCTCTGAGCCGGACTCCGATTGCCCGACCGTGCTCGATGATTATTTCTTCAACCGGACAGCAGGTCCGTACCACAGCGCCGTGAGCGATGGCGCAGCGCAGGAGTGCGTGGTAGTAGCCGTGGATATTTCCCCGCGGGGCAACGGGATTGGCGACGGCGGGCGGCAGGACTGTCGCCACACTGCAAACAGCCGGGATAGCCACTCCTTCCATGTGCCCATGGGCTCCGGACACCAGTGCGATATAGGCCTGATTGACTTTGAAAGGTTCGGTCTCCAGGTACTCATCCATGACGTCGAACATTGTCATCTCGAGGAGTTCCCTGGTCCACATATCCGGCTGGTGCTGCTTGTAGACCTGCATGTACGGTATAGTGTGCTCGTTAACTTCGACCCCGGGCGGATGCGGCGGGCACCAGAAGTTGGCGCGCATCAGGTCCTTGAAAAATGGCGGATCGGTAAGCATGCCGCAGATCTTCCCCCAGCCCATCTTGTCTTTGTCAGTCACTTTGGACAGGCCGTCGGAAGTGAGCATGAACCTGTTCAGGTCCAGTGGAACATCAGCGCCAGCTTTCCAGTCCATGCGGAAACCGTATTTCCAGAGTTCCAGCTGCTCCCAGCCCGGGGCTGATCCTCCGTAGTTGGCGATGGCATGAGGTTGAATACGCATGCCGGCTCGCGGCTCGCAAGTCTCCTGCGCACCGCCACACTCCGGCCGGTCCTCCAGCAGGCAAACACTCAGTCCACACTTCGACAGGTAAGCCGCCGTGGTTGTGCCGTTGTGCCCTGCCCCTATTATTACAACATCGTATCTTTCTTCTTTGCTCATCGGTTTCTCCTCTCAGTCTTTATGAGCATTTGCGAAGGTCGCAGAGATAGTCTGGACATTGTACGCAGAATGATAGCACTGGTGTCCTCGACAGAAATGGTGTACCCACTGCTTATGTTTATGCATTTCCTGAAGGCCTGTGGGGATAGTCCTATAGGGTTTGGACACCCCATTGAGGGCTATGAGGATTGCCTAACCGGTGCAGGCATGGACTGCAGAGAAGATCATCCTTGCGAGTATTTTCTTTGTGCCTGGCCGGGTGGGGTAGGAAGCTTGGCAACTCAAACTTCACAGGTTATAATCGGGCAACACCCGGCGACATACGTGAGGGTCTGGAACCTGAACAGCGCTCGAGGAGGCCCTGATGATAGCAGCCAAACTTGCACAGATCGCGGGGAGCAACTGGGTAGTAACGGACCGGGAGAAACTTGTGGACTATCTTACGGACGAGACGGCTCCGGGGGTCAAGCCCCAGGCAGCTGCCAACGTGGTCCTGGTCAAGCCTGCGAATGCTTCCGAAGTGAGCAGGGTGTTGAAGCTGGCGAATGACGGCGGAATTCCCGTATTCCCGCGCGGGGGCGGTACCGGACTGTGCGGCGGCGCGATCCCGACCAGGGACGGAATCGTACTTTCACTCGAGAGAATGAAAGAGGTGGACCTCGACAGTGATAACCTTATGGCGGTTGTCGGAGCCGGGGTCACGCTGGGCGAATTACAGCGCAAGGCTGAGGAGGAGGGCCTGTTCTTCCCGCCACACCCGGGAGACGAGAACGCACAGGTAGGCGGACTCGTCGCATGCAACGCCGGCGGCGCACGGGCGGTTAAATACGGGGTTATGAGAAATTACGTGAGAGGCATTGAAGTAGTGATGCCAACCGGTGAGATATTGAACCTGGGGGGGAAGCTCATAAAGGACAACACCGGGTACAGCATCATGCACCTGTTGATCGGCAGCGAGGGGACGCTGGGCATAATCACGCGAATAATCCTGCGTCTGTATCCCCGTCCGGCTGCTTCCGCTACTATGCTCGTGCCCTTCCATGACCGCCGCGACGCGATTCGCGCCGTCCCGCGTATTCTCCAGAGCGGGATCGTTCCGCTGGCCATCGAGTACATGGACCGAAATACAGCCGAGGGCTCCGCGGGACATTTGAACATGAGTTGGCCTTCGGCAACCGGCAATGCCTTCCTGATGATCGTGGTCGAAGGCAGCAGCGAAGATGAAATGCTCTCGGCATGCTCGTGCTTGTCAGGAATTTGCCGCGAATGTAACGGTCTTGAGCCGCTGGTCAGTGAAAGCAAGAAGAAGCAGGCAGATATCTTGAAGATAAGAAGTAATGCATACCTTGCGGCGAAAGCGTTTCTCGCGGATGCCCTTGACGTAGCCGTGCCCCCGGCCAGCGTCGGGGAATTCATGGACGCCATAGATGCGGTCGCGCAGCGTTTCGGCACCGCCATTCCGACCCTCGGGCACGTCGGGGACGGCAACCTCCATCCGGTGCTGCTCATGGACCTTGTACTGAGCGGAGAAGGTAAAGTCAGGGAGGTCAAACGGGCTGTCTACGAAGAGGCCCTGCGACTTGGGGGGACAATGACCGCAGAGCACGGGCTGGGCAAGACCAGGCCGCCTGACCTGGACCTGTTCCTTGATGAGAAGAGGATCGCGCTCATGCGGGGCATAAAGCAGATATTCGATCCAAACGGCATCCTCAATCCCGGGTGCATCCTGGGGTAGGCGTGATTCCCGGCATACGGGCGGATTCACGGCGCTAGAAGGCCCTCTTGCCCTTGTTGAATGCCTCCAGGTTGGACGCAAGGTCCACAGGGGGGACTATTTCCCTGATAGCCTCCTCGAAATATTCAGCCGAAACCGGTACTATTCCTGAGCCTGCCAGAGCGCCAAGGAGGATCATGTTTGCCCCCATCCCGGCCTGATTTTCGCTCGCCTGGACAACATCCACCTTTTCCACAAGTCCCGCCAGGGTCTCCACAATTTCTTCGACGGGCGGATATTTTGCCTGCCCTGAAAGGACCCAGATAGGGTACACCGGTCGGGGATTGACTATGACCCTGGTGGAGGGATTGCCAAAATCTGCAATGACCCGCAGGGCCTCCGCAGGCTCCAGGCCGACCACGACGTCCGCCTGACCTTCCGGTATCAAGGGGCTGGGCTGGGCTTTTTGGGAAAACCGCACGTGGCTCATAACCGGGCCGCCTCTTTGGGAGGCGCCATAGGTCTCCCCTACAGTCACGTAAAGGCCTGCCTTGATACCCGCAGTGGCGACAATTTGCGATGCCAAAACGTTTCCCTGTCCGCCGACACCGGTGATTATCAGGTTCAGCGGGTCCTTTTTCAGGTTCATGACTTCACCCCCTGAGCGACTATGGCCCCCTGCGGGCACAGAGAAGCGCAAACTCCGCACCCGGTACAGACGTTTTCATCGATCACCGCCTTCTTTGCTTCCTGGTCCCAGATTATGCCGGGGCAATTGAATACCCTGCTGCAGAAACGGGCGCACCCGCAATCGTCGCCGATGCATTTCGCCTGGTCGACGACGTATTTCTGCTGGAGGTTCTCTTTTGCTTCGATGCGGAAGCATCTCCTTCGAAATACTATTACTTTTGCCCCGTCCTCCTGGAGCATGTCATAGACGTCCTCGATAGACTGTTCGACCTCAAATGGGTCTCTTACTAACACCGGGACCCCGATCGCCTCGCAGAGATTCTCTATAAGTATGACCGGCGCGGTTCTCCCCCTGGCGTCGAAGCCGGAACCGGGATGAGGCTGGAAACCGGTCATGGCCGTTCCGCCGTTGTCAAGCACGGCCATCAGGAGGCTGCTGTTATTGAACCTGGCATTGATGAGGGCGGGAATCGCCGCATGGAAGAAGGTGGAGTCGCCGCACACGGCGATCACGGGCTGATCGAAACCAAATTGCCCCAGGTTGCCGAAGCCGTTTGCCAGCCCGATTCCCCCGCCCATGCAGTGGAGGGTCTTTATTTGCCAGTAGCCCGCCGGCCCTGCCCCCAGGGCGTAGCAGCCGATATCACCCGTAACAAAACCGTTGCGGCCGTCAAGCTTGAGGGCCGCCTTGATAGCCCACATGGCGGCCCTGTGCGGGCAGCCGCTGCAGAAGGTGGGCATTCGAGGAGGCACAGCGAACAGCGCCTGTTTGGCTCTCTGGGCATAATCCTCATCTCTGGTCTTGTATTCGCGTCCATTCAGCGTAGCCAGAGCCCGCGTGACCTTCTCCTGGTTGATCTCGCCGAAAGCGGGACAATGCCCTGACTTCGCACCATGGACCACGATAGGACCGAGGTTTTTGACCTCTTCAGCAAGCAGGACCTTGATATTCTGTTCCAGGAAGGGGTCAACTTCCTCGATGACCAACACCTCGGCAGCATTCCGCAGGTGGTCTATAATGAACTTCTCCGGCAGCGGCCAGGTCGTGCCCAGCTTGAGAATACCCACTTCCTCCTGGAGACCGAGCCCGGAAACGGCCTCCCGGGAGTATACTAGTCCGCTTCCGCTGGTTACGATAACGAACTTCGCCTGCTCCGGTCCCTCGTAGAAATTGAATTCCGAGTTTTCAAACAGTTCACGCGCCTGTTCCAGTTTCGCATGCAGCAAAGCGTGCTGTGCAGGCACGAAGGCTCCCGAGACAAAAGTGCCCTCGAAGCGGGCGCTCCGCTGCTCCCTCGTGATCTCTCCGAGCGTTACGTTCCCTCTGCTGTGGGAAAGCCTGGTAACGCTTCTCAGCATGCATGGGAGTTTCAGCTTTTCCGAGACCTCAAAGGCCCACCTCGTCATTTCCTTGGCTTCCTGGAACGTGGCCGGCTCCAGGAGAGGAAGGTCCGCAAACCTCGCGTAGTTCCGGCTGTCTTCTTCGTTGTTGCTGGATATTCCGGACGGATCGTCACAAGCCATGAACACCAGCGCCCCGTTAATTCCCGTCAGGTTGACCCCCATCAGGAAATCGGAACAGACATTGACCCCGTTCTGCTTCATAGCCACGAGGGACCTGAGCCCGGAGAAGGCAGCCGCGGTGGCGGCCTGGAGCGCTACCATCTCATTCGTGGACCACTCGACATAAAACCCCAGTTTGTCCGCTACACGGGCAAGGGCTTCGAGGATCTCAGAGGAGGGAGTCCCTGGATAAGCGGCCGCGAAATCAACTCCCGCCTCGACGGCGCCGCGAGCTATGGCTTCATTACCCATCATGAGCAGGGTCTTCCCGGGTTGGTTCAAGTCTACTGTAGGCATATCCCTTCTCCTAGCGGAATTCGGCCCGTTCGCGTTCGCTCAACCGCAGATAGAGCAGATCGTCCTCGTTCCCCGACCTGGCAATCAGTCCGGCGATGGCCCTCTTCTTCTTCAGGGCGGATGCCTCTCTGAGGTGAGCGAGCCTTTCCCCCTGGAGTGCATCGACATGGGCAATACCTGCCTCGCGTGCGCTGTCGAACAGCTTCTCCCCTGCCGGCGTCCTCACGATAACCGTGTTCCAGTCATTGACGCCCTCCACCATGCCCACCGATATATCAGCGAACTCCGATGTCATGTCGAAGCATAAAGCGCAGGTCGGCTTGACAAATTTCCTGACATCGTCCAGCGACATCTCAAGGTCGCCGCTGCTGGTTATAACGCGCAGGATGTTGGCTGGAGGCGGAGGAATATCCAGGCGCCGGATCGACGGGATATCGACCTTTTCGCTCAGGTATCCCTTTATGCCCTTGTAGCTGAGGGCCCAGGTGCAGAAGAGGCCGATCACCAGGTTCACTCTATCCGCGGCAGGCTGATGTCCGGAAGCCTGCATTTTCCTGAGAGCAAGCACCTGGCAGGGAAGAGCGACCATGCCTATGTTATCGTGACCTTCCTTCATAACCTGGTTAAGCGCGGCGAGTGTCGACGCGGGAACGTAGCTTGATCCTGAACAACTGACAACTTCGGATTCGTCCCGGACCAGGACGGCATGCGGCATCAGGTTTGAATCAAGCGGCCGGGCCATAATCGCGCTCTGGACGGCGCCGGAATCCAGTGCGTACCCGATCAGCCCCGAGACGACTCCTCCATACTGAGCGCGCGCTCTGAGGATGTCATTCTTTGCCTGCGCAATCCTTATGAGCCGGTACGACCCCAGCGAACTGTCGGAGCGTTCCTTTCCGAATAGCTTTCGGTCCAGTTCGGAGATGTCGGTTGGTGTGCGAGGACAGTAGTCGTAACAGTGACCGTCGGTAATACCGCAGGGCTCGACAACCGCTACCCTGTCCTTGACGACCTTTATGTAGGGGCAGATGTTCACGCAGGCTCCGCAGCTTGTACACAGGCTCTGGTTAAGGACCTCGTTCTCCAGGTTCAGGGAACCTTTAGCAGCCATAGAAAGCCCCCCTGCAACAAATTCGGTTCAGGTCAAGTTCCGTTTCAACCTGATTTTCTTGAACTCCTCTACCACTCCTTTTACCGCCCTTTCCACCGGTATTCTCTCTATACTGGACGCCCCGACAAATCCGGCGGCGTCTGTTTTTTCATAGAGGAATGCAGTATCGGCGGGCTCGGAAAAAGGCCCGCCGTGGGCAAGGCATATAATGTTCGGGTTCACCTCTCTTGTCGCTGCGATCATTTCCTGCACCCTCGAGGCGGCGTCTTGCAGGGACGCGGCGATCGAATCGAACCCGACAAGTCCGCCGGTAGTGCCGCCTGCATGAGGCACCATGCAGTCCACTCCCGCCCGGGCCATGGTGCGGGCATCCTCGGGATAGAAAACGTAAGCCATGGTGAAAATATCGCTCTGCCGGGCTGCGCGTATAAGCTCCGCTTCCCTGGAAAACCCGATACCTGCGGCTTCCCGTTCCCTTCGCCATTCTTCATCCGCGAAGAAACCATATGTGGGGAAATTGATTATACCGGAAAACCCGGTGTCGCTGAACTTCTTCACCAGTCCGGGGAGGTCCATGACTGAAGAGGGGTCCGTCGCATCTATGCCCGCTATGATGGGCGTATTCTCCACCACGTTCTCAATCTCATCGTACATGTCCAGTGTGAGCTTGTTGGAATTGTCGAGGATGGTGGTCTGGAGACCTTGCAGCCGGGCTCTGCCCGAGCTGTACACCATAATCAGGTCAGCGCCGCCAAGCTCGGCGCATTTGGCGATTATCCCGGCGCTGCTGCCCGCGGCTATAATGGGCTTCCCCTCAGTGGCTGTGCTCCTGAGCCTCGCCAGGATCTCTTGCCTCGAGAATTTTCTGCCCACTAAACCCTGTTCCTGCACAAAGAATCGTACACTTCGACCACTGCCTTCGCAAACTTCTCGTCATTAATATGAGCATCTACCAGGACTATTTCAATGCCTTTTGTGAGGTGTTCACGCATTACCGAAGCAAAAAACGCGTCCGCTGCGGGGTCAAAAAAATGCTGGCCCGCCCTGTCAACCGCCGAGAAACCCTGGGACGGGATAACCACCCTCACCGGGCCGCTCGCGCGGTTTGCCCTTTCCGCCAGTACCCTTGCGGCAGCAGCCACTTCCTCTTTCGTGGTCCTGGCCAGGACCCTGTCGGGTCCGTGTGCATGCAGTATCCTGTTCCTGTATTCAGAGGGCACGCTTTCCCTGGTCCCCGTGAAGATGAGCATATCCAGGCCGCCAGGGATTATGACCTGTGGCAGGCCTTTGTCGCCCGCCAGTTTGAGCCTGTTTTCCGCAAGCTCCATTGGCAGGTGGTAAGTCAGCGGGACCGTTACCTCGAATGTCGTAAGGTCGATAATGCCGGTAATGCGCCCGTCTTGCACCAGTTCATCCAGCACCTGGGTCTTGGAATGGAAGACAATCGGGTCATAGCCCTTCTTATCGAGGAGGGCCTTGATCTTCATCGCGGCTGGAGTGGTGACTCCAAGTGCGGTGATGCCGACCGAAGGCTTATCCTGCTTTTCACGCTCAATTTCCACCATTCCGGAAATCGCGGCTGCAGCCATTGCCAGGGTTTTTCTCGTGACCGAGTTCAGCCCCAGGATGTCTGCCGGAGCCTGCATCATAGTAATGTCCTTGGCTCCGACAAACTGAAGCTCGAACCATGTACTTACCATGAACTTGGGGATTCCCGTGGGCAGTACGCTCATAGCTGATGTTCCGATTGCCGTACCTGTCGAACCGCCCAGGGATATGATTCCGTCCAGCCTGCCGTCAGAATAAAGGTCTTGCACGATTCGCTGGAGGCCCTTGATCATTATGTTGGTGGCCTCGGTCCTGTCGGCGCCCTGTTCAGCTTGCCTGACCAGGTCCCCGAGCGGTCTGCCGCCGGCTTCCGCGACTTGCTCCCGTGCGATGTCGGCCCGAGCCTGGGGCCTGCCGAGTACGCCGACATCGACGAGGATGGTCCTGTGACCCTTCTTCTCTATTTCCCGCTTGAGGAATTCAGTTTCCTCGCCCTTGGTATCAAGTGTGGCGGGAATGACTATTGTCTTTGCCATCTATCCCTGCCTTTCGGGAAGAAGGTTAGATCTGGTTCGCTATGCGCCAGGCACTGTGAACAGCGCCGTAGATCTTGCCGGCCCCGGCGCAATCGCCGATCCGGTGTAGTTCCGGGACCTTCCCGGCAAGGCTGTCATACAGTGCGGTCTCGGGTCTGAAGCCCATAGCGACAACTACAGTGTCGGCTTCCACAAGCTGCCTGCTTCCTCCTGCGTCCTCGACGACGACGCCGGCCTCCGTGATGTCCCGGGCGGTCATATTGGTCAGCGATTCGATCCCCAGCCTGCTCAGGATGTCGAGCAGGTATAAGCGGCTGAAGAGGTTCATACCTTCAGCGACGCCGTAGGTCATCTCGATTATCTTCACCTGTTTACCCTTTTCAGCCAGATACCATGCAAGCTCGGCGCCAATTTCTCCGCCCCCTATCACAGCGACCTTCTTGCCGGCATGCTTTCTGCCCAGGAGGACCTCTATGGCCGTAGCGACCCTTGCGCCGCCGTTTCTTCCGAAGTCCGGAAGGATATGAGTAGAGCCTGTTGCGAGGACAACCGCATCAGGTTGGAGAGCTCTAATGAGCTTCGGGGTGGCCTTCTTCCCCGAGTGGACCTTGACTCCTGCCTTGTACACCCGGTTCTTGAGGTACTCGACGTATTCACCAATCGGTCTCTTGAATACCGGTACGGAGGCTGCTCTGAGTTGGCCTCCCAGGTCTCTTCCTTTTTCGAACAGGGTAACATCATGTCCCCTCAGCGCGGCTACGCTTGCGGCTTCCATGCCCGCCGGTCCTCCTCCAACCACTACCAGGCGTTTCTTCGTGTCGGCTGGAATGAGCTGCGCTTGCCCCTCTCTGCCCAGTGCGGGGTTTACGCTACACTCAATTCGCCACATGCGCGATATTGAGCCGGCGCATGCCTCGTTGCAGTAGAGGCAGGGCCGGATATCGCCGAGCCTTCCCTCGTACGCTTTCCCTGGCAGCTCTGGATCGGCCAGCAGAGGCCTGCCTATTGCTATCAGGTCCGCGCTTCCATCACGCAATACCTGCTCGGCCCTTTCAGGGTCGCCGAGCTTGCCCGCCACAATTACCGGGATGCCGATTGCCTTCTTGATCTGCGCGGCAAGCGGGACATTGCACCCTTCCGGCATTCCCGCTGTCGGGAAGATTCGACTGTACCAGGGGGGCGACTCGTATATTCCCGCCGAGACGCTTATGGCGTCGACCCCGGCAGCTTCAAGCCTTCTGGCTACCAGCACCATGTCTTCAACAGTCAGGCCGCCATCTATGTATTCATCTCCGCTGAGTCTGACAATCATCGGGAAACCGGGCCCCACGGCAGTCCTTACACCTTCCACAACCCGGAGTGCGAACTTCATTCGGCCTTCAAAGTCACCGCCGTACTCGTCCTGGCGCCTGTTGGTGTAAGGCGACATGAACTGGTTGATCAGGTAACCATGTCCTCCCTGAAGCTCGACCGCGTCGAAGCCCGCCGTCTTCGTAATAGCCGCGCCGAGTGTGAATTTCCCGATCAACGCCTCGATGTCGTCCACGGTCAGTTCACGCGGCATTTCCGCTCCTGTGGGAAGACAGGGAAGGGCCGAAGGGGCTACAAGCTGATGGCCTTCTGCGCTGGTCATTGAGGAGCCCTGCCTACCTGTATGCTGTAGCTGGGTAGCTATTTTGGCCCCGTGGGCATGAACCGCCTCCGCAAGCTCATGCAGACCCTGTACGAACTTCCATTCATCCGCGCGGATGGGATTCGTGCCCGCTTTCCCCACGGGCCAGTCGATGCAGGTATTCTCGATAATAATAAGCCCGACGCCGCCTCTCGCCCTTCCCTCGTAATAGTCTATCAGGCGTTCACTCACCGCGCCGAACTCGGTACCTAGCTTCGAGTTCAATCCCGGCATGACTATCCTGTTCTTGATTTCCAGATTCCCGATCTTGACAGGTTCAAACAGTCTTGTCAGTCTGGTGCTCATTCGTCCTCCCGCGTCAGTCCACCATTATCTGTCCGCCATTTACGTGTATGGTCTGGCCCGTAATGTACCGGGCAGCGTCGCTCGCCAGGAAGGCAGCCACATCCGCGATTTCCTCGGGCTCCGCAAGTCTTCCCAGGGGTACGCTGTTCTGATAGTAAGCCACGGCTACATCCCAGAGCCCGGTATGCATGGGGGTATTTGTGATGCCCGGAGCGACCGCATTTACGTTCACATTGTGGGGCGCGAGTTCCATGGCGAGCGCCCTGGTGAAGGCCTGGACGGCGGCCTTGGAAGCGCAATAGTCCGCTCCTCCCCCCGAGAGATTACATACAGAAGCCCGCGACGATAACGAGGAGCCGATGTTGACTATCTTGCCGCTTCTCCGCTCGATAAAATGCCCGGCCACCGCCTGCGAGCAGAGAGCCACGCTCACCAAATTGACTTTGAGAGTTTTGTCGAGGTTCGCTTCCTTCATGTCCAGTACTGTGCTGGAGGCCATCATACCCGCATTGTTAACGAGGATGTCGATTCTGCCAAACCTGGCGAGTGTGCTCTTGACCATCCGGTCCACTTCTTCCTGTACTGTAACATCCACGTTCACCGCCATAGCGTCGGCCCTCGCCGAGCATATCTCGTCGGCGATCTTCTCCGCCCCTCGGAGGTCTTTGTCCGCAATCACAAGCCTGGCTCCAAGCTGAGCAAATACGACCGCGATCGCACGGCCTATCCCGCTTGCGGACCCTGTCACGATTGCCACCCTGTCATTGAGGCTAAACCGGTTGAGAGCATCTGTGGTCATCATGTGCTGTTCTCCAGAGCCAATTTGCCGTGAGTAAATACCTACACGATTTGGCACTCCTTGTCAAGGGCTGGCCAGAAGCAGAAGCGGAGAAATGCCCGGCGCTCTGCAGGATTCTTCGCAAACCTTTGTCATTTACGTTGCAAGCGGCTACAATACTTGAGGCGCATTACGAGAATGCTGGAGCTTTACATAAAGAGCGCGGGCAAGGAGTCAAGAAGATGTCAACCCTTATCCTGAGCAGGAAGTCTGTACGGGAACTTCTGAAGATGCCGGATGTGATAAACGCGGTTGAGGAGGCTTTCCGGCACTGGTCCGAGGGCAAAGTCGTGATGCCGCCCAAGTCATACCTTATACTCGAACAGGGCGATTTCCGGGCTATGCCTGTCGCCGTTCCGGGCGCCCTCGGTATTAAATGGGTAAGTGTATTTACCGAGAACCCGCTTCGCCGCCTCCCGACGGTAATAGGCACCATAATCTACAATGATCCAGCGACAGGTTCCCCGCTCGCTATCATGGATGCTACCGATTTGACGGCATACCGTACGGGTGCCACCAGCGCGCTCGCTTCCAGATACCTGGCGCGCAGGAATTCCAGCACGCTGGGCATAGTCGGAGCGGGCGCCCAGGCTTACACACAGTTGCTTGCGCACGCCGAGGTGTTTGACCTCAAGTCCATAAGGGTATACGACTACTCTCGTGAGGCAGCTGAAAAGTTCGCCGGCTCACTCAATGAATACCCCTTGCGTACTACCTCGCTTCAGGAAGCGATCGACTGCGATATCGTATGCACACTCACGCCCTCACGGCAGCCCTTCGTCAAGAAAGAATGGGTGCGACCGGGAACGCACATCAACGCAGTTGGCGCCGACGCCAGGGGCAAGCAGGAACTGGAACCGTCCGTGCTGGCGGCGGCAACCGTTGTGGTTGACGATATCGTTCAGGCTGCTTCAGCCGGTGAGTTGAATATGCCGATCAGCAAGGGCCTGTTCAGGGAAGAGGACATTTACGCCACGCTGAGTGATGTTATTTCGGGCAAGAAGAACGGTCGGAATGACGATGCGGCTGTAACAGTATTTGACTGCACGGGACTGGCCATAGAGGATATCGCCGTAGCCAGGCTGGTATACGAAAGCGCCGTCAGCAACGGGCGCTATCCGTCGGTGGACTTGCTCGAAGCATAGAAAGTCAGGGGAAGGCTAATTCGCTGCCGTGGTCCCTGAGCCATTTCCTGTAGTCTCGCCAGTGAGGGCAGTGCTCCGCCACGATACGCCAGAAGCTTGAGGTGTGGTTCATTTCCCGGAGATGAGCAAGCTCGTGGATGACCACGTACTCAATCACAGGCTCTGGGGCCATCATGAGCTTCCAGTTAAAGCTGATGTTGCCACGAGGTGAGCAACTGGCCCAGCGTGTTTTCTGTCCACGAATGATCAGTTTTGAGAATGCGAGGCCCATCCGGTCGCCGAATTCACGGGACTTCCGCGTCAGGAAGGTCTGGGCTTCGCCGCGAAGCCATATCACGAGTACGTCATCGAGTCTGCTGTCTTCGCGCAGGTGTACGAGGAGTTTGCCCTTCTGTAGTTTGACGCGATTTCGGCTCGCGATTCCAGGTGAGCGCACAACCTCCAGGCGGCGTCCCAAATACGCGAGCCTCCGCCGTCCGTCTTTCTGGTTATCAGGCGCGGGCCTGGCGATCTGCGATAGTTTTTCCATGACCCAGCGGCCTTTCTGCTCAAGCAGGTAAGGTACCTGATCTGCCCGAAAAGAACGGGGAATTACGACCGTTAGCCCGTCTTCGGGCCGGACCTCGAACCGAACATGCTTGGCCCGAACGCTGCGCTTGAGAGTATAGGTCACGATAAGACCGTCAAGCGCGGTCCTGCATCGTCCGAGTACGCGCAATCCGGGTCTTATCCTTTTCATCGCTTTGCTTCACCCCCGGCAATCTGCAGGATCGAAACAGGAGTCCTTGAAGGATAGAGGTCTTCACCCGCCGCAAGCAGCTATCGCGCGGGGACCGGTAGATCAGCGCTTTCCTTCCTGGTACCTATTATACACGGCTCTCAGGCAGTCGTGAACGGGCCGTGCTCGGTGATGTCCGTCCAGTACCATAGTATTAGAACAAAAAGAGAACAATCCTCCAAAAGACTATTGACAGGAAATTAGACCATGAGTTATAATTCATGCTAAAAATTACATCTTTTGCTGCTCATGCCAGGCAGTTCATGTATCTGAACCGGCGCAGGGCGGGGGGATGAAAGACCCTCCGCTTAAACTTGAGGGAAGGGTTTATGTTGCAAAATGCCTCTTAGCTCAGACGAGGCTGAAATAGCAGCCTTCTTCAGACAGTACGCCGGTGATCACCTGCGAATGGAGCTTCTCGCCTTCTGGAGCCGCCATCCCAACACCAGGTTTACAGAAGCCGCGATCCGCTGCGCTCTTGATTGCAGTAAGCAGGAAATGCTCAAAGCTTTAGCCAGCCTGGTTGATGCGGGGATTGTGGAGAGGCACCGGCAGAATGAACTGGTGTGTTATTCGCTCACCATGGAAGAAACCAAGCGGCGTTCTGTGCTTGAGCTTGCAGGCAAAGGATGGGATAGGTGGAGGTCGCTGGCAAGACAGATCGACAATGCTGGTCGGTCTGTACGGTGAGAGAAGGCCGGCGATATGCTTTTCAACCTGAAGGGAAAGAGCGTGGTCAGGAAAGTA
>JACUUS010000203.1 GCA_014859215.1 Dehalococcoidia bacterium | reverse complement strand
ATCGGGGGTGGAGATTGCCGCGTCGCCCTGTCGGGCTCCTCGCAAAGACATGCTAAACCTCGCGTCGGCCCGATTTGATCGCGGCCTCTTCGAAAAGACATGACGGTTCTTATGTCTTTGCGAGCCCCGACCGCATCGGGGCGAAGCAATCTCCACATACGCCCAGTATGAACGCACGTTCCGCCGCTTATCAAAGGTGGAGATTGCCGCGTCGGCCCGACTTCATCGCGGGCTCCTCGCAAAGACATGTTACACTTCGCTTCGGCCCGATTTGATCGCGGCCTCCTCGCAACGACATATCAACGGGGGTCTTACCTGATAACGTCCATCCCCATGAAGGCGCGAAGGACGTCGGGGACAATCACGCTGCCGTCGGCCTGCTGGTAGTTTTCCAGCACGGAGATCAAAACCCTGGGCAGGGCCAGGCCTGAGCCGTTGAGGGTGTGGACAAACCGGGGCTTCGCGCCGGGCTGCTCCCTGTAGCGGATATTGGACCGGCGGGACTGGAAATCACCACAGTTGCTGCACGAGCTGACCTCCAGCCATTCCCTGCTTCCGGGCGCCCATATCTCAATATCGTAAGACATCGTCGCTGCGAAGCCGAGATCGCCGCTGCAAAGCTGGATAATCCGGTAGGGGAGGTCCAGCCTGCGGCATACCTCCTCGGCGTTCGCCACCATGCTCTCGAGCTCCCGGTCCGAAGTGCTTTCCTCCACAAATTTGTAGAGCTCCACTTTGTCGAACTGATGCCCCCTCTTGATGCCGCGCGTATCCTTGCCGGCGGACATCCTTTCGCGACGGAAACAGGCTGTGTAAGCGACGTAGTAGAGCGGCAGCGCGCCGGCTTCCAGTATCTCGTCGCGGTGGAAATTGGTCAGGGGCACCTCCGCAGTAGGCACAAACCAGATATCGTCCTCCGCGTCGTGGTACAGGTTGTCAGCGAACTTGGGCAGGTTCCCGGAGCCGACCATGGATTCCTGCTTGACCATGAACGGCGGGTAGACCTCGGTATAGCCGTTCTCCTTTGTATGCAGGTCCAGCATGAAGGCTATCAGGGCGCGTTCCAGCCTCGCTCCCGGGCCCTTGAGCACGTAGAAGCGGCTGCCGGAAATCTTGACTCCCCGCTCGAAGTCGATAATACCAAGCCTGGTCCCGATATCCCAATGGGGAAGCGGCTCGTAATCGAACTCCCTCGGCTTGCCCCAGCTTCGCACCTGGACGTTATCGCGTTCGTCCCTGCCGATGGGTACCTTCGAGTGAACGATATTCGGCAGGCGCAGGAGCAGGTAATTCAGATCCTGCTCGATGCGGTCTATCTCCTCGTCCAGCGATTTGATAGTCTCGCCTGTATCCCTCATCTCTTCCAGAAGCGCCGCTGGTTTCTCCTTCATCTTCGCGATCTCTTTGCTCGCCTGCTTGCGCCTGGAACGAAGGCTCTCAACCTCCTGGAGGAGGCGCCGCCTTTCCTCGTCCAGCGAGAGTATGCGGCTCAGGTCGGCATCCTCGCCCCGGTTTGCGAGCGATCGCATCACAAGCTCGGGCTCCTGTCGTATTAGCTGAAGGCTCAACATCTTACTTCTCTCTCGTCCTTAGCTGGGGGAAGAGGATAACTTCCCTTATCGAGCTCTGGTTGGTGAGGACCATAACCAGCCGGTCGATTCCCACGCCAAGGCCGCCCGTGGGCGGCATCCCGTGCTCGAGCGCAACAAGGAAGTCCTCATCGAGTCTTTCCACCTCCTCATCACCCAGGAGCCGGCGCAGCTCTTCCTGCTCCTCGAAACGCCTCCTCTGCTCAAGCGGATCGTTCAACTCTGTGAAGGCGTTCGCGATCTCAAGGCCGCCTATGAAGCACTCAAACCTTTCCACCAACCTCGGCTCGCCCGGTTTGGCCTTGGCCAGCGGAGAAATCTCCACGGGGTAGTCGAGAACAAAGGTTGGCTGCACCAGGGCCGGTTCTACAAAAGTCGAGAAAAGCTTGTCCACCAGCCTGCCCCAGCTGATATTGGGTTCGATCTCAACGCCTGTTCCCCGGACGGCCTGCTTGAGCGATTCGACATTTCGCAGGTCATCATCCAGGAAATCAATGCCGCACTTCTCCCTGAGCAGGTCACGCAGGTAGAGCCTGCGCCAGGGCGGTGTGAGGTCGACTACATCCGTGCCGGAAGCGACTTGCGGGCTGCCTGTAGCCTGGATAGTGATATGGTATATCATCTGCTCGACCATTTGCATGACGTCGTTATAGTCCTGGTAAGCCGCGTAGCATTCGAGCATGGTGAATTCAGGGTTGTGCTTGATCGAGATACCTTCGTTACGGAAAATGCGCCCGATCTCGTATACCTTCTCCAGGCCGCCGATGATAAGGCGCTTCAGGTAAAGCTCGGTAGCTATACGCAGGTAGAGCTTCTGCTCGAGCGCCTGGTGGAAGGTCAGGAAGGGCCGGGCCATAGCGCCCGCCGCAACCGGGAGCAGGACCGGAGTCTCCACCTCCAGGAACCCGCGCGAGTCCAGGAAGCTCCGCATGGCGCACAGGACCCGGCTGCGGGTGGTGAAGATGCGCCGCGCTTCTTCGTTGGAAATAAGGTCGAGGTATCTCTGGCGGTACCGTTTCTCGACATCCGTCAGGCCGTGCCACTTCTCGGGCAGGGGCTGCAGGGACTTGGCGAGCATGGTGAAACCTGCCGCCTCCACCGTTATCTCGCCCGTGCGTGTGCGGAAAAGAGTGCCGGTAACCCCGATAAAGTCACCGATATCAAAGTCGTCGAGATGCTGGTAACTCTCTTCGCCGAGCCTGTCCCTCCGGAAATAGACCTGTATCTTCCCGGAAAGGTCGCGCACATCCATGAACGTCGCCTTGCCCATGGAACGCTGCGCGGTGATTCGGCCTGCTATCCGAACCTCGGGGATTTCACGCCCGTTCCTGTCCAGCTCCTCGAAGAGGCTCACAGCCTCCGAGGCGGTATGCGTCCGGTGGTAGCGGTGGGGATAAGGGTCAACGGTACGGCTGCGGATGCGGTTGAGTTTGGCCAGGCGTTGTTCCGTTATCGATTCTTTCCTGTCTGACATCTTATAAGCCTGAGCCAGGCAGCCAGTGGAGATGGTTACTTCAGAGCCACGATGGTCAGCTTGATCGGACCGGCCGGAGCCTGCACTTCGACCTTGTCGCCGACCCGCTTGCCCATCAGAGCGCTCCCGACCGGGGACTCGTTCGAGATCTTTCCGTCACTGGGGCTTGCTTCAGCGCTCCCGACTATAGTATAGAGCTCCTCCTCCCCCTCAGCCGTGCGCACCTGCACCTTTGATCCCAGGGTCACGATGCCGGTTGCTTCCTCTTCCCGGATAATGCGGGCATTCTTGATCATGTTCTCAATGGTGAGGATACGGCCTTCAATGAAGGCCTGCTCGTTCTTGGCGTCGTCGTACTCGGCATTGTCCACCGTTCCGCCAAGCTCCTTGGCCCTGTGAATCTGTTCAGCTACCTGCGGACGCCGGACAGACTGAAGGTGCTCAAGTTCAGCCTTGAGCTTCTCCAGGCCCTCAGGCGTGAGAAAGACCTCCTTCTGCGCCATCACTTCCTCCAACCGATTAAAAAAGACCGAGAGGGCAGCTTGTTCCGCCTCTCGAATCATAGTATTATACCGCAGTTCGCGCCGGATGTAAAGCGACCGGCAGTGGAGCCTTCCGCGAAACGTCCTTCCGCATAGGGAAAACGGGTAATGAAAAGGGGC
>JACUUS010000202.1 GCA_014859215.1 Dehalococcoidia bacterium | reverse complement strand
CACGTACTAAACTCAATCATCTCTATCCGAAGTTATAATGGTTACAAGGTACTAGTATGGACGGGATTAAACCCATAGATGTAAAGCCGCTTATAGAGAAGATAGGCGAGTATCTGCCCGAAAACAAGATTGATCTTGTGGAGGAGGCATATCTGTACGCTCTCGAGGCCCATCGCGATCAGCGACGGCAATCGGGCGAAGCGTATATCACACATCCGCTCGAAACCGCTATGATCGTAGCGGATCTTCAGCTTGACGAGACATCGCTTGCGGCCGCGCTGCTTCACGATGTGCCGGAAGATTGCGGCATTCCGCTAGATGAAATCGAGAGCAAGTTTGGCGTCGAGGTCCGGAGGCTGGTGGACGGCATGACCAGGCTGGACAAGATTTCGACACAGGTCCAGACAGGAGAGATGATCAGCCTTCTTGAGAGCGAGACTCATGTTGAGAGCCTGCGCAAGATGTTCGTAGCTACCGCCGAAGATATCCGTGTGGTGCTCATAAAACTTGCGGACAAGCTGCACAACATGCGCACTCTCAAGGCGCTATCCCCGCAGAAGCAGCAGCGTATTTCCCAGGAGACACTGGAGATTTATGCTCCGCTCGCGCACCGTCTTGGCATATGGGAACTCAAGTGGCAGCTGGAAGACCTCGCTTTTCGTTATCTACAGCCCGAAAAATATCACAGGATTGCAAAGCTCATAGCGGCACGCAGGGTTACCCGTGAACGATACGTCGCGCGCGTCAGCCGGGTCCTCAAAGAGGAGTTGGACGGGGCAGGCCTGAAAGCGGAGGTTACCGGGCGGCCTAAGAGTATCAGGAGCGTCTACAATAAGATGGAGAGGTATGCTGCCCAGGGTAAGGAGTTCAGTGATATACACGACCTCTTTGCCCTGCGGGTGCTGGTAGACTCAATTCCCGATTGCTATAGCGCTCTGGGTATAGTGCACAATCTCTGGCATCCTCTGCCGGAGCATTTTGACGACTTCATCGCGAATCCGAAAGAGAACATGTATCAAGGTCTGCATACAACAGTCATGGCGATGAATACCAGACCTCTTGAGGTCCAGATAAGGACTCACCGCATGCATCGCGTCGCGGAATATGGTGTTGCTTCTCACTGGAAGTACAAGGAAGGCGCAAAGAAGGATATCGCGTTTGAAGAGAAGATAACGTGGCTCCGGCAGCTAATGGAATGGCAGCGCGAGCTTAGCGGGACCGCCTTCCTGGAATCCATCAAGACCGATGTTTTCCAGGACCAGGTCTTTGTCTATACTCCAAGGGGTGAAATAAAAGAGCTTCCAAAGACAGCGACGCCGCTTGACTTCGCTTACAGGATTCATACCGACCTGGGACACCGGTGCGTAGGGGCCAAGGTAAACGGTAGACTGGTGTCACTGGACTACCAGCTTCGTAACGGGGACACTGTTGAAGTGATGGCAACCAAGACGGATCGTGGTCCGAGCCTCGACTGGCTCAATCCAAATCTCGGCTATGTGAATACGCATCATGCCCGGGAAAAGATCAGGCAATGGTTCCGCAAACAGGAAAGGGTTGAGAATATAGAAAGAGGCAGGGAAATCCTGGATAAGGAACTCCGGCGGCTGGGAATATCTTTCGCTGACCGCGAGAAGATTGCCAGGCTTTTCAAATATGATACGGTGGAAGACCTTCTAGCAGCCGTTGGATGCGGAGACGTCAGTTCTCACCTCATAGCACTGAAGCTTTCCGGTGCCGAGGAACGGCCGCCGCAGTCGGCTCCCGTGGCGGCTCCGCCGAAAGCCAAGACAACCGCGGATGTACAGGTGCTCGGAGTAGGGGATCTTCTAACCCATATAGCTTCCTGCTGTCAGCCTGTGCCGGGCGATGATATCATAGGCTTTGTTACCCGCAGCAGGGGAGTCTCTGTTCACAAGAGAGACTGCCCGAATATACTGAATGAGGATGAAAAGGAGAGGCTGGTCAAGGTTGCGTGGGGGAAGACCGGCGTTTCCTTCTCCGTCACGATTCACGTTGAAGCCTGGGATCGCGTGGGTCTGCTGAGAGATATTTCGGCCCTGATATCGGCTGAGAAAGTGAATATCGCGTCCGTGTCGTTCGGCGAACCGAAAGGCGATACACTTTCTATATACTTGTCCCTGGATATCCAGACTATCGGCCAGCTCGGTCGATTGTTCGCGAAGCTGGAAGGGGTTCACGGCGTCATAAGCATCACCCGTATCTCAGACGAGAAGCGCGAGGGGTAGGTGGAAAAGCACAGGTGGGGAACAGTCGTTTCGAGGAACAGCTAAGGGCATTGCCGGCGAGGTCCGGCGCCTACCTTTTCAAGGACGCCTCCGGCAAAGTACTCTACGTCGGCAAAGCATCCGTCCTCCGGAACCGCGTAAGATCTTATTTTGGTGCGCCAGGCTCCCTGCTGCCCAAAATACAGAGGATGATTTCCATGGTGCGTGACCTGGAGTTCATCATCACCGATTCCGAGCAGGAAGCGGTCATACTTGAGGGCAACCTGATAAAGCAGCACCGGCCTCATTACAATGTGAGGTTGAAGGACGACAAGAGCTACCCTTACATCAAAGTGAGCCTTAACGAGGAATGGCCGCGGGTTTTCCTGACGAGGCGCTTCGAAGACGATGGAGCACGTTACTTCGGTCCTTTTGCCAGCGCGAACTCAGTCCACAGGACCCTTGACCTGCTAAAGAAGCTCTTCCGGTACTGCTCTCCCAGGGGTGTTATCACGGGCAAGAAACCGCGTCCGTGCTTCGATTTCTACATAAACTCGTGTGTCGGCGCCTGCAGCGGCGAAATTTCCCGGGAGGATTACCGCCGGATTATAGAGCAGGTGATTCTTTTCCTGGAGGGCAAACAAGACGCGGTTATACGCAATCTGCGTGCACAGATGGAGGAAGCCGCCGAAGCGACCAATTTCGAGAAAGCAGCGTACCTGCGCGATTGCCTGCAGGCTGTTAATCATATCACGGAGTCCCAGAAGATCACGTCCACTTCCCGCGGTGATGAAGACGTTATCGCGTTCGCGCGTGAAAACAACGAGGCATCCGTTCAGGTTTTCTTCGTTCGCCAGGGCAGGATTGTGGGGCGTGAACATTTCATGCTTGAAGGCGTGCAGGATGAGACACCCGAGAAGATTACCGCCAGCTTCGTAGAGCAATACTACGGTTCCGCCGCCTATGTTCCACCTGACATTCTCCTTCAGTATTCACCTGATGATCGAGAAGTGATGGAATCATGGCTCAAGACCAGGCGGGGGCGAAGGGTGAACCTTGTGGTTCCCCGTCGCGGCGAGAAAAAAAAGCTGGTGGAACTTGTGAGTGAGAACGCAAGGGAGGTACTGGAGCAGGCCAGGTTGAAGTGGCTTGCCGACAGCGGCAAGACCGGTGACGCTCTCAAGGAATTGCAGGGAAAGCTGAACCTGCCCGTCATTCCCGCCAGGATTGAATGCTACGATATCTCGGATATCGCCGGCACTGCAGCCACAGGAAGCATGGTTGTTTTCGAAAACGGCCGCCCCAGACCTTCGCATTACCGTCGTTTCAGGATAAGGACCGTTGAGGGGATTGATGACTACGCGATGATGAGAGAAGTCCTGAAACGTCGCTTCCGGCGGGCGGGGGAGGCAAACGGCAGTTCATGGGCGGTCTTGCCTGATCTCGTAATTGTTGACGGCGGCAAAGGGCACCTCAGCTGCGCACTTGAGGCTGTGCGGGAATCAACAGA
>JACUUS010000201.1 GCA_014859215.1 Dehalococcoidia bacterium | reverse complement strand
ATCCCCGATGACTACTATGCGAGGGCACTCTCCTATTTGCCCGGAAAGGCTCTAGGGTTCAGCGAGCTTGGATGGGCGGCCATGGAGCCTTTCGGCGGAGAGCAGGGGCAGGCCGATTTCTTGAGGGATGCGGCCACCCGTTTACCGTGGACCAGGGGCTCGAGCTTGAGATGTTGGGCTGGTGCTGGCTGCACGCTCTTGACGAAAACGACTATGTGGCGCTCATAAAGCGGGACGGTACGGAGAGGGCGGCATTCGCTGTCTGGCGTGAACTTGCGTCAGCGCGGCGCTGGTGATAGTTCCATTACGCCTCAGCCGAAGCCGGGGGCCAGCGCGGCGATTGCCCAGGTTATGGCCCCTGCCGCCAGCGCGTAGCCGAGGGCCACGGGCAGGTTCCTGATCACTATCTTGCCTTCCCGGCCCAGCAGACCCACGGTGGTCAGCACCGCCACGACATTGTGTATGCATATCATGTTGCCCGCCGCCCCTCCTACAGCCTGGGCCGCGAGCACCGGCACAGAGGGAAGCCCTGCCTGGCCGGCTGTGTCAAGCTGGAAGGCGCCGAACATGATGTTGGAGACCGTGTTGCTGCCTGATATGAAAGTGCCGAGCTCGCCTACCAGCGGGGCGACCATGTACCATGCGCCCCCGGCTATGGCGGCGGCAGCGCTCGCCATCACGATCAGCATGGAGTCCCTGTCAGCCGGCTCGCCGGAGTTTATCAGTATAAAGACCATGCCCAGGGTGAAGAACAGGGCGATCGCCGCCGGCAAGACCAGCCTGAAAGTCTCTCTCCATGCCTGGAGCGTTTCACGCCTGCCCAGGCCGTGGAGGAGGGGAATGATCAGCGCGACGAGAATGAATGGTATGATCCCCGGATTGTAAAGAGGCGCGATCCCCCTGGTGATGGTCGTCCCCAGTATGCCGTCCCATTCCAGCCTGTAGCCTTGCAGGATCGGGACGAGTCCGAATATCTCAAGTCGCGTCAGAAGGAGGATGGCTCCAACCAGCACATACGGCAGCCAGGCCTTCCACGGCCGGATGCGGGACTCCGCCAGGTTCGCGCCTGTTCCGGCCTTTATCTCCCCTTCCCAGTCATCCGGCCAGCTTTCGCGCGGCGGGAACTCCCAGGTATCCTTCGGGACCAGGAAACGCCTGGAAACCGCGAGAATGAACACGGGAAGAGCGATCAACGATCCCAGGAGGGAGGGGAGCTCGAAGCCGACCAGTGTAGCGATGAGCACCATGGGTATGGTGAAAGAAAGGCCGGCGAAAATGGCGAGGGGCCAGACCCTGAGGCCTTGCTTGAAGGAGCCTTCAGAGAACCTGGTCAGCAAGGACACGACAGCCAGGGGGATGAAGGTCCCGATGGCGAAGTGCAGAACGCCTGAGAACGCGCCGATTTCCCGCAGGTACTCCGTGAAGCCGGCCGGCGGTAGACCCACGAGGTTCCTGACAGGTTCGAATCCTCCCCAGATCGGCACTCCAACGGCGCCGAAAGTGACCGCGGTGCTGTTGGCGACAAGGGCGGTGGTCACGGCGATCAATGGAGGAAAACCGAGTCCGACCAGAAGCGGGGCCGCGACGGCGGCCGGCGTCCCGAAGCCCGCGGCCCCTTCCAGGAAGCAGACCAGCAGCCAGCCGATCAGTAGGACCTGTACCCTGCGATCGGCGGAGATCGAGGCCATGGAGCCGGAGATCGATGCAAGGCCGCCGCTCCTGGTTATCAGGCGCAGGATGAGGACCGCGCCGAAAACGATGATCAGGATGTTCAGGGCCTCTATCAATCCCGCCAGGGTAGCGGCGGATATCCAACTGAAGGGCATATCCCACCAGATGGCGGCGATCACGGCTGCGGTGAGCCAGCCCACAGGCATGGCGCGGCTGGCCGGCCAGTTCCGGCCCACCATCAACACGCCCACAATAATAATCGGCAGCGCGGCAGCTCCAGCCAGAAGCCAGTTGACGTTCACAGTCCCATTCCTGCGCGGATTTGGCAGCCTCAGATACCGGCTTAGCCTGTCGCGGGGCTACTTCCGATTCTAAGGCCTGCGGGAATCAAGGGGTATGCGTAGGGTTACGTAGACTATAGAGATACTGCTCTCATGCCAGCTTCATCCCGCCTGCGGGGAGAAAGAGAAATTCCTCGCGGCAAGGGTTTGACGCAAATGCACAAATTGTGTATATTCGACTGAAAGGAAACCAGTTTCCTTCGACCGCCATGGGATTTGAAACGCTCGACGTCGAACGCAAAGTAGTCTCGATCCTGAAGATCCTGCGTGAATCCCCAGAACCGATCGGGGCCAGGATCGTGGCTAACCGTCTCCACGACTATGGAGTCGAGCTCGGCGAAAGAGCGGTGCGTTACCACCTCAAGCTGACGGATGAACGCGGACTTACCCGCCTGGTGGGCAGGGACGGACGAAGCCTCACCACCCTTGGTGAGGAGGAGCTCAAGAGCGCCCTGGTCAAGGACAAGGTGGGGCTCGCCATTTCCAAGATAGAGCTTCTCGCCTTCCGCACCGACTTCGATCCAGTCAAGCGCAGCGGCCTTATTCCCGTCAACATCTCGTTTTTCCCCAAAGACAGGTTCGCCAGAGCCCTCCAGCTAATGAGACCAGCCTTCGAGAAGGGACTCTGCACGAGCAGCCTCGTCGCAGTCGCCCATGAAGGACAACGACTTGCAGAATACACTGTTCCCGACGGGAGAGCGGGCATCGCCACGGTTTGCAGCATCGTCATCAACGGTTGCATGCTGAAGGCCGGCGTGCCGATGGACTCCAGGTTCGGGGGCATACTCCAGGTGAGGAATTCCGCACCTTTTCGCTTCGTGGAGCTTATCCACTATGCCGGCTCCTCGCTGGATCCGTCGGAGGTTTTCATCAGGGCCGGGATGACCTCTGTGAGGGAAGTGGTCAGGAGGGGGGAAGGCAAGATCCTTGCCAACTTCCGGGAGATACCAGCCGTTTGCCGCGGCGTAGCCGAGGAAGTGGTATCCAGGCTCAAGATGGCAGGCATCGGCGGTCTCCTTATCATGGGCGCTACCAGCGAACCGGTCTGCGAAATACCTGTAGACCTCAACAGGATCGGCATGATCCTGATCGGCGGGATGAACCCTGTAGCGGCGGCGGAGGAGGCGGGTATCGAGGCCGCGAACTATGCCATGAGCACTGTGATGGAATATCGCGATCTTGTCGACATCAGGGACGTAGCTTGAACCCCGTACGAATCATTCCCTGTCTCGACATCAAGGACGGCAGAGTAGTCAAAGGCGTGAACTTTGTCAACCTCAAGGACGCTCGCGACCCGCTAGAGGCAGGAAAGGCCTACTGCGAACAGGGCGCGGATGAGCTTGTTTTCCTGGATATCTTCGCCACTGTACAGAACCGAAAGACCAGGCTCGAATGGGTCGAGCGCATTTCAGGAAAGGTCACGATACCCCTGGCTGTGGGTGGAGGCATCGGGTCCATACAGGACATGAATGAGCTCTTCGAGCTTGGTGTGAGCAAGGTCTCCATAAATACGGCCGCGGTGAAACGGCCGCAGCTCATAGCTGAAGCCTCGAAGCGCTTCGGAAAAGGCAGGCTGGTGGTAGCTGTGGACGGCCGCAAGAATCCGTCCGCCTCGGGCCTGCCGCGGCTGGAGGTAGTGGTGAAAAGCGGCAGCGAGGGGACCGGCATGGATATAGTCGAGTGGGCGAAACAGGTCGAAGGGCTGGGTGCGGGCGAGATACTGCTTACCAGCAAGGACGCTGACGGC
>JACUUS010000200.1 GCA_014859215.1 Dehalococcoidia bacterium | reverse complement strand
TCTACATCAGCGGGGAGTGCAACGACCTCCGGGCGACCACGGAGGCAATGTGCCACCTGATGAAGGTCAATCCTTTGAGGCTGGTGCCCCTGGACCTGGTGAAGGTACTCTCGATACTTTCCCGCGCCTGCTTCAATCGCACCCACGCGAGAGCCGTTAACCCCGCCTGTTCCCTCATCAAGATGCGGTAATTCGCGCGCCCTGGGTCAATGAGAGCGTGATCTTCGACGGGTCCGCCAAACAAGCAGCACCGCAAGCGCTGCAGGCAGCAGCGCGGTCAGGCCCACGGCGGCGAGTCTCACGGGCAACACCGTATGCATCGCGAGCCAGCTCACTGTAACGGCGGGCAACAGCACGGCTCTTACCGGTGGCTTCAGGACCGGGTGCGCTTCAATGAACTCGGCCATGGGCGGGCTCACCCTGTAGTAAAAGGAAACCAGAGCCGAGCCCAGCGGGTTGGTCTCCAGATAAGTATCGCGGAAGGCGCGGAGTGTGTCTGCGTGATCATCCAGCGGTGTGCCGTACGCTGCGGTAGCTATGAAGCATCCTCCCAGTCCGAATAGAAAGAGGGACAGGCTCGATACCTGCCCGGAGACAATCTTGTTGATGTTGTCCACCTTTGTTTCTACCTGTTGCCACTCGCCATTGGTATAGTGGAAAAACTTGACCGAACGCGCATTCTTGACCTGGTCCGGGTCATACCTGAAGCCGATGGTGATAGGCGGCACATAGGACGCAGACGTAGATATGTCCACCAGAATATGATAAGAGTCGGCCGCTATCCCTTCCGGCAGAGAGCCGGCGGTATTGAACGCGTTGGTGACGACGGTGGTGGTTCCGGGCGCTGTGACTGCCGCGAAAGTGATGATCATCTCCCCGGCAAAGACTGTTACGGAAGAGCCGGACGGGGTGTAGGCCTGGTAGGAAGCGGGTGAGGCCGGGGTAGGGGTAGGGGTGGGACTGGGCGCAGGGGCAGGGGTATGGGTTGGAGCGGGTGTTGGAGTAGGACCGGGGGTGGGTGTTGGACCGGGTGCAGCGAGACCTGTGATAGTGGCCGCGCAGCCTGACGCGGAAGCTACTCTCGGGGTCTGGCCGCAGTCCACAGCCACGATCTTGCAAGTGTAAACACCGGCAGCCGCTGCGGATGATGCGGAAAATGTGACTGTCACCACCTGGACATCGTCCTGGCCAAGCAGGAAATAACTTGGAGAGTAGCTGATACTCAGGGCGCTGTCGAAGCTGGCAGGGTATTTGTCTTTCGCGTTCATGACTGTAGGAACTTCATCATTGAAGGGGGTGTTGTCGAAGATCGAAATTGCCACATCAAATGAAAGCGCACCTCCGGGATAGAGGGACCCGGAGAACGAGCCGGGGTCATACTCGTAACGCGGATTATGATCATCGTCCTCGGCTGCCGCTCCGGCGATCGGGAGGGCAATCGCGAGTAGGAGCGCCAAGGCCAGGGCTACCGCCACAGTCTTTCCCTTTTTCATCTGTCCGCTCCGACCACCCTTTCCCTCCGCCGGCGATAGCGGTGTAAACCAGCGATGCGGCAGGGAGAAAGAGTCCTTGAACTTGTGAGGACGGGACTGGCCCGCGACAGCAAGCTCCCGGTGGCGTACATGTCCACCGGGGCTAATCTTCGTACGTTCTGGAAAGTCTTGTAAGACGGTAGGTGGAGACCTTATAGCACTTTGGGCGGGTGTTGTCAATGCCCAGTACTGTAATATAGTTAACGTTTCATCCCTTTCTGCCCATTTCATACCCAGCCGGCAGAGTTTTGCCTGGATACAGCAGCCTGGACCAGATTGAGGCAGCGGCACACTGCCTTGTGTGAGGCGCACCTTTTGCAGTAGAATAGAGAAAGTGTACGGTTGCCACCAGGTGAATTCCCAGGAAGAAAGCCAGTTCTTGATGATGCCCGGAATGAGATTGGATACCTTGCCTGCCGCTGGAGCCGGGATCTCGCCGCCTCATGTGAGACCCTAGCAGGGCACCTTGAGGAATGCCTCCCCTTCTTTCCCTGAGCGCCGCTGGAAATGCACCCGGACTGTGCCAACGGGCGAGCTGTTAAAGAGGTTGATTGGGCTGGTGGAAAGGCTCCGTACGAAATCGACGGACAGCATTGACTGTCACTGGAACAAGACCATGAACTACAGGAATGACATCAGGAACATAGCTATCATCGCCCATGTGGACCACGGGAAGACTACCCTGGTCGACGCCATGCTCAAGCAGAGCAAGGTCTTCCGGGAAAACCAGGTAGTCGGCGATCTGATAATGGACAGCAACGTCCTCGAGCGCGAGAAGGGCATTACCATCATGTCCAAGAATACGGCGGTGCAGTACAAAGGCGTCAAGATCAATATCATCGACACCCCGGGTCATGCCGATTTCAGCGGAGAGGTAGAGCGCGTGATCAGCATGGCCGACGGCTGCCTGCTCCTGGTTGACTCTGTAGAAGGTCCCATGCCCCAGACCAGGTTCGTGCTGCGCCAGGCTATGGCGAAGGGTCTGACACCCATCGTGGTCATCAACAAGATAGACCGCGACAGCTCACGGGTCGTGGAAGTGACCCGGCTCATCCAGGACCTGTTCCTGGAACTTGCCACCACCGCCGACCAGCTCGATTTTCAGGTACTGTATGCCAGCGCGAGGGACGGCATCGCTGTGACCGAGCCGGGAACGCAGGGCATGGATATTTCTCCTCTGCTCGACTGCATTCTGGAAAAGGTGCCGCCGCCTCAAGTCAAGAGCGGTCCCTTTCAGATGCTCGTCTCCAACCTGGACTATGACAGCCACAAGGGCAGAATAGCTATCGGCAGGATCTGGAGAGGCACCATCGCACCCCGTGATCCGGTAGCCGTCCTGGGCTGCGACGGCACGGAGACGCGTTACGAAATCGCCGAGGTGTTCACCCATCTCGGCCTCAAACGCATCAAGGTGGAAGCAGCCGACGCCGGCGACATAGTAGCCGTGACCGGCGTGGAAAAGGTGAGCATCGGCGATACTATCACAGGCCTGGACCTGCTTGAAGCCCTGCCGCGTATAGAGATCGGCGAGCCGACGCTGGAAATGACCCTCGGGGTCAATACCTCGCCATTCGCCGGTCGCGAGGGCAGCTTTCACACGACGCGCCAGCTCCGGGCTCGGCTTCAGAAAGAGCTGGAGACGAACCTCAGCCTGCGCGTGCAGGATACGGAAAGCCCGGACACTTTCCTGGTAAAAGGCAGGGGCGAGCTGCACCTGGCTATCCTGATCGAGACGATGCGCCGGGAGGGCTATGAGTTCGAGGTATCCAGGCCGGAGGCAATAACCAGGATAGTCGACGGCACCCTGATGGAACCGGTGGAGACCCTTACCATCGATACAAAAGCCGGGTATATAGGAGTTTTGACCGAGATGCTGAGCGAGCGGCAGGCGCAGCTTAGCGACATGCGCAACGATGGACATGACAATGTGCGCCTGGAGTTCCGTATACCAACCAGGGGGCTGATCGGCTTCCGCAGCTCTTTTCTTACGGCTACCCGCGGCGACAGCATCATGAATTCTGTCTTTCTGCGCTACGAACCATGGCGGGGCGAAATAGCCCCGAGTCGCGCGGGCGTCATTGTGTCGTCAGAGCAAGGTATGGCTGTGACGTACGGCCTCGATCACGCCCAGGAACGGGGCGATACCTTTGTCGGACCCGGCACGCCGGTCTACGAAGGCATGATAGTCGGGATGCATGCCCGGCTGCAGGACCTGCCTGTCAACGTGTGCAAGG
>JACUUS010000199.1 GCA_014859215.1 Dehalococcoidia bacterium | reverse complement strand
GGTCGATAACCGCGATAAGCTCATTCAGATGCTCCTCGCCCCGTTCGTCCCGGCTGAGGGCCTCACGCACGCACCCGCGAATATGGTCCTGGAGAATGATGTTGGCCACCTTCTGCGTCGCGGCGATTATCGAGGAAAGCTGGTTCAGCACATCGACGCAGTACTTCTCCTGCTCGACCATCCGCTGAATTCCTTTGAGCTGGCCTTCCATCCTCCTCAGGCGCACGAGGATTTCGCGCTTATCCCCGGTATATGAAGGCATGTCCGACCTCCGCAGAATCCTAATATGCCTATGCGGGGCATACATAGATTCTAGCCTCACCCACAGAGATTGTCAATAGAATGCCTGCGGCGGGGCCTTGACACAGCACCGGGAATGCTGTAGTATTTGTGTATGCCCCACGGGGGCATAAGAAGCGAGGAGAACGCACCAATGAGTGACAGCGCCAGGACCAGAAAGGCGTCCCTCTCGGTCGGGGGCATGATGTGCGCCTCGTGCGTCGCCCATGTCGAGGATGCGCTCAAGACCGTGCCCGGCGTCAGCTCGGCGGTCGCCAATCTGGCCACGGGCAAGGTCTCGATAGAGTTCGACCCTGCCACAGCCTCGCTTGCCGCCATGAAGAAGGCCCTGGACGAAACGGGATACATGCCCTCGCTCGATTTCGCGGACCTGCGTATCACGGGCATGAAGTGCGCTTCATGCGTCAACAACATCCAGACAGCCGTCGGCAGTCTCCCCGGCGTGGCCGCGGTCAATGTCAACCTTGCCACGGGCACCGCAAGGGTAGAGTACGCCAGAGATATAACCCCGCTTGAAACTGTTTTGAAAGTTGTACGCGACCTGGGCTTCAGCGTGGAAGAGCGCGTTGAAGGACGGGAGCATCTCGACCCTGAGAAAGAGGCGCGCGAACGCGAGATAAGACGCCAGCGCAATAACCTCATCGTCGCCGGTATCCTGGGCATACTTGTCATGGTGGGAATGCTGCAGCCTTACTGGTTTTTCCCCTCCATAATACCGGCATTCCTGCACAACAAGATCGTCCTGTTCCTCCTGACCACTCCCATAGTCTTCGGCCCAGGCAGGCAGTTCTTCGTCAATAGCTGGAACGGGCTCAAGCGGGGCCTCACCGACATGAACCTTCTCTACGCCACCGGTATCGGCGCGGCCTATGGGATCGCGGTGGTAAACACGTTCTGGCCTGACGCAGGCTTCGGAGGCGAGGGGGCCACCTTCTACGAGGCCGCCGCCCTGCTCACGGCATTCATCATACTGGGCCGCTACCTGGAAGCCGTGACACGAGGGCGCACCTCGGAGGCCATCCGGCGGCTGATGAAGCTCCAGCCGCGAATGGCGCGGGTCCTGCGCGAAGGGAAGGCTGTCGAGATACCCGCCGAGGACGTGCAGGTGGGCGACATCCTTATCGTCCGTCCGGGGGAATCCGTTCCGGTAGACGGCGAGGTGCTCGAGGGCTACTCGTCGGTCGACGAGTCCATGATAACCGGAGAGAGCATTCCCGTGGAGAAAAAGGAGGGGGACCAGGTTACCGGCGGGACCATGAACAGGACCGGAGCTTTCAGGTTCCGGGCCACCCGGGTGGGCAGGGATACCGCGCTGGCGAAGATCATCAAGCTGGTGGAGGACGCCCAGCTGACCCGAGCGCCGATCCAGCGGATAGCGGACAGGGTGGCCGGCAACTTCATCCTCGGCGTGCACGTGCTGGCCCTGGTGGTTTTCGTATTCTGGTTCTTCGTAGGGTACGGGCTCTGGTTCGTCCCGGAAAGCCGCCTGATCCTGACGCCGTATCTTCTCACGGGCATGGGCGTATTCGGCTTCGCCCTGCTTACCTCCATCACCGTCCTCGTCATATCCTGCCCGTGCGCCGTCGGACTGGCCACGCCAAGCGCGGTCATGGCCGGCAGCGGCAAGGCAGCCGAGCACGGCATCCTTTTCAAGGGGGCCGACGTGATGGAAGCAGCCGCCGGACTGCATGTGGTCGTCTTCGATAAGACGGGCACTCTCACCAGGGGCGAACCCTCCCTTACCGACATATTGCCCGGGGACGGCTTCGACGAGAATACGGTCCTCCGGATGGCCGCTGTAGCCGAGAAGAACTCGGAGCACCCCCTGGGCGAAGCCGTGATCCGAGCAGCGAGGGAACGCGGGCTGCGCCTGGACGACGCCGATTCCTTCAATGCCGTTCCGGGGCGCGGCGTGGAAGCCGAGTATGAAGGCAGGACAATCCTGCTCGGCAACCGCAAGTTCATGGCCGAGCGGAGCATTTCGCTCGACGGCATGATGGCGAATTCGGGGAAACTCGAGTTCGAAGGCAAGACAGTGATGTTTGTGGCCCTGGATGGAAAGCCGGCCGGGCTCATAGCCGTAGCCGACATGCTCAAGGAAAGCTCCGCCGCGGCTGTACGCGAACTGCACCGCATGGGGTTGCGCGTCGCCATGATAACCGGCGACAACCGGCGCACCGCCGAGGCTATCGCACGCCAGGTCGGAATCGATCAGGTGCTGGCGGAGGTCCTTCCGGAAGACAAGGCAGGCGAGGTGCTGAAGCTCCAGTCGGAAGGCCTGAAGGTCGCGATGGTGGGCGACGGCATAAACGACGCGCCGGCCCTTGCCCGCGCTGATGTAGGCATCGCTATCGGGTCCGGCACTGATGTGGCGAGGGAAACAGGGCACGTGATCCTGGTCAAGGACGATATCATGGACGTGGTCGCGGCCCTCCAGATAAGCCGCCAGACGCTCCGGGTTATAAAACAGAACCTGTTCTGGGCCTTCGGTTACAACATTCTCGCGATCCCGCTTGGCGCCGGGCTTCTTTACCCCTTCATCGCCCAGATGGTAAGCCCGGAGCTGGCTGCTTTGCTCATGGCTACGAGTTCCCTCTCTGTAACGCTGAATACTCTGAGAATGCGCGGATTCGTACCCTCGGTAAGGAAAGGCTCGGGGGTCAAGACGCCCCGTTTGGCGCCGGCACAACAGGAAGGGTCCTCATGAGAAAGCGTTTTCTAAACACGAGCGTTATTAGCGCCGTCCTCTACACCGGAGCATCTATCATTCTCGCGGGCCTCTTCTTCGCGGTCGCGACGATTGGCGACTATGGCTGGATCCCGCGCGCCGGAGGGGCGGGTTGGGTTTTCCTTCTGTCAATGATCATATTCATGCCGTTTCTCAGCCGCCTCGTGCGGAAGTGGCGCGGGGATACCGGCTCATCCGGATAGCCCCTGGTCCAGGCCGAATTCTCAAAATCTTGTAGGAAGATAGGTTCGTGCCAGCTTCAGCCAGAGAAGCCCCGTGAAGCATAACAAGTCTTGACATTAGTCCGAGCGTTCTATAAACTTGTAGTGATCCACGGAGAGACGGTGCGCGCTTGCTAGGGGTAAAGAACTCATATTGTCTTCCAGGGGTAAGCAGGGAATGCGGATGCATTCCTTTTTTTTGGTTTTTTCCCTGACTGCTAACGAGGAGGAGTAAATGGAGCTGACTCGTAGGGAATTTCTGAAAGCGAGTGGGGCGGGCATGGGAGCCTTTGCCGTTCTTCAGGGCGTTGGCTCAGACAGCCGGCCCCGGGCAATCCCGCTCAGGAAAGAGGTCCTCGGGGAGACACCCACCATATGCTGCTACTGCTCGGTGGGCTGCGGCGCTCTTGTCTCGGCGGACAAGAGCAAGAACCTGGTTATGAACATGGAGGGCGATCCCGACCATCCGATCAGCCAGGGCACACTCTGCACCAAGGGACAGGCCCTGTCCCAGATCCACAACG
>JACUUS010000198.1 GCA_014859215.1 Dehalococcoidia bacterium | reverse complement strand
TTATACCGAGTTGAACAGAACCTCCTTGACGTTGAACAGCCCTCTCTTCACCACCTCTGCGGGATCATGCCTGCGTAAGCCTATCCTGACCTCAAGGAGATACAACGCCAGGTAGAGGCCCAGGGGCAGCCCGGCAATGCTGCCGAGCAGCCTGTCAAAGGCCGGCTTATGGTCCAGCCCGGACTCCCAGGGGGAGAATATGGACACCAGCTTCGACCCGTCCATGCGCCTTTCTTTCGAGAGCCAATCAAAGTGTCTCTTCAGGAAGGGCAGGGCTTCCCGCAGGAACGATGCATCCCCGCTTAGTTCCCAGATTTCCTTTACGGCCAGCGCGACGACTGGAGGTTGCACGAACGGCGACCGGTCCGGTTGCGGCCAGTGTCTTCTGAATACACGGTTGGTGAGCGAAGTCAGGCTGCGCCCATGGCAGACTATGTGCGGCAAGCGCCCGTCAGGCAGCATCCGCCCCAGCAGGGTCAGGACCTCTTCCATGGCCAGATGCACTCTCCCCAGGCCGGCATTCACAATTGCGTGGAAGGAGGAGTCCCATGACCACTGATGAGGATATTTTCTCGGGGACGGCGCAACGTAGTAGTAGCCATCGCCCTTCTTGGCGTTGCGATCCAGTATCTCCCTGGCCCTGTCCTGCAAGCCGTCCATTTCTCTCACGTGGGCCGTTCCCTAGAAATCAGGAAAGAATGCTTCTACTGTTTCAGAAACCTCTTCGGCGGGACCTATAAGCACAAGGACCTCATAGGCGTTCCGCCCAAGGTAAATACTAACATCATCCGCCGTCCAATGCATCCTGTCTGCTTCATTCACCAGCAGGTTCCGGCCGGGGCCGGCTTTTCTCTCCGCGAAGGAAATGTAGGCTTCGAAGAATTCGTCGGCATCCCTGGCCGTATCCCAGGCCGTGTGCAGGACCAGCATGCCCTTGCCATCTTCGCTCTTCAGGTATGCGTAGCGGTCCCCTCCCCATCCTTCCGCCGCATCGAACGCTTCTCCGGCCTCCAGGAACACTTCCAGGTACAGGCGGAGAACGAACTCCCCCAGGACATCGGTATCCATGAGAGACCAGCCCTCAGATGGGAAATTCTCCAGGTCGGGAAACTCTATCTCGACAGGCTCATCACCCTCGAAGTACCTGTCGGGATGCAAAATCTGTTCGGTGGAGCGGGGCGGACTCTCAAATGCCCTGTTTATCGCCTCCAGGCTTCCGAGCGCGGCACAGAATTCGGCTCCGGCCAGGTAGGGGAAAAGCAATGTCTCCCTTATGAACCTGGGAGCCGCATCGAGAGAGTCCGCTTCTGCCGGTTCACCGATTAGCTGCTCGTATTCATCGTCGGTCAGATTACCCATTATATAGTCCAGCTGCACAAGCACCGCGTCACCCTCGATCAAAGAAAGGACCGCCAGAGAATAGTCGGAGTTCCCCCTGGCTGCTTCGGCAAGCGAATTGAGATCGAAGTGCTGGTCCTGTAATGCGTGAGTATATTCGTGGGCTATCGTTACTTTCTCCATCGGACCGAGTCCCTGAGGACTGCTCAGCACCAGCATCTTTCTGGTCTCGGTGTCGTAGAAGCCCGTGACCTGTTCGGAGTACACGTCCAGGATGATCCGGTGAAGGTCCTTTCCCTCTTCCAGAAAATCGAGAATGACCAGCACATCCTGCATGAGCGAGACCTCATCGCGCGGGAAATCCTCTTCCATCATCGAACGCATGATCACGTCCATTTCCCTGCCGCGCACAAACACGAAGCTGACAGCCTCTTTCTCCTCAAGACCCCGTATGTCCCTGACCTGATCGGTGATCATGTCCACTTCGCGCGAAGAAGCTGTCGTGCCCGCACAGGCGGCAAAAACAGCATTGAATAGAACGGCAAAAAGCAACAGCCCAACGAATAATCTAGAGTCTGCCATCATTTCCTCCCGGGAGACCGGTTTCGGGGGGACCAGCCAGAAGCATTTGCGGCTGATGGAATACTGCTCGACATCAGGTTATGTCATAATCGGAGGCCTGTTCAACCCCAAAACGCTAAAAGTACTCCGGCTTTCGCTGACTCCTGTAGTGATTTCAATCGGGCGACATGATAAACTAGTCCCAACTGGTGAGACGCGGTTGAGTGCTGTGGGCGAGGAGGATCGGATGGGAGAGAGACTGGACATCATAAGAAAAGTAATTGACGAACATGTGAGGCTGACGGGCGGCATCAAGCTCGTCGGCGAGTCGGTGAGCGACCTCGAAGCCTACTTCTCGCTGCAGAAGGCAGGCGCCGAACTCATTTCGGGTCGGCCTGAGAGCCTGGCCGAAAAGCAGGAAAGGCTGCGAAAGACATTCTCTTACCTGAATGAAGGGCTCAGGAACCACTTCGCTTTCGAGGAGAAAAACCTTCCGCCTTTGATGGGAGAGCTGCTTATGCAGGCTCTGAAGCAGGAACATGACGCGCTCCTTGCGCAGCTGGAGGAAGCCCAGCGCAACGTGGAGGGAATCGATGCGGCGGAACCCGACCGGTCGGCACAGCTTGCGGCCCGGTTCCAGATGAGACAGGCGGTGGAAAGACTGCTCCAGTCTGTGGACGAACACGCGGCCAGAGAAGAAACAGTCCTCAATATGATAAGATCCGCGCTCGAGGCAAGGGACTAGTCTCCGTTTGCCTGCGACTTGACATAACTTCGCCAGGACCCAATGTCTGTATAGAGGGGAGAGTTTTGCGTTCGTATACTCTCTTGACAAGGATGCCGGCGCATGGTTAATGACGCGGATGCCGGCGAGCGCGGGCTGGAGTCAGGGGGACCAGTAGGCTTGCGGGCCCTTCCCAGGCGGCAAATAGTAATCACTATGGCGGGCGTGATGCTCGCCATGTTCCTGAGCTCGCTGGACCAGACCATAGTGGGCACGGCCATGCCGCGCATAATAACCGATCTTGGCGGGTTCAGTCACTACACGTGGGTGACCACCTCCTATATCATCACGTCGACGGTCATGGTGCCGATCACAGGCAAGCTGACCGATATGTACGGCAGGAAATGGTTCTATACCTCGGGCATCGCGATCTTCGTACTGGGTTCCCTGCTCTCCGGAATGAGCGGGACCATGACGGAAATCATAATATTTCGGGGTTTCCAGGGAATAGGCGCCGGCATCATGATCGCCAATGCCTTTATCGTGGTGGGCGATCTCTTTCCCCCCGCCGAACGCGGGAAGTACCAGGGATTAATGGCCGGCGTTTTCGGCATTTCGTCCGTCATCGGGCCGACCCTCGGCGGGTTCCTCACCGATACGCTGTCATGGCACTGGGTATTCTTTGTGAACATCCCGCTCGGGCTCGGGATCATCCTGCTGTTCCTGCTCTATTTCCCCGATGTGCGGCCCGAACAGCGCAGGCACAAGGTCGACTATGCCGGGATAATGGCCCTGATCCTGGCGGTTGTGCCGACCATGATGGCGCTTTCTTTCGCGGGCGTCGACTTCCCCTGGCTTTCGGCTCCCGTAATCGGCATGTTTGCCTTTTCCGGCCTCATGCTCGCCCTCTTCCTGTACATAGAGACAAGAGCCGAGGAGCCTATTATACCTCTGTCGCTTTTCAGGAACCGGGTTGTAGCCATTTCACAGGTCATCATCCTGATAACAGGCTTCGGAATGTTCGGCGGAATCATCTTCATACCGCTCTTCTTCCAGGCGGTCCTGGGGGCCTCCGCTACGGCCAGCGGCAGCTTTCTCACCCCGATGATGCTGGGGGTGGTCGGGGGCTCGCTCATATCCGGCCAGCTGCTTTCGC
>JACUUS010000197.1 GCA_014859215.1 Dehalococcoidia bacterium | reverse complement strand
GGGGGTCTGCAAAACCCCTATTCGTGGGTTCGATTCCCACCGTCGCCTCCAAGTTCTGCCAATCTGCATGCAAACCTCATCTTTGGCTCAGTTGCGCCGAAGGAATCCAATCAAATGACCCTGTATATTATCCAGGAAATATCTTGTCCTGATAGCTGTATCCGGCATCTGCCATCCTCTGGCTATGTACATATCCATCATAGCCATAGGAGCCCCAGTGCCAACACTGTGTTCCCCAGTCACCCTCCTACTCCAGGCTAAAGGGCGGGTAGCGGTCGGTCACCAGTAAGAAAGCGTAGGCAAGCACACGCAGCCACCAGCGGATTATCCCGACGATGAAATCAAACATGCTGCGCGGATAGCGGCCGGTGAACAGGATCGCGAACCAGGCTATGATCAGGACCACAATTCCGGCGATTCCCAGGAAAAAGAGCACAATGTAATGGGGGATCGCAAGCAGCCATTTGATCAGCGGCAGCCACCGGTTCAGATCGGCTTTGGCGTCGGGATAACGGATATCCAGGTGGACGGCCTGCTCCTCGTCCGTGGACGGGTAGACGTCGGTAAGCAGCGTGAGATAGGCCCCGAACCGGGTCCCGAACCGGGTCAGCGCGAGGTTCCAATCGAACCACCATCCGGGGTATTTCTGACGGAACAGGATCAGGAGCACGGTCGGCAGCACGACAAGGCCCCCATAGCCCCACTCAAAGGTCCACGGGTCCTGCTCCCACCCAAAGGTCCCTCCGACAACGAGGCCCAGCACAATCCAGATTGGAATAGCGGTGATAAGCCTGAAGAAAGTCGTCAGCCTGTTCAGTTTCCTGTCCGGATAATCAACCGAAAGGGTTAGAGGATAAGCCTCAGGCATTTCAGTCATTTAGATTACCTCCTGCGGGTTCGGGGGAGTGAACTGCACCCTGTCACTATTCTAACATAGACTCACTTATCCTCCCTTCCGCGTGCGGGTCTCCATTGCTTCACTATAGGCCTTGATATAAACTTGTCATGGAGCATAAGAGAGCATGTCGCAGCGTCCCGGTCAATCCTCAGCGAAAAACACAGCCGCAAACGTCCTGATCATCGTGGTCGTAGGCCTTGTGCTTACCAAGGCGGGAGTGGCCTGGCTTACCGGCAGTATCAGTATCATCGCCCAGGCGACAGACAGCCTGATAGACCTCTTCGCGGGAATCATAACCTTCTCGGCTGTACGCTACGCGGGCAGACCCGCCGATGCTGAACACCCGTACGGCCACGGCAAGATAGAGAACATCGGCGGCGTGGTCCAGGGTGTTCTCATATTCATCGCCGCCAGCCTCATCATCTACGCTTCCGTTAACAGAATCGTGTCGGGCGCCGTGGTCGAAATTCCGCTGGCGGGCGTCGGAGTCATGGCGTTCTCCATCCTGGTAAGCGTCAGCCTGTCCCGGTACCTTTTCAGGGCAGCCAGGGATACGGACTCGGTGGTCCTGGAAGCTAATGCTCATAACATTGCCGCGGATGTATATTCCGCCTCCGCCGTGCTTGTCGGCCTGCTCATAGTGGCCATTACAGGGATCGCTTTCATAGACTCCATTCTGGCCATAGCGGTTGCTCTATACATTTTCACGATATCGTTCCGAGCCCTCAGCGCTTCCGGGAGAGGCCTGCTCGACACCAGGATTGCACATGAAGAGGAGCAACTCATAATGGCCTGTGTAGAGAGACACAAAGAGCAGGTTGCCGGCCTGCATTACCTGCGCACCCGGCGGGCAGGCAGCCAGCGGTATATCGATTTCCATATCGTCATGAATAAGGACATAACCCTGGATGAGTCTCACCGCATCATTGACAGGATCGAATCCGAGATCCGGGAGAGGCTGCCCGAGGCAAGTGTGACCATTCACGCCGAGCCCTGTGATCGGAGCTGCGAACGTTGTGCGGCCGAGTGCGAAGCGAGAGAAAGGGAATGGCGCGCCCGTAACCGGTAACCCCGTCATATTCCCAACCCGAGCTTTGCCTCGATTTCGGCCCGGACAAAGTCCACTACCCTGCGATTAAGGTGTATTTCATCCGCCGCGTACTCCGGCATCATGAACCCGTCAGAGTCGGAGCACCGGGAATGCACATCGATATACGCATAGCCTCTTTCCTCACAATATGATCTCATTTTCGCGTTGAAGCTGGAGCTTATCCTGCTGTGCGCCTCGGGGGTGGCGTAGAAAGGGTAGCGGTATTCATTACGCGCCTTCGTGGCGGGAGGGACGCCGTGAACGGCGAACCTGAAACCCTTGTCCCTCAGCATCTCCAGGACCCGGCCGTAGTTTATGACCGTTTCCTCGACCAGGTCATCAAGGGACTTCGATTCCCCGCGTTTCATGAACTGGTAGTAGATATGAATCCGGCAGTCTATCTCTCCGGCCAACAGGAGCACCGCGTCCCTCGGGCTGACAACTTCGAGCGCGCGCAGGAGCTTCCTGTTTGAGCCCGTTGTGCTGCTCGCGTTCGCAAGGTTGTGCGCGGTGGCTGCGCCCAGGTGATGGACTACGAAAGGCCTCTTGCCCCGGTAGGTCTTAACGTGGCTGTCGCCGATCGCGTGGATAACCGGCCTTTGGCGCAGGCGCGCTTCGATGATGAAGCAGGCCTCAAGGAGCGGCCTCCCTATGCGCTTGATCCTGTAGCCGGTGAGGTACCAGAAGGCCGCGCCCGGGCCCCTGGTCTTCAGAATGGCTCGCGCGATGGTCAGTATCTCCCTGGAGGTCTCAATGAACCGGGTCCCGGCCATATTCGCCCACCCCGCGGGAAGTAGTCTCTAGATTATGCCACCGGGAAGCCCGCATGGGAACCGGGTCTTTCCCGCATGGCGCTCCGGCGCATCCAGCTTCCGCTCCATTGACAGGGAACATTTTTGTGGTTATCTTTTTGTACGAGATGTCAGAGCTAACAAATTGCCCGACCTGCGGCAGGCCGACGCCGGATGCCAGCTTCTGCCAGTACTGCGGCAAGCCGCTCTACTCCTGCAAGACATGCTCGGCTCCCGTTCTGAGAGAAGCGATATTCTGTCATGAATGCGGGGCGCTCATCTCGGGTGAGCGGAAAGAGCTAATGTCGCGGGAAAAGGTCTCCTGGGTCTGGTGGCTGCTTCCCCTCCTCAGTCCGGTCCTTCTTACCATGCCCTGGGTGGGAGGTCTGATATCATGGGCGTTTAACAGGCACAGGAACCCGCGGGTCGCGTCGAATATCCTGTGGTTAGGCGTCTCGCTCAGCATTATCATCGTTGTAGTTGGCACCGTGATCAGGTGCGCAAACTAGAGCCGCCTCCGCCTGGAGTTGATAAGTGCTGTTTCTCTATCAACGGCCTTCTCCTGGCTTGTCACCAGTCGGCGTTCCCCGAGAATTGACTCAAAATGACCGCGCTGGTAGACTAAGACTGCGAAAGCCTCCTCTCACTCACGTTCATTCTTCCTGGTCTCTGCCGAGCCGAGGTGGCGGAATGGCAGACGCGACGGACTTAAAATCCGTTGGGCTTCGGCCCGTGCGGGTTCAAATCCCGCCCTCGGCAGACCCTTTAGCTAACAAATCGCTAACAGGCCGTGTCTGTAAGCCCTTCTCAAATGCCATAGCCGCTGCTTCCTGAAGCCCCGGTAAGACGTGGCTGTAAGTATCGAGTGTCACCGCTATGGTCGCATGGCCCAGTCTTTCCTGGACTATTTTCGGATGAACGCCTTGCTGGAGAAGCAAGGTTGCGTGGGAGTGTCTTAAGTCGTGCAGGCGCACACCTTTCAAGCCTGCAAGCCTGCTGATTCGCAAGAACGCTTGACTGATTGTGTCTGGCTTC
>JACUUS010000196.1 GCA_014859215.1 Dehalococcoidia bacterium | reverse complement strand
CGGGCGTGGATAGGATCAGCCTTATTGGTTCGCCATTTACCGGTCTCGTTGCGCCCGATTCACAGGACCACTTCTATTTCCACAAGAACCGGGTTTGCGACGAGGGTGGCCGGCAGAAGTCGGAAATCAAGATGCGCAGGCAGGACGGCTCCGAGTTCTATGCTATGCTGGAGAGTGTCGCCGTAGAGGGTTCGATGCAATGCCGCACAACGCTGTCGGACATCACCGAACGCAGGGCGGCGGAGGATGAGCGTAACAGAGCGAAAGAGGAGCTCGAAAAGCGGACGGAGGAGGTTACAGCCGAACGCCGGCGCCTTTACAATGTGCTTGAAGAGCTGCCGGCGATGATCTGCCTGCTCACAGCGGACTATCATGTCGCCTTTGCCAACCGCGCTTTCCGCGACAGGTTCGGGGAGGCCGAGGGCCGGCACTGTTACGATTACTGCTACGGGCTGAGCGAACCGTGCGCCTTCTGTGAAGCGTACAAGGTGTTTGAGACGGGCCTGCCTCACCGTTGGGAAGTTTCGGGCCCGAACGGCAGTGTCCTGGAGGCTTACGATATCCCCTTTTTCGATACGGACGGTTCGCCTATGGTCCTCGAGATGGACCTCGACATCACTGAACGCAGAAGGGCGGAGCAGGAGTTGCACCGTTATCGCGAGCACCTGGAGGAGCTGGTTGAGCAGCGGACCCGGGAGCTGCGAGAGCTTGCCCACCGGCTGGTCCGGGCCCAGGAGCAGGAACGCGCCCGCATCGGCAGCGAGCTTCATGACGAAATAGGGCAGCTCCTTACGTACACCACGCTGCTTATCGACAGGGCGATGCGCAAGCCGGAACCGCCGCTGCTTGCCCAGGCGAAGTCCACGATCCAGGAGGCTATATCCGGGATTCGCAACCTGTCCTCCATGCTGTCGCCCAGCCTGCTGCGCAGCGCCGGTCTGGTGCGGGCCCTGTTTTCCCTCACAGAGGAGTACGCGCGGCGTACGAATATTCCGGTAGAGTTCAACCATGATAACAGGCTGGAGGAGAAGGTGCCGGAAGACGTGGCGCTGGCGGGCTACCGCATAGCCCAGGAGGCATTGACCAATGTCGCGCGGCATGCCGGGGCGAGCGAGGTGAAGATGCAGCTGTCATGTGAAGCGGGGTGGCTGCGCCTGGAAGTGGCGGACAACGGCAGCGGCTTCGATCCCGGCGCTGTGAGGAGCAGTACGGGACTGACCGGCATGAGGGAGCGGGCGCTGGCCCTGGGAGGGCGGTTGAGTCTTGATTCCTGTACCGGCCGGGGAACACGCATCATAGCGGAGATACCGTTACGCGGGATGGCGAGCTCATGATAACCATCGTACTGGTGGACGACCACAAGATTGTAAGGCAGGGCCTGACAATACTGCTCGGCGATGAGCCTGATATCAAGATAGTCGGGGAAGCGGCGAAGGCAGAGGAGGCAATAGCTCTCGTGGAGAACCTGAAGCCGGATATTCTCATCTGCGACCTGATACTGAACGGGCTGAACGGCATCGACGTAACCAGGGAGGTGCGGAAACGCGTACCGGAGACAAAGGTCATCATCCTCTCCATGTATAATGATTCCGGCTTCGTCTCCCGAGCCGTGCGGGAAGGCGCCAGTGGATGGGTCCTGAAGGGCTCAGGCATAGATGAGCTTCTTACCGCCATCCGGCAAGCCGTCGCAGGACGAACCTATTTCAGCCCGTCCGTGGAACGGGATAATCAGGATAAGGGAAAGTAAAACGAAAATCCGTATATCTGAATCCGAAATGCCCGCCCCCACCTCACCCGGAAATTTCGTGCTTTCGATTTGTTTGCGATTTCGGATTTAGAATTTCCAATTTCCCCACCCTGCCCTCCCCGGCGGCCCGTTGGCCCGCCGCTACAGCACCAATCAGCGGAGGCCGTGACGACGAATGTACGCCGCGGATGTAGCGGGCCGCCTTGGCGAACCCGTTTTCGCCCGTACATGGCCCACACCCCTGCCCTCCCCGGCGGCCCGTTGGCCCGCCGCTACAGCACCGACCCGCGGATGCCGTGAAATTAACCACGTCAGAGGTGTAGCGGGCCGCCCGGGCGAACCTCGTTTTCGCCCGTACATGGCCCGCATCCCTGCCCTCCCCGGCGGCCCGTTGGCCCGCCGCTACATTTCCACTACCCGGATGTAGGGCGGGTTTCCCAACCCGACTAATTTGGGCAGGTTGGGAAACCCTCAATCTGAGTCTCAGTCTTAATCCTCAGTCTTAATCCTCAATCTTAATCCTCGTCCTTAATGTTATACTGGTACGAGCGAATTCGCCAGGAGATTCGATATGGGCCCACTGGACGGCGTCAAGGTACTGGATATCTCGCGTTACGGCCCCGGCAGGTACACATCCATGATACTGGCGGACCTCGGCGCAGATGTGATCATGGTGGAGATGCCGAGGAAGGCGGGACAGTCTTTCGATATGATGACGAGCGATATCGAGCCGCATTACCTGGGCCTGAACCGCAACAAGAGGTCGATCGCGCTCAATTTCAAGGACGAGAAGGGCAGGGAGCTGTTCTACAGGCTGGTGGAGCAGATGGACGTGCTCATCGAGGGCGCCAGGCCCGGTACTCTGAAACGCCGCGGCATGGACTACGAGACCGTGAGCAGGCGCAATCCCCGGCTGATTTACTGCTCCATTACCGGTTACGGGCAGACGGGGCCGTACGCCCGGCGGGCAGGGCACGACATTAATTTCGCCGGCATGACGGGCATACTGGGACTGAGCGGCGCGAAAAACGTGCCGCCGGTATACATATCCACTCCCATGATTTCGGATGTCCTTGGAGGCACAACGCAGGCCGCCATGGCGATCATGGCCGCGCTCTACGCCCGCGACAGGACCGGCAAGGGGCAGTATATCGACGTGTCGAGCGTCGACGGGACGGTCTTCTATCACTGGGTGCACGCCGCTCAGTTCTTCCGCGACGGCCAGGTCCCCCAGCGCTCCGAGTTCCCTACCGGCATCGACATGGCGTGGATGAACATCTACAGGGCGGGAGACGGTAAGTACTTCACTATAGGCTGCCTGGAGCCCTGGCACTGGGCCAACCTGTGCCGCGCCGTGGGCAGGGAAGACCTGGTCGCCGACCAGTTCGGACCGCTCGAAAAACAGAAGAGCATGTACGACGCCCTGACGGAGGCCTTTTCAACGAAGACCAGGGACGAGTGGGTGGAGGTCCTAGCCGGGGCCGATGTTAGCGTGGCCCCGGTGTACGACTTCGCGGAGATGTTCGCCGATCCTCACCTCGTACATCGAGGCGTCACGGTGGAGGTGGAGCATCCCCGGCTGGGAAATATAAGGCTCCTGAACACGCCGTTCAGGTTTTCAGGCACGCCGGCGGAGGTGCGGACGAGGCCTCCCCTGTGGGCAGAGCATACCAGGGAAGTCCTGGGCACGCTGCTCGGATGCAGCGGCGAAGAGCTTGACCGCCTGGTGGAGGAGAACGTGATTGAGTAGAGACGCGACGAAGGTTGAATCCTGGCAGGTGTAGCGGGCCGCCCTGGCGGACCCCGTTTTCGCCCGTACATGGCCCGCATCCCCTCTACCCGGCGGCCCACCGGCCCGCCGCTACGGCACCGACCCGCGGATGCGGTGAGATCAACTACGCCAGAGGTGTAGCGGGCCGCCTTGGCGGACCATGAGCGTTTCTTCCATGTCTTTGCGAGCATTTCTTACATGTCTTTGCGAGCCCCCGATCATATCGGGGCGAAGCAATCTCCACGTACGCCAGGCATAAACCCGCGTTCCGCCGCTTTTCAGGCGCGGAGATTGCCGCGTCGGCCTACCAGCCTCCTTTGAATGAACCCGTAGCTGAGAGGCTTATTGAGCGTTAAGCTCCCACC
>JACUUS010000290.1 GCA_014859215.1 Dehalococcoidia bacterium | reverse complement strand
TCGGATTCCAGAATCGTCTCAAGCGGGCTTTCGATCTCAAGCCCGCGTCCGTTCTTGCTGAACATGCTTATACCCTGTGCCAGAGTCCTGTAAACGCTACCGTCCAGCGTGTCCACGAAGCTCGTGCCGATCGTATCGCGCATGAGCTTGCGGAAGGCATTGAGTGTCTCATTCGGGTACAGGCTGGTCACCAACCCTCCTATGCTTCGAGGGCCGTGACGTTTCCTGTAATCGTTCAGGCGCTCCGCAACGAGACCGAGCGCCTGCTCCCAGGTTGCGGGCTGGAGGTTGCCGGCCTTGTCCTGCACCAGGGGAGTCGTGACGCGGGGTCCCTTGCCGTTGACCTGCTCGAACCGGCCCTTGTTGCATAGCTGGCCCTTTTGCCCGGTGAGACCAATGCCGTCTATACGGACCACATTGTTGTCTTTTACCAGGACGTCAATCTCACAACCTATGCCGCAAACGCTGCAGACGCTTCGCACAGTCTTCCCTTCACTGGTGCGTCCGCGATAGGCGCTCACCTTGCTGAAGATCGCGCCGGTAGGGCAGGCCTGTGCGCAGGCCCCGCAGGATATACACGATGACTGTCCCAATGATTGGTACAGGTCGGCTACCAGGAGCGTGCGCCAGCCCCGCCGGCCGAAGTCAAGGGTGTTGTTTCCCACTACCTCACGGCATTCCCGCACGCAACGCCCGCAGAGTATGCAGCGGTTGTGGTCTATTACCAGGTAGTCATTCACAGTGTCTGTGGGCAGAGAAGGGAAGGTGTACGGGTAACGAGCATGATCCATCTGGTACCGGTAGGCCATCGCCTGCAGCTCGCAGTCGCCGCTGGCCTCACAGAAGAAGCAGAAATGATTGCGCTCCGTGAACAGTAATTCAAGGATAAGGCGGCGATATTTCTCCAGGTTATCCGTGTGAGTCCTGATGACCAGTCCGTCCCGGGCCGGGTATGTGCAGGCAGGGTTTATGCGCCGTTCACCCTCGATCTCCACCACGCACAGGCGGCAGGCCCCTACATTGGACAGCCCCTCCAAGAAGCACAACGTGGGAACATCGATCTTGTTGGCCCGGCATACATCCAGTACAGTGTCGCCTTCCTTGCCCTTCACCTGCTGCCCGTTGATATTCAGGACTATTTCTTTTTTCATTTCGCTCATGAATCTACTCCTCCCCTTCTGCTTCGAGTTCGAGATCGCACCTCAGGCAGCGGGAAGCTTCCTCCCTGGCCTCACCAGACCTGTAAGCCGGGACCACTTCCTTGAAGGTACTCTTCCGCTCCTTGAGGTTCAAATGGGAAGATTGCACCCTGGCTCTCTCCTTGACCTCCTCTTCAGTTGGGGCAATATTGGGAACTTCAATGGGCTCGTAACCGTCCCGTTCAATAAAGATGGACAACGGCTTTCCTTCCAGGTAGCGCCTGATAGAGGTGGCGGCCCTTTGCCCTGCGGCAACCGCCCAGATTACGGTCTTGGGTCCGGTAACGGCGTCGCCGCCTGCGAATACACCGGGCTGGTCTGTAGCAAGGGTGCGCGGGTCCGCGACCAGCGTCCCGCCTTTGCCCAGTCTGACCCCGCCGTTCTTGAGGAATGAGGCATCAGGCCTCTGCCCGATGGCCTCTATAACCGTGTCCACCGGAATTGTGTAAGAAGAACCTGCCAGAGGATCCGGCGTCCTCCTCCCGCTGGCATCAAAAGCCTTCAATCCCATCCGCACGCATTCGAGTCCGCTCACTTTTCCGTTCTGTGCGAGGACTCTGGTCGGAGCCGTCAGGCAATTCAGTTGAACACCCTCTTCGAGGGCGGCTTCGATTTCTTCCTCGATCGCAGGCATATCCCTTCGCTCCCTGCGGTAAAGGATCTGCACATCCCTGGCTCCCTGTCGCAGCGCCACCCGTGCGGCGTCGATGGCGGAGTTGCCTCCGCCTACTACCGCCACCCTGGCGCCCACCTGCGGTTTCTTGCCAAGGTTGATGTCCCTCAAAAACTCAATGGCATCGAACACTCCCTGGACGTCCTCGCCGGGTATGCCCATCTTGTCTCCCTTGTGAGCTCCGCAGGAGACGAAGACAGCCTTGAACCCTTCCTTGAAGAGGCTTTCGAGATTGTCCACCCTGGTGTTCAACTTGAGTTTCCCGCCGAGCTTGAGAACAGCATCTACTTCCGCCTGGAGCACCTTCTTGGGGAGCCTGTATTCCGGTATGGCCACCGCCATCATGCCGCCGGCTACAGGAAGGGCCTCGTAAATGGTCACCCCATAGCCTTCACGGCTGAGCTCGTATGCGGCAGTCAAACCGGCAGGACCGGCGCCCACTATCGCTACGTTCTCAGATTTCCGCGGCTTGACGGGAGGATTGAATTCTATTCCATGATCAAAGGCATAGTCAGCAGCCATACGCTTCAGGTCGCGGATCGAGACCGATTCATCAACCTGGGCGCGGCGGCATTTCACCTCGCAGGGATGATCGCAAATTCGCCCGACGGACATGGGGAATGGCAGCCTGTGTCGGATCAGCTTGTAGGCGTCACCAAACTTGCCTTCCTTGATAAGCGCTATGTAGGACGGGCAATCAAGCTCAACGGGGCATGTATGCTGGCAGGGGGCCTTGAACAATGGCTGGCATACCGCCGCCGGACAGTGCTTGTCTATTATGTGAGCTTCGTACTCGTCCCGGAAGTGGCGTATAGTGCTGAGCACGGGATTTGGCACGGTCTGACCCAGTCCGCAGAGCGACGCTGAACCGACCATCTCGGCCAGCTCACTGAGCACATCCAGGTCCTCCATGGTGCCTTTGCCATGAGTGATCTTGTTCAGTATATCGAGCATCTTCGGGATCCCAGCGCGGCAGGGCGTACATTTTCCACAGGACTCATCTTTCGTGAACTGGAGGAAGAACTTGGCAACGTCCACCATGCAATTGTTCTCATCCATCACGATAAGGCCGCCGGAGCCCATGATAGCTCCCAGGGCGGTCACTGCCTCGTAGTCCACGGGGGTATTGAGATGTCCGATTGGAATGCAGCCGCCAGACGGGCCTCCAATCTGGACCGCTTTGAATTTCTTCCCGTCGGGTATCCCGCCGCCGATATCGAAGACGATCTGCCCGAGAGGAGTTCCCAGCGGGACCTCAATAAGGCCCGTATTGTTGATCTTTCCTACGAGACAGAATGTCTTTGTGCCCTTGCTCTTCTCTGAGCCAACATTGGCGAACCAGTCCGCGCCCTTGTGAATTATCTGGGGGATGTTGGACCAGGTCTCCACATTATTGAGCGTGGTAGGCCTATCGAGGAGCCCCTTGTTTGCGGGGAAGGGTGGTCGCTGTCTCGGATTTCCTCTCTTGCCCTCGATGGACGCGAGGAGGGCTGTTTCCTCGCCGCAGACGAATGCGCCCGCGCCGGGGAACACACTGATATCGAACTCGAAATCGGTCCCCAGAATGTTCTTGCCCAGCAGCCCGTAACGGCGCGCCTGGCTCAGAGCGTGATTCAGAGTCTCTATGGCGAGGGGATATTCGGCCCTGACATAGGCATAGCCATGCCTTACATTGCCTATCGCATAGACCCCGATCGCCATTCCTTCTATAATAGAGTGTGGATTACCCTCAAGCACCGCCCTGTTCATATAGGCGCCAGGGTCGCCCTCGTCGCCATTGCAGACTACGAATTTCTCGGTGCCGGCGGCGCGCCTGACGAATCCCCATTTGGTGCCGGTCGGGAATCCAGCGCCGCCGCGTCCGCGCAAACCCGCCTTTGAGATCTCGTCAATTACCGCCTGCGGGTCCATCCGGGTCAGGGCTTTTGCCAGAGCCTGGTAGCCGTCTCGCGCAATGTACTCCTCAATGCTTCTGGGATCGATATCCTGGTTGGACATGATCCGGATTTCCTGGAGCTTAAACGTGGGAGATTCGACATCCAGCAACCAGTCTTTTACAGGCTGCCCCTTAATGAGATGCTGCTCGACAACGGTCGGCACCTGTTCGGGAGTCAGGTTCGCATAGATCACCCTTCCATTGTTCGGCTGCATTACGGTCACGACAGGCTCACGTTCGCAAGGTCCTATACAGGCGGCCTCAGCGACGATGACATTGGAGAGCTTGCGTGACTGGATTTCGCTGACAAGCGCCTCCTCGACCAACTTCGCACCGCCCGAAATACCGCAGGTGCCGAGATGCACCTTCACAACCGTCTTCTTTGCCCGTTCGGCAAGCTTCTTCTGGAAGCCTGTCTTTAACTGATCGAGCTCCTCGACTGATCTAAGCCGCTTTGCCATGTCTCCTCCTAAGCATACGCGCTCAAGACTTCCTTCATCTTGGTAGGGGTCATCCTGCGGTAGATTGTCTCTTCGATGGCCACCACAGGGGCAAGACCGCAGCAGCCCAGACATCTCACCATCTCAAGGGAGAAGAGACCGTCGGAAGTGGTCTCACCCGGATCAATACCCAGTTCCTTCTGTAGAGTATTGAGGATCCTCTCACCACCACGCACGTAGCAGCAAGTCCCCATGCATATGGAGACAACATACTTGCCTCTTGGGACCGTCGTAAAAAACGAGTAGAAACTGGTAACCCCGTAAACAGTGCTGAGTGAGAGCTTCATATCGCGAGCGATAGTCTGCAGTACCGGTACAGGCAGGTAACCTATCAGCCCCTGCGCCCGCTGCAAGACCGGGATCAGCGCCCCCGCCTCACCCCTGGTCTGGTCGATGGTCGTCTGTATTTCCCGGAATATTCTGCCGGCGACGCCCCGCCCACCCACTGCAGGAGTGACCATTCCTGTATCGAGTTTTGGCATAACAGACCTCCCGTTCAAAAATGCAGGCACAATGTGCCCAGCCCGCCTACCGGGCGCGTTTTCCTTATTTGCCAGGAACACTTCTTGCTGCTATGGTATCCTTCGCCCGTTCAAACTGCATCCGCCAAACTATCCATTTCAATGTACGGAAAGGGGTCGACCGGACCAGCCCCGCGAGGCAGATTCACTAAGTAATTCATGCATTGGTCGGTAAGCAAATCTCTCATCCATCATTCGTCTTTTCGGTATATCGCGCCTCCTGCCAGCCGCCAGCCTCTCAAGGGCATATGAGCTTCCGGAAGACCGGGGCGCGCCTACGTTACGAGAGGAACAAACAGAGCTGGAGAATCCGGAGGCCTTCCCTGTCGAAGAACCGCGTTCATAGCGAGTACCGGGGTAACCCAATTTGAAAGGTGACCGCCGGTAAGACGGCGCTTCCCGGGAAGTGAATATGAACATTACGGGAGGACAACTCCAGATTCCGCGCAGTCCCCCGTTTCCAGGAAACCGCGACATCACCTGGAGTACCTCCGCCTATTGAGCGGACTGATGCCTTTTGTCTCCAAATTGCCTGAACCTGGACCTCAGCTGATCAGCTTCCTCAATCTTTTTTGAAAGCGACCGGTCGCCTCATAACCCGCGGGTTAGGATCGGGCTTTCTCTTTTTCGCCTAGCTCTTCAACCGCCCTGACCCTGGTATCAATGCCTCTCCCAAAAAGCTGTATCTTAATGGGCTCAGCACTTCCAAACCGCTTGTACACCCTGCACACCTCGCAAATGCTGGTGTCATCCCCTCTGGCCCCATAGTCATCCAGCTTGCAGTATGTCCCCTCGATTGCCCAGCAGGGGGTTCCCTGGTACTTGGGAGCCGGGCACTCGCTCTTTATCGCTTCAGGGCAGTGGCACATCTCCCAGCAGGGTGTCCTCGTCTCCCAGAATCCCTGTGTCGGCTCGAATGATATCTTCCCCTTTGCTTCCCCGACTATCTTCTCTATCTCCGCGAGCTCGTCGGGCGTACCAACCTGCTTCAGTAACTCAGTAAGCTGCTGGATAGTCTTGGCCTTCATGGCTCCTCCTTTGCATCCTCTTCTGCTGATTGTCCTCCGCCCACCGTCAAGTCTATTTAACCGTATAGCTCTCCGCGTGTCACGAGCGCAGGTGCTTATTTCTGAGCATCATTTAATAGGCATTTCGGCCTAGAGCAAAGCAGTCACCGCGGATGCATCCGCGTTGATGGAGCCCTGCGGATAAGCTACAATGTAGGAGGAGTTAGAGGCTTGGACAGGATCAGAGTCCTCCTGGCAGATGATCATGCGGTGGTACGACAGGGCACGCGCCAGCTGCTGGAACATGAGCGCGATATCCAGGTAGTGGGCGAAGCGGCTGACGGTGAGGAGGCTGTACAACTGGCCGTGAGGTTAAAGCCGGACGTGATAATAATGGATATCGCCATGCCGAAGCTGAGCGGTATCGAGGCTACTAAGCAGATAAAGGCCCGGCTTCCTTCCGTCGCCATACTGGTGCTGACCGGCTATGACTATGATGAGTATATTTTCAGCCTGATGGAGGCGGGAGCCGCCGGGTACCTCTTGAAAAGCGTGCATGGCGACGAACTCATCGGTGCTGTGCGTGCCGTCAATGCAGGCGAGCCCGTGCTCCATCCCGTTGTCTTGCGGAAGCTGATAAGCCGCTTCAGACCCCAGACCTCCAACTCCGTTCAGACCCGCCCGCTGGAATACTTGAGTGAACGGGAGATGGAGGTGCTCAGGATGACCGCCAGGGGCCTCATCAATAAAGAGATTGCTGACGAGCTGTCGATAAGCATTCGGACAGTCCAGGCGCATTTGAGGAGCATATTCAGCAAACTGGGCGTCGGCTCGCGCTCCGAGGCTGTCCTCTACGCGCTGAAGAGGGACTGGCTTTCGCTGGAGGACCTTCCCTGATGCCAGCGAAACCGAATAAGGCCAGAGGATCCAGTTGACTCTTATCCGTAACACACACTTCTGGGTCATACTGCTGCTTTTTGCTGCTCTCACATTTCTTCAATACGTCGAGCAGTTGGGCATACTCGGGACACAGCCTCCCAGCGAGCATTTTGGACTCACCCGGCACTCCCTCGAACGCATTGTTTTCCTGATCCCCATTATCTATGGGGGGTACATATTCGGGCTCAAATGGGGGCTGACCATAGCCGGCGGCGCTCTTGCAGTCATGCTTCCGAGAGCCATATTCATATCCAACTACCCGGGGGACGCCTTGCTCGAGTCACTGGGCGTGGTAGTGGTAGGCGGACTCGCATGCCTCTGGACCTGGACCATCAGCCGCGAGAGGGAGAGATTTCGTAGTGCTCTCGAAGATTTGGAGTCAGCACACAGGCTGCTGCAGCACTATGTGCGCTCAGCCCGGAGCCACGAGAAGACCCTCACCGTACTGAATGCCATCTCCGGCGAGCTTACAAAATCCCTGGTCTTGAAGGATGTGCTCCGCACTGCCGTCAACATGGTAATGGAACTCATGGAAGTGGAAGCAGCGCTGGTTTTCTCCCTGGACGAAGACACCCAGGAGCTTGTCCTCATCGCACACGAAGGGGTGTCTGAGTCTTTTGCTCGGGCGGTGGATAGAATGAAGGTCGGTGAAGGTTTCAATGGCGGCGTCGCCGCAAGCGGCAAACCGGTGACCGTCAAGGATGCTTCCAGCGATCCCAGGCTGACCCGCCCGGAAGTCAAGAAGATGAAGATACAGAGCCAGCTAATCGTGCCGATCACGATAAGAGGACGGGTACGGGGCACACTCTGCGTGGCTATGCGCCGCCCAAGAGAATTCTTTCCGGAAGAGATCGACCTGCTGTCCGCCGTGGCCGCGCAGATGGGTACGGCTATCGAAAATGCGTACCTTTTCGAGAGGGCGCGAGACACTGCCGAGAGGCTCATGGTTTCGGAAAAGAACTACCGTGAGCTGTTCGAAAACGCGAATGACGCCATATGGGTCCATGACCTGGCTGGAAATATCACGGCAGCAAACAAGGCCAGCGAGAAGCTCACCGGCTACTCCGTGCAGGAACTGACCGGTATGAACGCGAAGCTCTTTCTTTCCGATGAAGGCCTGAATCTCGCAGGGACAATCAGGCGGAAGTTGATGGAAAAAGAGCCGGTCACGCAGCCTTACGAGCAGAATCTCCTCAGGAAGGACGGTTCCGTGGCTGCTGTGATGCTGACTACAAGCCTGGTAACCGATGAAAAGACGCCTGTAGCCTTCCACCATATCGCCCGCGACGTCACCGAAGAGAAGCGAATTAAGGAGAACCTGCGTCACTACGTGCAGCAGGTCACAATCGCCCAGGAGGAAGAGAGAAAGCGCATTGCGCGCGACTTTCACGATGAGATTGCACAGTCACTGTATGCGCTGACCAGGCGGATCGACAACTATACGCGTTCCAGCCCTCACCTGACCTCCGTTGACAACGAATTCCTGGCCCAGCTTCGCAACCAGACTGAAGCAGCGTTGCAGGGCGTGCGGCGCTCGAGCCATGCCCTGAGGCCGCCCATGCTCGACGACCTTGGCCTCCTCGCTACCCTGCGCTGGCTTGTCGGCGACCTGTCCAGGCTCTCCGGCATACAGGCGGAACTGGTTGTCACCGGGACCGAGCGGCGCCTTACCCCGGAAGCTGAAGTCACCGTATTCCGCATCGTCCAGGAAGCGCTCAGAAACGTTGAGAAGCACGCAAGCGCCACCAGCATAAGCGTCAAAGTTGAGTTTGCCGGGACCAAGCTCAGGGTATCTATTTCCGACAACGGCAAGGGCTTCAACCTCAACGAGAAACTGGCCGAGCTGCCCCGAACCGGGAAGCTCGGCCTGGTCGGAATGGAGGAACGGATCAAGCTGCTGGGAGGCACACTGGAGGTCCGGTCAAGCCCAGATGCGGGCACCGTGATCATCGCTGAGGCGCCGGTCTAGCCTAGACCGCGGCCTCAGCCGTCACTTTTGTCCCCCTGCCGGGTTCGGATTCAACTTTCAAAGTGCCGTTGAGCATTTGTACCCGCTCATGCATTCCCGCCAGCCCCAGCCTGCCGTTCTTGACCAGGTCACCCATCGAATCCTGGGGTTCGAAACCCTTTCCGTTGTCGCACACCGTTATTCTTACGTTGCTTTCGCCGAAAACAACGCCTATTTCGCACCGTGTACCATCCGAGTGACGCCACGCATTGCGCAGGGCCTCCTGGACTATGCGGAAGAGCACAAGTTCAACCTCGGGACCTATCCGCCGTTCTTTACCCTCAGAGGTGACAATTATCTCCATGTCGGAGTGTTTGGCAATATCAGAAGCCAGCCATTCGAGCGCGGGCAACAACCCCAACTGGTCAAGCGCCGCCGGTCGCAGGTCCTGGCTCAGGCGGCGAACGCCGTCCATTATGGCGTTTGCCTGCTGCCAGAGTTTTTCCATCTGCTGTCTTCTCTCTTCGGAAGGGCTCTTCTCGGCAAGGTCATCGAGCTGGCGGGCCAGCACAATCAACGCCTGGATGGTATCGTCGTGGAGCTCGCGTGAGATACGTTTTCTTTCCTCTTCCTGTGCTCTGGTAACCTGCCCCAGGTAGTAACGCAGATTGTCTTTCATTCGCCTTTCTTCAGTAATGTCTCTCGCGATATGCTGGAAGGCCGCCGGCCGCTCATTATCGAGAAGAAGACTCGTCGCAAGTTGCAGGCAAGCCTGGCGGCCGTCTTTGCGCACGAGCGTAATCTCGAGGATGGTGCTGCCGCCGGGGTCCTTGAGAAATCCGTCCTCGAATTTCTCCATTACTGCCTGGCTCTCCGGCGTGAGCAGGTCCGCCATTCTGCGCCCGCGCAACTCATCGAGGGGATAACCGGTCAGATTCACGCAAGCGCTGTTCGCGACAAGGATACGGCCGTCCAGATCGTGAAGCCAGATCGCATCGTGTGCATCATCAAAAAGCTGCCTGTACTTCTCTTCGGATTGCCTGATTTGCTCCGCTGCATCGCGTTGCTGTTCGTATAGTCTTGCGTTATCCACGGCGATGCCTATCTGGTTGGAGATCGCAGACACGAGACTGATCTCGTCGCGACTAAACTCGTGCTGACTGCTATAGACAACGAAAAGCAACCCCAGGATATTGCCTTTGGACTTAAGGGGCGCGCCAAGAATGCACTTCGGACTTTCGAGGGCAGGCATGAGACTGCTCCACCCGGCATTTCGGGAGGTATCGCCGGTCAAGACGGAGGGACCGCTCTGAATTATCGGACCGGCATCCTCCGCTTCAAGGCTGTCTATCTCCGCTGCGGACTCATCAGATATACCCTTATAGGCAGAAAGCACGAAGCGGCTGCCATCCCCGGCCGAAAGGTAAATCAGAGCGCTTTCCGAGTTCATGGCGGACGCAATACTCTCGATACTTGTCTTCAGGACCTTATCGACTTCGAGGGACTGCGAGCTTGCTCTCGAGAGCTCGTTCAAAGTGGCAAGGTGCGTGCGCCGCGTACGCTCCTTCCGCAGCAGGTCGAATGTGAATGCAATCACGTTGCCGACCACAAAGACCGCGCCTGTTTCGAAGAGAGCGTCCGCCGGTGAAGGGGACAGGAAGATTGACCGAGGGAGCATGCACACAAGGGCGACAGCCGAGACTAAGATCGCCCCTCTCATGCCGAACAGGAAGCCGGCCCAGATTATCGGGGCCAGGTACAGGATCCGCTCCAGAGCATGGCGGCTGAGTCCCAGTGAGTCTGTCAGGTTTACGAGAAAAGCGGGACGCCCCAGCGTTTCGCTATACTGCGGGACTGTGAGCAGTGCCAGAAGGATGAGTATGAACCAGAAACCCGGCTTCCGAATAGCCTTTGTCAACGGCTGACCAGCCTTTCGATAACCAACGAACCATTCTCTCATCTTGCGGGAAGCGTGTAGTCATGGCACATCATCAAGAGTTACCCACCCTTCCTTGAGAGCCCGAACAACTGCCTCTGTTCGGGAACCGACATCAAGCTTGTTAAAGATCCGCCCCAGGTGCGCCTGGACTGTGCGCATACTCAGATTGAGATTCTCCGCGACATCCTTGTTGCTCAAACCCTTGGTCACGAGTCTGAGTATATCCATTTCACGTGCGCTAAGCGCTTCATGTGATTCGAGTTTCTTGCCCCTGGCCGGAGCAGCCGCAAGTTTGTCCAGTACCTTCCGCGCTATATGAGGATGAAGCACAGATTCTCCTGCATAGACTGCTCGGACTGCTTCAACAAGCTCCCTGCCCTTAATGCTCTTCAGCAGGTAACCGGCCGCACCCGCTTCCAGCAGGCTGAAGATGAACTGTTCGTCATCGTAGGCACTTACTATCAGGACAGCAACCGAGGGATAGACCAGCTTGATCCGCCGCGTGGCCTCAATGCCATCCAGCCTGGGCATGGATATGTCGATAATAGCGACGTCGGGCCGAAGAACCTCCACCAGCTTGAGGGCTTCCTCACCATCGGCGGCCTCACCGACCACCTCGATGTCATGTTCGTGCTCCAGTATCTGCCGGGTGCCGTCGCGGACAAGGGCATGGTCGTCGGCGATAAGAACCCTGATATTGCCCAATCCTCAAACCTCCACGTTATTATATCATAGCATCAATCACTGGATATCCCTGCAGTCATGCCGCTCGTACTCCTTCTACAGGTGCTTTTCGCGCCGTCAATCTACGTAGTTTAACTGGACTGCCTCTTGCGTTCCCGCATCGCCTTCCGATACGAAATAGGGGCTCATACGGATTACAATCCTGCCCTGCATTTATGTAATGTAAATGCATTAGGACATCGCTAGCCAGTTGCAGAATCATCCTGACTATTCCACATTATTAAGGAGGAAAGGAATGAATCCGTTTACCGAGAAAGGCATACCCATTGAGAAACAGTTCCAGCCCTGGTCAGAGCTGAACCAGGTGCCGTATGACAAAGGATTTATTCATCCATATACGCGCACCAGGATAATACTGATGAACGGGATCGAAGTGGAAGGGATCTATTTCTCACACAACTTTGCCCGCTCGGTGGCCGACATCGACCTCAAGAGACAGCTCGCTGCAACGAGACGTATCGAGCAGCAACAGCAGAAGCTGGTGAACTGGTTCCCGCCGGGCAACGAGTCAACGCTGGAGGTCACCATCGGTTACGAGCAGGTGGCTGTAGATCTCACCGCGTACATGGCGCGGACGGAGCCAGACCCTAAAGTGAAGGCAGCCCTCGACTTTGCGCTCCTTGAAGACTTCGACCACCTGTACCGGTATTCCAACTTGATGGAACTCACGGAAGGGAAAACAGCCGACAGGACGGTAAAGGAACTGACCGAGATCATGCCGGGACGGCCGACTATCGCCGAGCACCGGCATCCGATGGACTCTATACGGACCCCGGTCGACAGGGCATCTGCGGACCCCCTTACGCTGGTTCACATTCTCACTATCGTGGCCGGAGAGCAGCAGACCATGAACTTCTATATGAATGTCGGCAACCGGCCGGAAAGCATGCTGGGACGCGGGCTTTACCTGGAAATCGCGCAGATTGAGGAGCAGCACGTGAGCCATTACGAATCACTGCTCGATCCGAATATGTCCTGGTTCGAGAAGCTTGTGCTTCACGAATATAACGAATGCTACATGTACTGGTCGTGCCTGAATTCGGAAATAGATGACCGTGTCAAGCAGGTGTGGCAGCATAATCTGGAACAGGAAATCGAGCACCTCCGGATCTCGGCCGAGCTCATGAAGAAGTTTGAGAGGCGGGACCCCGCCGAGCTTTATCCTGCCTCGTTTCCTCAACCGACCATTTTCGAGTCCAGCAAGGACTATATACGCGAGATCTTGCGATCGCAGATAGACCTGACCGAGAAGGAGACGGAATACGCTCCGACCAGCCGGCTGCCCGAAAACTACCGTTACTTCCAGTTCCAGAAGATGGCCAACAACGGCGGGAATATCGCGCCAAGCCAGCAGGTGATCGAGGATACGATCAAGCACTTCGGGCGAGATTACAGGCTGGAAACGGAAGGCCCGCATCCCGTCCAGCGGCTCCGGGCGAGGGAGACAGCAGCGGTCTGAAGGGTTTCTCTTTAATAATACGGATGGTAGGCGGGCGCGATTACCTCAGGAAGGCACGTCGTGGCTGACTCTCAGTTTCACCTGCCTGCTGTCGGCTTCAAGGACATCTTCAGGTTTGAAAAACAGGTCAGGTTCGGGGGATTTCCTCCCGACCTTGAATTTACGTGTTTCCCCGGTCATCATGTCAGGAATGACATAGTCGACAAGGCCCAGAATCCTACCGTCCTTGTCCACTACCTCCGCGCCGTGTGCAATTCTCATGGCGACCACTCCTCAAACGTCTCAACAATTCTAAATCTTCCACGGTTCGACTTCAATCACCGTCTTGATATTGTTCGGATCTTTTTCCTCAAACGCTCTGCGGTAGTCTTCAAGTTTGTAGCGGTTCGTGATCAACGACAGGGGCATTCCCTCGAACCTTGAGGCGACCTGTTCGATGTCCTCGAGGGCTTTCTCGAAGTGGCCGCGGTTGGAATTCACGCTCCCCACGATGACCTGGTTGAAGCGGACTACCCGGCTGACAAGCTGCCCGGCGTCAAGCTCGATATTCACCCTTTCCCCCGGTATGCCGGTCATCACATAGATGCTGCTGCGGGACATGTAGGCCACCAGTTTGATGGCGGTCTCGGCCGCGCCGGCGGCTTCAAAAATCATGTTCAACTGCCCGGCCGGCGCACAGCATTCATCAATAACCTGCCGGGGTGTCTTTTCGCGCGCGTTGATATAAGTCGCGCCCAGACTCCGTGCGAGAGCCACTTTTGAGTGCTCTTCAGGCACCAGGTCGGAAATGAAGGTCCGGGCTCCAGCGAGCCTGATCAGTGTGGCAGCAAGGAGCCCGAGCGGGCCCGCTCCCACCACCAGCGCGACCTTGCAGCCTCCCCATTCCGGGCGGTCGAAGCGATGTTCGGGATGAGGACAGGTCCACGGCAAGCGAGACTGGATTGTCCGTATTTGCTGTATGCCCTTTTCGACTATGCTCATCGGCTCGGTGAGCACGGCTGCACCGGCCAGCTCTGGTGGAATCTTGATCGTGTATTGTTCCTTTTCCACCGCGTACTCTGTAAGGAAACCATCGAGTCTGTGGATTCCCCGCTCCGTGTAAAGGCCCGTCATGCAGAAATCGCTCTGGTTATGCAGGCAGGGCTGGCAAATGCCGCAGCCATGCCGTACAGTCATAGTGACGACATCGCCCGGCGCAAGGGTTGTGACTTTTTCCCCGATTTCCTCAACAACACCGGCTACTTCGTGGCCCATGATCATCGTATCGCGGCCTTCCGCAATATCTTGCTGCTCGGATTCAACAAGGTGGAAATCGGTCCCATCGAGCCCCACCTCCTTGATCCTCACCAGCACCTCATCAGGCTCCTTTATCTCGGGCTTGGGGACATCAATGGCATGAGCACCTTTCTTATCTCGCACCAGGCTGATAGCCAGCATCTCTCATCCTCCTCACACCACCGCCCCCGTCTCGCCCTGCCGGGAGAGGGGTCTCAAAACTGCACGGGCCGGCGCGCCGTCGCTGTCTTTGAGCTTGAGCGGAAGGCACAGCAGATTATATACCCCTGCTCTTACGCCGGTCAGATTAAGGCCTTCAATGATCCAGATTCCGCCTCCGAGGAGAGCCCGGTGGACCGTGCTTCCACCTTCCGCGGGTCCCACCGAAAGATAATCGACGCCCGCCAAGGCGATCTGCTTCCGGACCAGGAAACGAGCCGCCTCATCAGAGATGTAAACGAAGTCCTCAACAAAGGCGCCGGTCTGCCAAACGCGCGGAGTGTTGCGCGTCTTGAAGAGAATGCGTTCGCCCTCCCTGATACTCCATGGTTCCAGTTCGGCGGGCTTAATCGATACCGGGTCCTGTATTTCGATGACGCGTGCGGGCCCGATCACTTTGTCGAGAGGCATATCATCGATGCCTGCACCTTCGCGGAAGAAGTGCAGGGGGGCATCGATATGCGTGCCCACATGCGCACTCATTGAAAGCTCAGTAAGAGTATGGCTGTCCCCTCTCTCGATGTCGTGAAAACGTCTGATGCTAACCGGCGGATTCCCCGGCCAGTCTACCATTCCATCGTACAGACTCACTGATACATCGATCCATTCTGCGTCTCCGATCTCGCTCGATGACTGTTCTCTCGGCATTTCCCCTCCGGACAGAAGGCAGTGAAAAGGTACCATCTGATTGACAGACAACAAGATAGTAGCTTCGCGCCGCTCACGAAGTCATAAAAAGTACGGCTATAAACGTTGCGAAATTGTTACATTTGCATCCACAGGGCGGGTTTACTTCGGGGCTCATTGCTAGACGCTTGAGTGTGATTGTAGTATATGAACATATCGAAACGGGAGGACGGCATGATTGAGAGAATCAGGATCAATACCAGGAGCAGGGTGGAATGCCATGAGCTCACGAGAGAAGTCCGGGAGAAAGTCAAAGCCAGCGGGACCACGAACGGCCTCTGCTACCTTTTCGTCCCCCATACGACAGCGGCAGTGACCCTGAATGAGCATGCCGACCCGAGCGTTATGAAGGATATCAGCCGGCAGCTTGGCAAGCTTGTTCCCGAGCATAATGACTACAGTCACGCAGAAGGAAATGCGGACGCACACATAAAGGCCAGCCTGATGGGAAGTTCGGCTGTTGTATTCATCGAAGGCGGTGAGCTTGTGCTCGGCACCTGGCAGGGCGTCTTCTTCTGTGAATTCGATGGACCGCGGAGCCGCACCGTGATCTTGAAGATAGCCGGAGATAGCGCCTGATAGAAGAAAAGCCTGCCCGGCGGTCCTCCACAACCTGGGAATACTCAAGAAAGGCAAGGGAACCGGCCACCCAATTCTTCACGATTGGGTGCCTCAACCCCGCGGCGGCGACGGCAAATTCCGGGATCAGGCTCTGCTCGCAGTACTCTGGTAGCGGTACCCAAGGCCTCTTTGATTTATGATCTGGCCGTCGGCGAACGTACCGGCAAGCCTCTGACGGAGCCGCCTTACATAGAACCTCAGGCATTGCACGCTCACCTGTTTGCCGCTCCAGACCTGCTGGATAATGGCCGGGGTCTCGACAAGCCTGCCTTCACTGAGGACCAGGCACGAAAGCAGGCGGAATTCGACTCTGGTTATGCCGTTGAGACGCCTTAGCCTCCGTTTATGTGCGAGAGCCTGCTTCCTCCGTCGCAGGAGAGATACTGCTCTTGGCACAAGCTCGAGGGCCTGAAGCGGCTCGCTCAGACATGCATCTGCGCCTGCCTCCAGCAGTGCTATTGCTTTCTCGCTGTCTGCTCCGGTTACCAGCACGGGAATATCGCACGCCCGCAGCAGTTGCAGACAGGCCTCCCTGCCGTTTTCGGGCAACAGCTCATACGAGAGGAGCACAAGGTCCGGCTGGCTGCCATAGAGACGGCCCATACCATCAGTGATTCTGTTGACCAGCTCCACCTCGCATCCGCTCTCTTTTAGAATACAGGCTGTTCCGAGTCCCCGATCTTCTCTGTCGATCACAAGAATTCGGCTCATACGTCTGGTCCTTTCTGTATCGATATTCCCGAACCGCTCCTATTTCGGTCCACAAGGAAGCTGCCATTGCCCCGGCCGGCTCGTCCGGACGAAAAGCTCCGGTATGGAGCTATCCGGCCACATCATCAATCGGCCTGATAAACCGGTACCCAACCCCACGCTCGCTCAGCAGTATTCTGGGATCACGGGCATCGTCTCCCAGCTTCGAACGAAGACGGTAGATATACTTCTTCACGAAGCTCGGATCATCGAAATCAGGGCCCCAGACCTTTTCAAGCAAAGTCGAGTGCGTGAGCACCTTGCCCTCGTTTCTCGCCAGGTGGGTGAGCAGACTATACTCAATAGGCGTAAGCCTTACTCGCTCGCCCTGGATCGAGACCTCACGTGTAGTGAGATTGAGCATCAGGCTGCCAAGAGTGAGCGCTTCCTGGTTCCGCCTGTTTCCCGTTCCCTGGATCCGGCGCAGCAGCGCCACGACCTTGGCCAGCAGCTCCACGGGGTTGACCGGCTTGATTACATAGTCATCCGCGCCAATTTCAAGACCCGCCACCATCAACGTCTGGCTCTCTTTGTTAACCAGCATGATAATGGGTATTTCTGAAACAGCGCGGATTCTTTCAACGAATCGAAGCCCGTCCGTCTCGGTCGAGGAGACATCCACTATCACGAGTTCAGGCGACTCTGTTTTCACCAACTCCGGGCCGTCGAACCCGTTGACATGCGTGGCCACCCGGCAGTCCGGCCACCGCAACTGTAGACTGAACGACACATTCCTGAATACATCCTCGGTACCATTGATCAGGAGTACCTTCATAACGACCCCCTCTCGCTCAGCGGCCGATACAAGATCACGCGGCGCCCTGTAGACCGCTGGTACAGATTTATTCTCCTATACTTAGGAGGATGCTAGGAAATACCTAAATAGTACTTAAAAACAATCAAAAAATTATATAATTGGCTCAAGAAATATGAAGAATTCATAACATTTTCCTACCGGGAAGCATGTGGACGCGGATGCTTCAAGAAGGTGTGGACAGGGCGGATGAATGGCAGCCGCAGTTCATGGCGCGCACACTCACCTGACTTTCTTCAATACGATTGCGCGCGACCGGCGACCGCACCGGGGGCATTTAAGGTACTTCCAGCCTCCATCCCCCGGGCCCTGAAAGCTGATGAGATCTGTGAATGTCGAGATTTCGAAATCATATTCGCACTCCCGGCAGCGGTAGCCAAACCGGCCGGCATGCCACCTGACCAGGAAAAGCATGCCTGCCAGGGAAGCCACCCCCCAGATAATCAATCCAGCGGGCCATGAATAGCGGACCAGGAACACGCCGCTGATCGCTGTCAACAGCGAAAATAGAATGCTGAAGGCTACGCTCCTTATCACGTCCCGCCGTGTTGGTTTCTCGAAGTCCATTGTCGCTCCTCCCGCCAGTCCTCCTACCTGATTACGACCGCCTTGATATTCACGAATTCCCTGATGCCGTAGTGCGAAAGCTCGCGGCCGTAGCCGCTGTCCTTCACGCCGCCGAAAGGCAATCTGGGGTCCGACCTCACACAGTCATTGACGAAGCATATCCCCGCATCGAGATTGCCGGCAATTCGTTCCGCCCTCGCTGCATCACGCGTGAAGATACCGGCACCGAGTCCAAACCTCGAATCGTTGGCGGCTGCTACAGCCTCTTCCTCGTCCCGGACCGGGACCACAGCGGCAACCGGGCCGAACAGCTCTTCGTCAAAGGCGGGCATGCCCTTCCTGACATCGGTGAGCACTGTCGGCGGGTAGAAGGCGCCGTGGCCCCCGGGAATATTTCCCCCCAACAGACGCCGCGCGCCCTTCTCGATGCTTTCCGTTACCTGACGGTGCAGCTCATCCCGGATATCAAGGCGGGCCAGTGGCCCTACTGTGGTAGTCTCATCAAGGGGATCGCCCAACCTCTGGCGGGACATACGCGGTACCAGCAGCTCAAGAAAAGACTCAACCCGGGGCTGGACAACAATGAGGCGCTTGGGTGCAATACAGCTCTGGCCGGTATTGGCAAGGCGTCCACCGGCACAGGCGTTGACCGCGATCTCCAGGTCGGCATCTTCAAGGACAATGTAAGGATCATTGCCGCCCAACTCCAGTACCGTTTTCTTGATCATCTTACCGGCTTCTGCTGCAACTGCGCTCCCCGCGGGCGTACCGCCTGTAAGTGTAACGCCCCGGACCCGTTGGTGCCTGATTATCCCTGCCACCGCGTCGCTACCGGCGAGCAGGGTGGCGAATACCCCTTCCGGAAACCCCGCCCGGCGGAAGACAGCCTCGATTTCGATTGCGCAGCCGGGTACGTTTGAGGAATGCTTCAGCAGAGCGCAATTGCCGGCCATAACAGCCGGCGCCGCGAAGCGGAATACCTGCCAGAAAGGGAAATTCCAGGGCATCACCGCCAGGATGACGCCGAGAGGCTGAAAGCGAACATAGCTGCTGCTCGCTTCAGTTTCGACGGTCTCCCTCTCAAGGAAACGGGCGGCATTATCGGCGTAGTATTCGCACGCCCAGGCGCATTTCTCGATTTCCGCCCTGCCCGCGGCAACCGGCTTGCCCATCTCCACTGCCATCAAGCGGGCATAGTCGCGGCAGCCCTCACGCAGGATGCGTGCGGCTCTCCTTAGAAGCTCGGTCCGTTCGCCCATATCCGATTCTCTCCAGGCTGCGAAGGCCCGCCCGGACCTCTCAATAAGGTCCTCTATTTGCCCTGCATTCAGACAATCGTACTCTTTCACTACCTCGCCGGTTGCCGGATTCACGCTTTTGATAGCCATGGTTCACCTCAGTACAATGCCTCCGTTATCTCTCGGTTCATTCTACCATCGAACGGCATACCCGGTGGAAATGTTATAATTTCTCAAGGCTTGCTCACGATGCATCCAGTTGTCCGTCTATGTGTACCAGTCTATCATGGTTGAAGAAGCAGTCTGAGGTCGCCCGTATAGGCGCGTTCAGATTCCGACACGGAAAGGAGACTCGAAAATGGGTACGGAGTCGATTGAACGTCCTGAAAGACCCTCCAATCCGGAATACGCCGGCTTCTGGATCAGAACGCTTGCATTTCTCATTGACGTCCTGTTGCTTTCAATAATCAGCTGGGGAATCATCAATGTACTCTATTTCCTGGGGCTATGGACGTGGCGCGGCCAGACACTCGGCCAGATGGCCACGAATGTCCAGGTGGTCCGGGTGGACGGGAAACCGGTTGACCTTCGAACATCGCTCTTGCGCTACCTCGGTTACATCGTGAATTTCTTGACTCTCGGCATAGGATTCTTCATCGTGGCCTTCGACAGCAGGAAGCAGGGTCTCCACGACAAGATCGCCCAAACCTATGTCGTCCACGTAAGAAGCTGAACCGGAACGACGGCCTAAGATCCCCTTGCCTCCGTGTTTTATTGCCTGGAGGCACGAAAAGAGCTCCGCGACCGCTCATTAACCGCGCCAAAAAAGGCCCGGATATGCTAGAATACGACAAACCCACAGTTCGCCTATTGATCTCGCAGGAGAACTAAATGAAGAAGACGGCAATCCTGACCGACAGCACCTGTTGCCTGCCTCCGGAACTTGTCAAAGAATACGGAATACGTTTGGTGCCATTGCCAATAATCTACAGGGAGAAGACATACTTCGACGGCGTAGATATCACACCCGGTGAGATATACCGGATTATGAGAAAGAGACAGGACCTGCCTACTACCTCCACGCCTTCCGCAGGTAGTTTTCTCGAGGCATATCGTGAGGCAAGCGCAGAAGCGGAGGGGATCGTGTGTATAGTCCTGACGAGCCTCCAGAGCAAGATATTCGAGATAGCATGCCTGGGGCGTGAACTGGCCAGGGAGACTATCCCCGATACCCGCATTGAAGTTATCGACAGCCGGGCTGTGGCCGGGGCCCTGGGTTTCGTCGTACTCGAAGCGGCGCGTGCCGCCGCAAGAGGCTGCGACGCTTCAGAGGTGGTCCGGATAGCTCAGGAGACCATCCCCAGGGTGGGGCTCGTGGCCATGCTGGACACACTCTGGTACCTTGCCCGGACAGGACGGATCGCTCGGGCCGCCGCCTGGGCCGGCAATTTGCTGAATGTCAAGCCCGTAGTTGAACACACAACGTCCGTCGGCGAAACGACGCCGGCCGCACGCCCGCGGACACAGAGGAAAGCTGTGGAGACAATGCTCAAATTGATTGAAGACAGGGCAAACGGCCGCCCCATTCGCGTCATGGTCCATCACGCCGACGAACTGGAAGAAGCAAGAAAGCTAAAGGAAGAGATGAGCTCGAGGTTTTCCTGCGAGGAGCTTTACTTTTCGGAGTTCACACCCGGCATGGGGGTCCACTGCGGCCCCGGCGTTCTGGCTATCTCCACTTATATTTGATCGAGAAAGCGATTTATGGCCTCCAGATTCCGGAACCATGCGCGTCTTGAAAAGGGATCAAGGTCAGGACTTCCTCCAGGTCACCTGAGGCTTTGGGCTCCGCTTGAGCAGGATCCAGTTCTTGTCCCTGGTGTGGACCAGCGCGTAGTCCCCTGAAAGCCGGTCCCCTCGTAGAGAGAATTCGAACCTGTCACTCTCTCGTTTCTGAAGCTCGTATGTTCCCCGGTCCCATATCTCCACTGTCCCGGCGCCGTATTCGCCCTCGGGTATCTCCCCGGCGAAGTCTATGTAGTCCACAGGATGGTCTTCGACCTGGACCGCGAGCCGCCTGATTCCCGGATCGAGCGGGGGGCCTTTGGGGACCGCCCAGCTTTTGAGGACGCCGTCCACCTCCAGCCTGAAATCGAAGTGAAGGTGGCTCGCCTGGTGCCGCTGCACAACGAAACGAGCGCCCTCACCACCGACAGTCTTTCCCGCCGGCTCCGGAGTCTTCCCGAAATCACGCTTGGCCTTATACTCTTCAAGACTCATATCCCCCTCCTGACATCCACCCTTCTGTCTGGCCCTGCACAAGGACTCGCCGCAATTTCACGGCCCGAAGAACAGAAAAACCAGGCTTCGCATCTGACCTGTCCGACAGGGAATTCACGGTTGCGGGCAGTGAAAGAGGAGAGTGGGCCTGCACTTGGGAACTCCGCTTGTTGCCATGAAGACCTGCCACTGCTAGTATAACATAAGGTTGTTTTGGTAGCTGAGAAAGCCGGGGCGGATGACGAGAAGGAGCAGTATTCCAGCCGCAATTGACACTGTTCCCGGAGGCCTGTATAATGGACGGCAAACGGCAACCTTTTGCCGTCCATCCGGAGCGCACCGATGATCGCGGTAATTGACTACGGGGCCGGAAACATCCGCAGCGTTTCTAATGCTCTGCTCAGCCTGGGCTGCATGCCGCTCGTCACCAGAGACCCCGCGGAGGTGCTCAAGGCCCGCGCGATCATATTTCCGGGAGTCGGCGCCGCCGCCGACACTATGCGCAGTCTCAGCAACACCGGCCTCGACACGGCAATCCGCCAGGCAGTCATTGCCCGGCTGCCGCTAATGGCGATCTGCGTCGGCATGCAGGTCCTTTTCTCTTACACCGAAGAGGACGGGATCAACGAATGCCTGAACATTGTTCCAGGTTCCGTACGGCGGCTCCCGGAGGGACGGAAGGTGCCGCACATGGGCTGGAACCAGGTCCAGAAAAAAATCGACCATCCCATGTTCGAGGGTATCCCAGACAACTCGAATTTCTACTTCGTCCACAGCTATTACCCGGCCCCCGCGAACAACGATATTGTCGCGGGGACGACCGAGTACGGCTTGTCCTTTTGCAGCATGATAGTACGCGACAGCATAATCGCCACCCAGTTCCATCCTGAGAAGAGCGGCCAGACCGGCCTCAGGATGTATGCGAACTTCCTCAGGCTGGCAGGCGAGAAAGCAGCCAGAGCGCCTGCGCGTACGCAGGGGGACAGTTGCTGACCAGGAGAATAATTCCGTGCCTCGACGTGACCGGAGGGCGCGTGGTCAAAGGCACCAGCTTTTCCGACCTGCGCGACGCCGGTGATCCGGTGGAGCTCGCCGCATTCTACTACGAGCAGGGTGCCGATGAGCTCGTATTCCTTGACATCGGGGCCACCCCCGAAGGGCGCGAGACTATGGCTGAAGTAGTAGAACAGGTCTCGGAGAAGGTCTTCATCCCGCTCACCGTGGGCGGCGGCCTGCGCAGCATCGACGATATGAAGCGTATGCTGGAGGCGGGCGCAGACAAGACCGCAATCAACACAGAGGCGGTACGCAATCCCGGCCTCATCAGCGAGGGAGCGCGCAGGTTCGGCTCGCAGTGCATGGTAGTAGCCGTAGATGCCAGACGGGACGCGGACCGGCCGGGATGGCTTGTTTGCACCCACGGCGGCCGCAGAACAACCTCTGTGGACGCCCTGAGTTGGGCCAGGGAGGTTGTCCAGCGCGGCGCCGGGGAGATACTGCTGACCAGCTGGGACGAGGACGGACGCCTCAACGGGTATGATCTGGAGCTGACCCGGGCAGTCAGTGAAGCAGTGACGGTGCCGGTCATAGCCAGCGGCGGGGCCGGTAATCTCGAACACCTGT
>JACUUS010000195.1 GCA_014859215.1 Dehalococcoidia bacterium | reverse complement strand
TTATATTCCTGGGGCTGTTCGCCGGTTTAACCGCGGGTATTCTGAAGAGAAGGGCAAGTAGTGGCAGGGCGGGTGCAGTGCCGATCGGTCGCAAACGGGTGTGATTTGCGAGATGCGACCGGCGCTTTTCTGTGAAGGACGGGGAAATTGCCGCGCCCCGACGGGGTCGGGGACATGCGGGGCGCCTGAGTCTGAATCTAAATCTGAATCCTCAATTCTCAGTTCTCACCTTTTCGCCCTCACCCTGATCCTCTCCCGGAGGGAGAGGGAGTCAATTACAGGGCCGGAGGCAGTTTCCAGCTCCTTACATTCCTGGTCTTTTCGCCGGTTTCACCGCGGGCATGCTGAAGCTCAGCAGTAGATCAGCCTAGTAGTGGGACTGTCCGGATCCTGCATGTCGATGCCCCCCTCAGGCGGCATTGCGCCCTCTGTTGTTTGTTCGTCTAGAATTGATGAGAGGAACGTGCAAGAGCAACGGAAGGGAAGGTCTTGACAGAAGATGATATAATCGGAGCATGACCTGACGACGAACGAGACTTTGGAGGTATCAAATGAAGCGTATCCTAATACCCGTTGTAGCCGTGATATTGGCATTACTAATCCTGGTACCATCTTCCGTTTCTGCATATACTCTCTTGGGGCCGAAATGGCTGAGCGTAGACCCTTTGCTGTACTGGTGGAACTACTATGATTTCGAAGAAGATCCAATTGGTCTGCAAGCCTGGTGGGATTCTGTGCAGGACTGGAATGGAACTCCTACGCCGGTGAATTACCAATGGACGTGGGGTGGTTCGCAGGTTCGCCTTGGTAAGGCAATCCAGCCAAATGCTGGCTGGGATGGGCTGTCTACCATTCACTTTGAAGGCGATACGATAGTACGCGTGACTTGTGCTTATAATTGGTCTTATACCAGGTTCTATACGCCAAACAAAATTCGTTCGGTTACGGGGCATGAATTAGGGCATTCATTGGGCCTCGGCGAAATGGGTTTGGGTAGTTATGCGCTAATGAATCAATTTACCAGTGGACCAGGCTCGAGATACGATGGTTACGGAATCTACACACCCCGGCAGGATGATATCAACGGGGTTAATGCTATGTATTGAGGCAAATTGCGAAGGAGGAAGCGATGATCGCCATGCTGAAAAGAGATATCATTGGTATGCTACTGGTCGTGCTGATTGCCGTACCCATGCTGGCTGGTATGACCGCTTGCGGGGGCCCTCCAAACGCGGCTCAAGACTCGGATGAGGTCTGGAGGTCTGAAACCGGTGTGAGTTGGGCTCGCGCCTACGGGGGCTTTGAAGACCTTGGTGGCAGTGCGGACTTGATTGTCCTAGGCACCGTGGGCAAAGCGATTGCTGAAGAAGAAGCGTTCGAGGGTGTCTATTTTACCGTTTTTTCCTTCGACGTGCATGAGGTCCTGAAAGGCAAAGAAGTCCAGGTAATTCTCATAGATCAGACAGGGGCGGTTGGCAAGCAGGAGCTCAGAGATGACCCTCTGCTCTACCCGGGAGACCGGTATATATTGTTCTTGCGGGAATGGGAACCGGACAGGTATTTTGTCTTGGGAGGACCCCAGGGAAGATTCCGCGTCATTGACGAAAGAGTCTATTCGATGAATCGCATTCTCGGTGAGAACATAATACCTCTGGCGTTGGACATCGATGGCTGGCAAGAAAAAGACTTTCTCAGCCTCATCGTCAGCGGCGGAGAGAAGGCGAGCTGAAATTGCCTGGATATGCCGCGTGGCAACGTGGCTGTTGTTGTATGACCCTTATCACTGGCACAGGGAGTGTTCCTCTTGCTTACCCCCTCGGCGGCGCGACGGTGGCGGACGTCATGTGTGAGTAGGCCGCTGTGGGGTCGATCATGACGTTCAGCGCCGCGGGAAGGCCGGAGGCGAACGCTCGCTCGAGCGCGGGGCGTATCTGCTCGGGACGCTCCACCAGCTCGCCGTGACCTCCCAGCGCCTCTACCAGCCTGTCGTAACGCGTCGGGCCCAGACGCCGTCCCAGCGCCCTGTCCCCCTCCACCGCCGGCATCCAGACCCCGTTGTTGCCGATGATCGAGACCACCGGGGCGTTGTGCCGCGCCATGGTGTCGAACTCCATCGCGTTCAGCCCGAACGCGCCGTCCCCGTGGATGATCACCACCTGCCTGTCGGGCCGGGCCAGTTTGGCCGCCAGCGCGAAGCCGGTGCCCACTCCCAGGCAGCCCAGCCTTCCCGGATCGAGCCAGTGCCCGGGATGGTTGATCCTCAGCACCTGCGCGGCGAAGGACACGATATCGCCGCCGTCGCCGATCACGATCGCGTCGCGGTCGATGAAGTCGCGCACCTCCTTCAGCAGCCTGAGAGGGTGTATGGGGACCGCGCCGGACTCCATCTGCGGCTGGAGCGCCTTGAGCCTTTCATTCTCGACCGCCCGCACCTTCTCCAGCCAGCCGGAGCTCCTCGGCGTTCCCTCCAGCTCGGCCAGGAGCTGTTTCAGCACCTCGCGGGTATCTCCGAAGATGCCGATGTCGATATGCCGGTTGCGCCCGATCTCGGGCTGGTCGATGTCCACCTGGATGACCCTGCCATCCGGGTTGAACAGCGGCGGCGCGCCGTAGTTCAGCCTGAAATCGATCTCGGTGCCGATGAGCATTGTTACGTCAGCCTGGCCCAGCGCCTGCCGGCGCGCGTAGACGAACAGGTGAGGATCGTCGCCGGGGACGCATCCGCGTCCCATCCCGTTCAGGAAGATGGGCGCGCCGAGGGCTTGCACGAAGCGCTGAAGCTCCTTGCTCGCGCGGGACCAGAATACGGTGTTGCCTGCCATGACCACGGGCCTCTGCGCATTCCGCAGGAGCTCGGCGGCCTTCTTCACGAGACAGGGATTACCCGGCACGCTGCACGATGTCCGCGAACGCGCCGGTTCGGGGAACAGGACCTGGTCTTCCTCGACTTGGTTCACGAGGATGTCCAGAGGGCATTCGAGCATGACCGGGCCCGGCCTGCCCGCCAGCGCCTGGCGGTAGGCGATGCTTATGTACTCGGGCAGGCGCGCGGTCTCGAACACGGTGCGGGACCACTTGGTGATCGGCCGCATTATCTCGACGTGGTCCATCTCCTGGAGGGTGCCCTTCTCGAAGGAGTTCATCGGGCTGCGCCCGGCCAGCACGAGCATGGGGCTTCCCGCGTGATAGGCGTTGGCTACGGCGGTGACGACGTCCGTGACTCCGGGACCGGCGGTTACCCCGACCACGCCCGGCTCTCCCGTGACCCTCGCCCAGCCTTCCGCCGCGTGACCGGCTGCCTGCTCGTGGCGGGTGTCGATCACCCTGATCCCCGCGCGGTCGCAGCCTTCCATGACGGGCATTATGTGCAGGCCCCACAGCGCGAAGAGGAATTTGACCCCTTCCGCCTTCAACGCTTTGCCGACCAGGCCGCCGCCGTCGATCATCGCCATTTCAAGCCCCCCTGTGATGATGCTGGGACCTAGTGTAATCCGGATTGGGGGAGGTATCAATGTCTCGCCTGCGGGTCATGTCATTGCGAGGCATCTCCTGAGCGAAGCGAAGGGCGCCGCGGCAATCTCCGTCTGTACGGGAGCGAAACTATCGCGAAAACTCGAAATGGGGAAGCCGAAGACGGGCGTTAATGTGTGAATGACGGGGAGATTGCTTCGTTGCCGCCTCCGGCAAAGCCTCCGGACGGCTGCCTCGCAATGACGTGGCGGGTCACGGGAAGGCTCAAAACTGCGCGAGAACGGATGCTGCTGTGTGAATGACGGGGAGATTGCCTCGTTGCCGCCTCCGGCGGACTGCCTCGCAATGACGTGCGCGTATTCGCCTCAACCTTACTCGGAATGGCGTGGGAGGGCCTGTAGCGGCGTCCCGGTGGGACGCCTTCAGCCGCGTCCTGAGACCGGCGTGAGATTCCTCGCCCCGACCGCGTCGGGGCGGCAGGTACA
>JACUUS010000194.1 GCA_014859215.1 Dehalococcoidia bacterium | reverse complement strand
CCCAATACATGTCATTCTGAGCCCCGGCGTGTCCGGGCGAAGAATCTCACGCCGGCCTCAAGCCAAACCCAAAAGGCGTCCCGCCGGGACGCCGCCACACGCCCGATCCCCTCGCAAAAGCAGTCTTTACGAGCCTGCGTAGTAACCCCTATAAGCACGCCTTTGCGAGTCCCGATCGCATCGGGACGCGGCAATCTCCCCGTCATTAACACGCAGGCGCTGGCTCACGCACGCAGGTATTGCAGGACACGTTCCCGTAAGGGGAACGCTATCTGGAAGCACTTGTCAGACATCGGGGTTCCTATCGACCAGATAGAATCACCCGCGAAGTAGAGTCCTTTGATATTGGGTGATTGAATATCGAGCTCTACGGGCGACACGGCATAGGCATAACGTGTGAAATTGAGCTGCAGGTTCATCCCCTCGTATTGTATGGCTTTGTTGAAACCCGGGTACGCCTTCTCGGCAGCCGCAAGCCACTTCCTGCGTCCCGCCCGCACCATGTCCATGCGCGTGGGAATGCCGAAGTTGTTAGCCTCCGAGGAGCCGACGACAAGCCCGCAAACAAGCTGCTTCCCGGGGACTTCTCTGGCATTGGTGTATGTCCCCAGGCAGAGATCGCCCACATAAGTGGGAATCCCGTAGTCGGTATCAAACATATGTATCCAGCCGTGGCCGTCTCTGGGGATGACGTCCCTGTCAAGCAGATAGAAGCCGGACAAGTCATGTATAGCCAGGTCCGCAGCCCGTTTCACGGTCTCCGCCCAGTCTTTGGTTAGTGTACTTCGCTTGATTATGTTCTGTGCCACCGCCTGGAAAAGCGGCATGGCGCAGATGACAACGGGCGCGGTGTATTCCTCCATCATGAAGCTGTTATCATCATCGGAGGCAATGACTCCCTTTGCCCTGCCTCTCTCGATAATGACATTCCTTACCGCTCTTTTCGTGATGATCTTGCCGCCATGCTCTTTGAAATACCCGGCTAAAGGCGCGATTATCGCCGTCTCCAGGGTCCCATTCTTCGGATACCAGATCAGAGGCGCGCCGACCCGGTTGAAGGTGCCGAAGGCGTTGGCAACCATGCCGAAGTTCACATCCTTTATCGGAGCGCCGATGATCGGCCCCATATTTTGCAGGACTGCCTTGGCCATCGGGTCCTGCGTATTCTTCTCCAGCCAGTCGGCAAACGACACATTCACAACCTTGCGACATTCCTGCTCGGACATGTCCTCAGTAATTGTGGCGATCCTGGTAAGCTCCGTCCTGGTGGACTCATCCATATCAACGCCGGTGGCAAAGGCAAAGAAGGCAAAGAAATTTGCCGCTCCGAGTTTGGGGTCCATTGTGAAGAACTCGATCTGCCCGGGCTTTTCTTTTGTAATCTTCGCCATAGGCCAGGGGACTGTCTTGTATTCGAACGGCAGCCTGAGCTCGGTGAACATCTTGTAGGTATAGGTCCTCTCCACCGCGCCAGCCAGCGAGACCAGGAAATGGATCGCGGAATCGACGCGGCAGCCGTGAAAATCCACCGAGCGGAGCCGCCCTCCCGGCGCTGACTGTTTCTCTATGATGGCCGTTTTCACACCGTCACGAGCAAGCAGGCTCCCTATAGCCAGGCCTCCGGGGCCTCCGCCTATAATAAGGACATCGAAGCTCTTCGCTGCCGCTTTCTTGACCATGGTTGTTCCCCCTTCGCATCTGGCTACCGGACCACCGCAGTCCGGGGACCACCCGGGAACGGCATGTTGGAGGGGAGCGCGGAACCTGCTTTCCCCCTCCGCCCGTCATAGTGCGTGACAAGATACCGGATTAGCGAGGTCTTTTCAAGCACCCTGAGCCAACTTTCGTACAGAATTTTTCGTGGGGGTTGAGTTGGTCAGCTTCCTTGACGAAAGTTGCTCTGTACTGTAACTTATTCGCACAGGACGCCGATCGAAAAAGAGAGGTTTGGCAGAAGTGTCTCACAGAATGAAAAGAGTGGTCTTGCCCTTCACTGCTATCGTGGGACAGGAGAAGCTGAAGCAGGCCCTGCTCCTCAACGCCGTAAACCCCGGCCTTCTGGGCGTGCTGATCAGGGGCGAAAAGGGAACAGGCAAATCTACTGCCGTGAGGGCCCTCGCGGACCTTCTGCCCGAGATTGACGTTGTGCGATGCCCGTTCAACTGCAGCCCGGCCAACCCCTCGCTGCAGTGCAGTGTATGTAACGACAAGTACCTGCGCGCTGAAGACCTGCCCGTGGCGAAACGAAAGGTCAAGGTGGTGGAACTGCCCCTGGGAGCTACCGAGGACAGGGTAACCGGCACTCTTGATATCGAAAAGGCGCTGATCGCGGGGGTGAAGACCCTTGAGCCCGGCATATTGGCCGAGGTCAATCAGGGCATCCTCTATATCGACGAGGTCAATCTTCTGGACGATCACCTGGTTGACATCCTGCTTGACTCTGCCGCGATGGGCATAAACATCATTGAGCGAGAGGGTATCTCTGTCTCACACCCCTCCCGGTTCATCCTGGTGGGCACGATGAACCCGGAAGAGGGAGAGATCAGGCCGCAGCTCCTGGACAGGTTCGGGCTCTCGGTGGAAATCAGAGGGGTGAAGGATGTCCAGGCGAGAGTTGAAATAATAAGAGTGGTGGAGAGCTTTGAGAAAGACCCGGAGGCGTTCGCCACAAAATATGAGAATGCCCAGGAGGACCTGAGAAACAGAATCCTGAACGCGAGAGGGCTGCTGGTCGAGGTCGACATCTCCGGCGGACAGTTGAGGACCATAGCCGACCTGTGTCTTGAGTTCGAGGTGCATGGGCATAGGGCCGATTTCCTGATCGCCAGGGCGGCGAAGACCCTGGCGGCGTACAATCAGAGGAAGAACGTCATTGAAGAGGATATCAGGCAGGCGGCTGAGCTTGTTTTGCCGCACAGGATGAGAAGACTCCCCTTCGAAGACCCGGAGCCAATCTCCAAGAGAATTGAGGCAGTTCTACAGCGTAAGACGCCTTCCGCGGAAGGTAAGACAGACACGCAGGACTACGGCAAGGCCGAGGGACACGCGGAGGATGATGAGGAAGCGGACGCCTGCGCGCAGATTGAGCAACCAAGGGCGGAAGACCCTTCTCATCCGCATGGGCGCAGAAAGGCCGAGATAAAGATAAACAAGGACCGCAAGCGCAGGACCGGCTCCGGCAGAAGGGCCAGAACGCTCAGCACGCACAGCGGCAAATATGTGAAGGCCAGGATCTCCGATGATGCAGCAAGAGACATAGCTATTGATGCCACGATAAGGGCTGTGGCAGCGCGCAAAGGGACCCTGGAGATAGAGAAGCAGGACCTCCGGGAGAAAGTCAGGGCGAAGAAGGTCTCCTCGGTCATAGTATTTGTGGTCGATACCTCGGGCTCGATGGCGGCCATGCACGGTATAGAAATGGCGAAGAGCGCCACCATGAGCCTGCTCCACGAGTCCTACCAGAAAAGGGACAAGGTGGCCTTTGTAGCGGTGGCCGGAGAGAAGGCGAGCATTCTCCTCCATCCCACGTCAAGTGTGGAGCTTGCGGTCAGGCATCTTAAGGCCCTGCCCACGGAGGGCAGGACGCCCCTTTCAGACGGACTGTACAAGGGAATTGAGATATTGAAGACTCAGCTCTGGAAGAACAGGAACGTGATACCGGTCATGGTGCTTGTTTCTGACGGACGGGGAAATGTCCCGCTGGCAACCGATGTAAGAGAAGAGCTCGTATTCCTGGCAGGGGAGATCAAGCGAAGGGGCATAAACATGGTAGTCATAGACTCGGATGATGATTTCCTCAACCTGGGGTATAACAAGGAGATAGTCGAGGCAAGCGGGGCGAAGCACTTCCGGTTGCACGAACTCGATTCGAGGCGCGTGGTTGATGCGGTCAAGGCGGTGGGGAATAATGAGTGAGGATTGAGATTGAGAATTAAGATTGAGATTAAAACGCAGGACTAAGATTGAGATTCAGACTCA
>JACUUS010000193.1 GCA_014859215.1 Dehalococcoidia bacterium | reverse complement strand
CCACTCACGGGGGACCTTCGGCATCCAATGCTCATCCGCACCTCGACTGCAGGGTGAGAATAGCTGTAGTCCACAATGGCATCATCACCAACTACCAGAGCCTGAGAAGGCAGCTCACTAACGAGGGACATCTGTTCCTTTCGGATACTGATACCGAAGTAATACCCCACCTCATCGAAAAACACTACCAGCCCGGCAAGCTCGCAGAAGCGGTAGAAAAGGCCGCAGCCGATCTGCAGGGATCATACGCCATCGCCGTCATTTCAGAAGATGAGCCGGAGTTGATTGTCGCCAGATTGGACAGTCCTCTTATAGTAGGCATAGGTGACAGGGAAAACATCGTAGCTTCAGATGTACCGGCGGTCCTGGACTACGCCAGCAAGGTGGTGTACCTCGAAAACGGCGAAATCGGTGTCCTCACTGGAGATGTAATCAAGATCAGGCGTAACGGGATACAGGTTGAGCCGAGGGAACACCTTGTCTGCTGGACAAGTGAGGATGTCCAGCGCACGGGCTACGAGCATTTCATGCTGAAGGAAATTCACGAGCAGCCAAGAGTTATCCGGGATACTCTGAGGAGCTATACACCGGAAGATCGCGGTTCAGCCAAGACAATCGATAACCTGTTCATAATGGCATGCGGAACCTCCTACCATGCCGGACTGGTAGGCAAGTACCTGTTCGAGGAACTTGGCATACCTGTGAGAGTCGAGATCGCGTCGGAAATCAGTCATTTTCCCCGAATGCCGGGAATCACGGAGGCAATCGTCATAACCCAATCCGGAGAAACTGCGGACGTTCTGCTCGCAATGAAAAGGCTAAAGGAACTCATGGTTCCGACGGTCGTCGTCACCAATGTGCCCGGGAGCACCGCGAGCCGGATGGGCGAGTACACGATTTACACCAGGGCAGGGCCGGAGGTCAGCGTCGCTGCCACCAAGACCTTTGTCGCCCAGCTAATTGTCCTTTACCAGCACGCACTGTCCTACGCCGGCGGCAGGAGGGAGTTCGCACAACGCATGGGCGTGGAAATGAGGCAGCTTCCGAACACAGTGCAGATGGTGCTTGATAATGAGACCCCGATTATCGAATGCGCCAGGTTCCTGTCCCGTTATGACAACGCCTTTTTCATCGGCAGGGGCATAAATCTGCCGGTTGCGCTCGAGGGAGCTCTGAAATTGAAGGAGATTTCGTATATTCATGCGGAAGGGTATGCCGCCGGCGAGCTGAAGCACGGTTCCTTTGCCCTGCTGCACGAAGACATACCGGTCGTGGCGATAGCAGCTCCGGACCATACGTATGAATCCATGTTGACCAGCATCAAGGAAATCAAAGCCAGGAATGCGCCTGTGATTGCTCTGGCTGATTGCGCGGATTCAGAAATCGAAGACCTGGTAGACTTCGTGCTCAGGGTCCCGCACGAAGATGACCTGCTGTCGCCATTTGCCAACGTGGTAACACTGCAACTGCTGGCATATCACACCGCCAGGTATCGGGGCTGTCCGATAGATTTTCCAAGAAATCTTGCAAAATCCGTAACGGTCTCCTGAAAATCTATATTTCCCGAGCGAAAATACTATCCGTTGCACTCAAAATAAGTTAACATAAATACGTAGGTACGTGGCAAGCAGACATAAGAGAGTTTTGGGATACAGCCAATGGACACAACCAAGGACACAACCAAGGGCGCAACTAAAGAAACCGAAGGCGAACAGAAAGTCACAACAGTGGTCCTTGCTGATGATCATCATATTGTCAGGCAAGGTCTAAAAGCACTGCTTGAGGCAGAGCCAGGTTTTCATGTCATAGGCGAAGCAGCCGATGGGCTGGAGGCAGTACGGATTGTGGAACGTCTTCAACCCGATGTCCTGGTGCTGGACCTTATGATGGCAGGCATGAATGGACTTGAAGTCACCAGGCAGGTGAGCAAGCGTTCCCCCAAGACAGGCGTAGTGATCCTGTCCATGTATGCCAACGAGGCTTACGTCATCGAGGCATTACAGGTTGGGGCAAAATCGTATGTTCTGAAAGAATCTACGGCTAACGAGCTGGTGCGGGCCGTTATCGAAGTAGCAGCCGGCCGGAGGTACCTGGGGCCGCCTCTTTCGGAGCAGGCAATAGACGCTTACATGCAGAAGGCCAAAGGCTCCACCTTCGACCCCTATGAGACACTCACCACCAGGGAACGGGAAGTGCTTCATCTGGCGGCGCAGGGCCTGACCAACGCTGAAATAGCGAGCAGGCTTTTCATCAGTCGACGGACAGTGGAAATCCACCGCGCCAACATGATGCGTAAACTTGGTTTGAGGACCCAGCACATACAACTCGTTCACTATGCCATAGAACGGGGCATTTTGCCGCCTGAGAGCTAAGCCCTCAAGCAACAATCGCGAACATGTGACCTTCCCGGTTTTGACTGGACGAAACCGCCTGTTCCGCACAACGGCGCAGGCGATGTGGTCTGCCAGGCAAGAGCTTGATTCCGCTGTCCACGAAAGCAGCTTCATTGCCTGGCTGTACCACGGGCGAAATGCATGACAATCTACCGCGAGCTATCAACCAGGAGTCATGGTGAGAACAGTCGACAAACTGTGGGCCTGGCTGTCGGTATGGGAGCACAACTGGCTGCTCGCCCTCGTACTGGTCTTCCTGATTCTGCAGTTCATAATCATCAGCAGCCCGTCCGTACTGGTCTTCGATGAATACTTCTACGTCCCGGATGCACGTTCGATAATCGACAACGGGATAACACAGCGTCCTGAGCACCCGCCCCTGGGTAAGCTGCTAATCACAACAGGCATACTCATTTTTGGCGACAGCCCGATTGGGTGGAGGCTGTTCCCTGTCCTCTTTGGCGCTGGGGCAGTCATTCTCTTCTACTTCATTTGCAGGGAGCTGAGAATACCCAGAGAGGCTACTCTCCTGGCCACCTTTTTGCTCGTCTTCGATAACATGACCTTTGTCCAGGCAAGCGTAGCCATGCTGGATGTCTACGGTCTTGTTTTCTTGTTCGCAGCATTCCTCCTCTATCTCAGAAGCAAGTTTGCCGCTTCGGGCCTGATGATTGCTTTGAGCTCGCTGGTCAAGGTAGCCGGTATACTTGCCTTACCCGTGATAGCTCTGCACTGGTGGTTCACCGGGCGCAAGGATGCCCGGCGCTTCCTTATCTCCATGGTGCCTGCGCCGTTCTTCTTCCTGTTTTTCATGTTCCTGTCGGGATACACTATTTCCGGGAGCGCGTTGAACCCGTTCCAGCAGGTAAAGACCATGGTCGAGCTGAGCAGCAGTATTACCTTCGCGTATGCACAGCACCCTTCAGCATCTTATCCGTGGGAATGGGTACTCCGCCCGTTAATGATGCCGTACTGGTATGACCCGCACTATGTTTCCGCGATGACCTACACTCTCTGGATAGCGATCATTCCGGTTATCATTTACCTGATTTTCCGGGCCAGAAAGGGGAGTAGTGCGGCCATCTTCGGGCTGGCCTGGTTTGTCGGCACATACCTCACCTGGATACCGATGACGCTCATTACGGACAGAGTGGGTTACATATTTTACTTCTACCCCACAGTCGGAGCAATCTGCCTGGGCGTTGGACTCGCTCTTTCCGATTTGCTCCAGTGGAGGAGGAAAACTGAGCCGGGCAGGCTCAAGGATGCCTTAGTGGTCGGAATAGCCGGATACCTGCAGCTCCACGTGGTAATCTTCTTCATTCTCTCTCCACTGACTTCGACCTGGATAAAGCTGTACAATATCCAGCAAGCTGGATAAGCGCTATCTGGGCCTCCATTTCTGATTGACAGAGTCGCTGTGCAGCAGGATGGACATGTCTCCATTGACGGCTCTGGCGGACATAGACAGGAAGAGGCGTGAGCCGGAGCTCACGCCTCTTGCCTGATCCGCCGCTTGCCAGGCTTAATCGAGAGGAATCAATATTCATTGCAGCCCGGTGTCGTTACAGGCGGGGCATACCTCAACAGGCGGCACC
>JACUUS010000192.1 GCA_014859215.1 Dehalococcoidia bacterium | reverse complement strand
TATGCCACATGGAGGGTATAGTAGCTCCACTTGTCGTATTTCCATCCCTGAACCGCTTCCCTCAGGTCTGGAGGTAAGTTCTCGGACCCTACGAGGTCGAGGAATGTAGTGTGAGGGTCCAGTGTGGACATGACAACCTTGCTCCGAAGGACCCGGCCCTCAGCCAGGGCTACACCCGCCGCGCGGCCGTTCTCCATCGTGATGCTCTTCACTTCGGCCGCGTCCAGAATGGTGCCGCCGTTCCGGACGAATTCACGCGCCAGCGCGCCTGCGAACTTGTGAGAACCGCCGTCGCAGTAGCACTTGTTGAAACCGCGCTGAAGCATCAGGGCCACGAAGAGCCCGATACCTGTTTCGCGAGGGTCGAGTCCCCACATGCAGGTTACGTACAGCAGGAGGGCGCGGACTCTGTCATCCTCGAAATTGGCGGTGATGATCTCGAGGGGGCTTTGCTCGACCATTTCAAGCAGTTCCCTGCCGATCTCGGTCTTTTGAAGCGCCATGGTCATCTCAAGTGGGGCCATGACTGGAACATAGGTAGCAGGGCCTACGATTTCATCCACCATCCTGCGATATCTCCTCATGAGTCTGCCGAAGGTAACAGCGTCTTTGTACGAGAACTTGGCTATCGAGTCCTTGGAGTCTTCCAGCATGTGAGACAGCAAGAGCGAGGTCCCGTCCTCGAACACAATGCCGGTCTGGGCATTGGGCTTGGTCCAGGTCAGAGCATGGGGGCTGATATCGAAGTCCTGTAGAACGGGCATATAGTCGACCATCATGTGATAGATGGCGTGCATGTTGGAGTAATAACCCGGGAACATAATCTCTTCCGTGGCGAGGCCGCCTCCGATCTCATACCGGCGCTCCGCCAGGACCACCTTCAGACCTGCTTTGGCCAGGTAAGCGGCTGCGATCAGGCCGTTAGGCCCGCCCCCTATGACGACCACGTCCCACTGGCTTTCATCGGGGAACTCGTCGAATATCTTGCCGACTAACGGGTCAGGCATGGCGCTATCCTCCTTCTCAGCGCGGTATGGCTGGTATCTTGCCCTGCTGGGGTATGTACCAGGGGGATGGATACCACCATTTGCCCGGCTCTATAAGGCCGTCCTCGATAAGAATGTGCATAAGGTTGTAAGGTATCGCCATGAGGGCGAGTCCGCCGGGATGGCAAGCTGTTTGATTGCACAGGTAAAGGGCTTCTATCGGAGTCCTGTAACGGGCAAGCTCCGGTATGGGGCGGGTCTCACCCCACTGGTCGTCGCAGTGCCGCGTCCCGCACCAGGTCCCGCCGATGAGCCCGGTGTTGCGGAATTCGGACTCGTAAGGCGTATTTGCCCAGTGATGAATGAGGTTGCCGTCGTCCAGGTTCTCTATTGTCTGGCTGAACGCCTTGCGCAGGTAGGCGTTTATCTCCTCCTTCTCGCGGTCGAGGGCATCGGGTCCGCCGACCTGGTACTCGGGGGGAGGAACGTATGTATAATAGGGCGAAGCCAGGTGCCATCCGGGTATGGTGCATTGAGCATCGGACCCGGGATCGAACCTGTCGCCGGGTGTGGACAGCCACATCAGCCGTTCCGGAGGCATCGTAGGCCGCCCCCGGCGCCCATCGACATCCGCCGCATGTTCATAGTAGATCTCGCGGGAATCGCACGGGTAGGGGCCCAGGCCGGCGTCATCGCCGGAAACAGGGTTCTTGAATTTGGGCCGGCAGCGCAACTTCTCGCGCGTAAGTAGATGCGAGACCCAGATGCTGCCGCCCTTGATGCTGATATCCTGCACCTTCCTCGCGAAGCTGGCGCTGACATGCCGGGGTCCCACCAGCCTGGAGAAAGTCTGCTTCACGTCGACGTCACTGATTACGGCCTTGCTCGCCCAGATAGTCTTTTCATCGAGGGTGGCCGAGTCCCGCAGGCGCACTCCCGTCGCCCGCCCGTCCTGAATTATGATCTCGTCGACCGGGCAGCAGGTGCGGATAACGGCGCCATGCGCGATGGCGCAGCGTATTATTGAGTGGAAGTAGCCGTGCATCCCGCCACGGGGGACGCTGAGACCGCTGTATATTGTCAGGGTCACATCGCAGCCGAGAGCGGGGATGGCCACGCCTTCCCAGTGACCCGCCGCTCCCGAGTACCAGGCAACCATGGCGTGCATCACCTTGACGGGCTCGGTATCAAGATACTCATCCATGAGGTCGAACATGGTCATGTCGAGCAGTTCTTCAGTCCACACATCCGGCTGGCGCTGCTTGTAAACCTGCATGTAGGGGACGTTCTCTGCGGTGACCTCTACCTCAGGTGGATGGGGCGGGCACCAGAAAATTGAACGAAGGAGGTCCCTGGTGAAGGGCGGCTGCCCGAGCATCCCGGCAAGCCTGGCCCAGCCCATGGCGTCCTTGTCGGTTATCGGCGCCATTCCCGCGGTGGTCGCGATTCCCCTGGCCTGCTGGTCGGCGAGGTTCCTGGATTGAGGGCTCCAGTCCATGCGGAAGCCGTACTTGTAGAGCTCCAGTTGCTCAAAGGCCGGAGCCGGTCCGGCATACATATACATGGCGTGAGGAGTCAACCGAACACCAGGCACCGGCTCGGTATTCTCACAGGCGCCGCCGGCTTCAGGCCGTTCCTCGAGCACGCATACGCTCGCTCCGCACTTGCCGAGATATGCGGCGAGCCCCACACCGTTAGGTCCACCGCCGGCAATCACGAAATCGTATCTTTCGTTCCTGCTCATGAGTACCTCCAGTATGCATTGCCACCACCCGCAAATCATCGCGGGCCCCGGCCTCGAAAGCACAGGCGGCACAAAGTGCATTTCCGGGGAAAGCCAGCCAAAAAAGGACGCACAAGCCCTTGTGCGGTCACGAAGGACCGTAAGCAGCAGGGCCTGGTTACCGCCTTGAGGCTTTGTGCAAACTTATACTAGCGCACCCGCCCAATACCAATAGAGCGCGCCGGACATTACCGGGGGCGAATTCTCTATATCCAGCACATTGCCTGCACAATATTCCGGCGCGGAACTAATATGGTGAAAGTCTGAGCGCCATTGAGAACCAGAACGGGCCGTAACCGTAAGGAAGTCTTTCTATGCGTGCCGCAGGGAAAGTAAGGGGAGAATGTCAGGGGAAATAGGTAGGCCTACCTATTTCGAAGGTCTTCCCGGTTGCGTAAGGTTTAGAGAAAAGGTCCTCGCTGTTGATCATTTTTTCCCACTAAGGAGGGGCCATGGCAGACGGAGTGTACAAATTCATCGAACTGGCGGGAACCAGTGACAAGTCCTGGGAAGAAGCGGCGGCAAACGCGGTGCACACAGCCGCGAAGACCCTGGAAGACCTTCGTATTGCCGAGATAGTCGAACTGGATATGCAGATTGAGAACGGCAGAGTACGAGCTTATCGCGCAAAAGTCAAGCTGTCTTTTAAGTACCACGGGGAAAAATAGGCCTTCGGGAACCGGGGCTTACGCGCATCCTGCCAGACATCTCGACAGGGCATCGGCGCGCGGGAAATTCATTTGCTCGACGAAGTAGTCGTTGAAATCAGGGCGTGATGAAAGCTCGATATGCTCCACGAAGTCGGTGAGTTCAGCAGCCTTTTGCCAGTACTCTCGGGACAGCAAGACCATGGAAGCGCCCGTGCTGGCTGCGTTCCCCAGCGACTTGATTTTTTCCGGTGTTACCGCGGGAATAAGGCCTGTTCGTACAGTGCTCCTCGGGTCGACATAGTTCCCCAGCGCTCCCGCGAGGTACACCCGGCTGATGTCACGGACTCCTATGCCCAGCTCGTCCATGAGGGTCTGAATGCCCGCCGCTATAGCGCCTTTGGACAGCTGAAGCTCCCGCACGTCCTTCTGGGTCAGATAAATGGGCTTTTCAGTGTAGCTTTCCTCAGCGGATGCGATGAGGAAATGTTTGGCTCCGGCACGGCTTACGATGTTCAGGGCCAGCGATCGAGCAGCCCTCTTGCGCGGGTAGCGGATCAGGCCCTCGTGGTCTATTACCCCGCACTCGAGCAGGACCGCGACCAGGTCG
>JACUUS010000191.1 GCA_014859215.1 Dehalococcoidia bacterium | reverse complement strand
TCTGTCCTCCGCGATGGGCGCCCAGAAGCTCGGCCAGCCGGTCCCCGAGTTGTATTTCGCTTCGGAGCTGAAGAGGTCGAGTCCGCAGTTCACGCACCTGTATACTCCCTTGCCCTTGAAGTCGTGGTACTTGCCCGTGAAGGCCGGTTCGGTCCCTTTCAAACGGGTCACCCGGTACTGCTCCGGCGTCAGCTGCCGTTTCCATTCCTCGTTACTCTTTTTTATCTTCTCCACCATGTTCCCCTCCTTCCGTCCCCGCTCCTCCCAGCGCAGGGGACCACGCGGTGTCTTCCAACTCATTCCAGCATCAACGCGATCTGACGGGCATTCGATACGGCCCTGTCCTGGTAGCAGTTATTGAACAGAACATGAGTCTGAGCGGTATTCCCGGCCAGCTCCCTGATCTTCGCAGCCCACTCCTGCAACTCCTGCTCGCTGTAAAGGTAGTTGAACCTTTCGGCGGGACCGATGTCTTTTTTCTCCCAGGCCCCGGCGTTTCTTCCATGAAAGCGTACGACGCCGATATCCGACGTGGCCTCAACCAGAGGCGGGACCGAGCTGTTGAACCCCTGGGGCTCGTCAACGCAGACATAAGGCAGGGCGTTCGCCCTCAGAAAATCGAAAGTCCGATGCCGGTTCTTCTCATTGAACCATGAGCTGTGGCGGAACTCAACCGCAACCCGGTACTGGGGCAACCTCTGCTTACAGGAAAGGATGTACCTCTCCTGCTCACTGCCGGGACAGAACCAGGGAGGGAACTGCAGCATCACCACGCCCAGCTTCATGGCGCTGTCCAGCGGAAGCAGCGCCTGCTCGAAGCGCCGCCACACCTCGTCCGTGATCTCCGCCGGGATATCTCGCTGGTAGACACTCCCTTTCTCCGCAGTCCCCGGCAGGGCTTGCCTCAGGTCGGCGGGCAGCGCCTTCACAGGTGTGGGATGATGGGTGAACAGCCGGAACGCCTTTATGTCGAACAGGAAATCCTGCGGCGTACGCTCGACCCAGAGCCGCGCCGTGCTTTCCGCCGGCGGGGCATAGTAGGCGCTGTCCACCTCCACGAGCTTGAACACGCCCGCGTAGTACCGGAGCCGGGCTTCGGCGGTCTTCGCCTGCGGCGGATAGAAGCGCCCGGACTCTATCAGGGTCGGGTCGGTCCAGGAGCTTGTGCCAACGAGTATTGTGCCCATTCGCCGTTGAGGCGAGTCCCGCGCAGGCGCCTGAGCCGTATTTGTGATTCCGGGATCAAGTGTGGTCCTGCCGGGGTCGCTTGTGATGTTCACCTACGGTATTTATACTACCACAAGAGGGAGAGTGTCAAAACCCGATATATCAGCGCCCCGGTGCGCTCGATCGCCGAATATGACGGGAGGGGGAAATGGACATGGAAGGACTGGACGCGCTTACCGATCCCGAATATCTGAACGCCAAACTGCAGGACATATTCTTTCATAATATTGAACTGCTGGTGGGGACGGCCCAGGCCTATCGCACGGATGAGTCACCGGTGGCGGGGAAGAAGCTCGCCGGCCTGATCCAGACCCTTGAGGAGACGACCCAGGAGGCAGGAACGGACAGGCTCGTGGTCATTCTGCCGCTGCTGGTCGAGGTTGTGGCCGACTCGCTTGTCGAGCTGATGGCTGAGAACAACCGCCGGCTCATAGAGGCGTTTTCCCGCGGATGAGAGGCCGGGCATGCGCCGGCCGCTGAGGAGATGGACATGGACCACGTGAAGATTACAGGCGACCTGGTCTCGATAGATACAACCGTCCCGCCCGGCAGGAACTACATGCAGGCGCTGGACTATTTGGAGCCCCTGTTCAGGCAGGCGGGACTTGAGACGGAAAGGGTGAACATTCCGGCCGGGCACAGCGACGGCTTTGAGCCGAGGGTGAACCTGCTGTGCCACCGGCGCGCTCCCGGGAAGCCGAGACTCATCTTCTACACGCACATAGACGTCGTGCCGGCGGAGGGGTGGGACGCTTTCACACCCAGGATCGAGCAGGGCAAGCTCTATGGCCGGGGAGCAGCGGACATGAAAAGGTCCATAGCCGGGCTCCTGCTGGGACTGGAGGCTGCCGGGGAAAAGCCGCCGGAGTACGATATCTCGGTGATGGTCACTACCGACGAGGAAGCGGGCCAGCCAAACCAGGTCCGGTATCTGCGCCAACGGCTGGAACCTGTCGCGGGCGCACTGTTCTTCAGCCTGGACGCGAGCTCCGGCTACGTGGGAATCACCAATCTCGGCGCCCTCCACATGGACATAAGGGTCAGTGGCAGGTCCGTTCACTCCGGGCTCTCCCACCTGGGCGAGAACGCCGTGGAGAAGGCCAGCCTGCTCGTCCAGTCCCTGCTCAAGCTCAAGGAAGACGTGGTAAGGCGCAAGTCCAGCGTGCCTGTCCATCCCCGTACCGGCCTGGAGACGATGGAGCCCAGGCTGAACATAAACGTGATCCAGGGCGGGCTCAAGGTGAACATCGTCCCCGACCAGTGCCTGGTGTCTGTTGACCGCAGGTTGATTCCCGAGGAAGACCTGGAGGCGGCAAGAAAGGAGCTGCTGGACGCCCTGAACTCGGTGCCCGGCGTCCGGTGGGAGATTGAGAAGACGGTTGCGATGCCCCCCGTCCCACCAACCACAGGACCGGAGATCGACCGCCTGGCATCCATCATCGAGGAGGTGACCGGGGACACGGGCAAGTTCGGCGAGATGGGTTCGGGAGACCTTCCCCACATTGTGTACAACGAGTGGGGCGGGAAGGAGTTCGGGCTGGGCGTGATCAGGAGCGAGTGCAATATCCACGGCGTGAACGAGTTCGTCTACCTGAAAGATATCGAGGACCTGGGCAGGATTATCGCACGGTTCCTGTCCGGGTAAACTCATTCTCCCAAGACTGGGAGAAGGTTGGGACCCTCACCCTTCCCTCTCCCGCTGCGGCGGGCGAGGGTAATCTAATTCCGCGCGCTCATGGTGAAGCAAGCTCCTTCTCCCGAAGAACGGGAGAAGGTTGGGATGAGGGTTGAACAGGCTGCCAGGCGGCCTGAAGCCCGCCGCTACATGCCCCCAACTTTCCCTCTCCCGCTGCGGCGGGCGAGGGTAATATGATCGCAGCCAGTAGCGTGGGTGCGGTCCAACGCAGCCAGAGGCGGAACCCACCCTACGATTAGATTCGAACATTCTCTCACTCAACCTCGGTCAGAGGCTCGGTTGAAGGGATGTAGAGCGCTGATCCAGGTTGAAATGAGGGCAAGGACCGCTGATAGAATGACGGTACATATGACGACGATTGGAACAGTTCTCCTTGCCATTTTAATACTCCCCTCCCTCCGCCGGCGGCGCGAGATCACCGTGGTGCAGGTTCAGCGGGGTAATCGAGATTACCTTTTTCTCATGCAAGTCAACCATTACGGAAAGGTGGTCAACCCACGTCGCCAGCGGACGTGTGTTCTCTTCGTAGCATAAGCGGCCGGCCACAACTCCTTTCAAATCCGCGTCCGGCCAGTCGTAGCTGATAAACTGAGGACTGGCCAGGGATATGAACACGCCTGCCCCGAGTTTGTCCTGCCCTTCATGCAACACTCCCACCTCCACCTTCTGCACAGCGAGCGGGCTTTCGGCGGACAGCCTCTCAATATGTTCGCTTGAAAACACAATGCTTCGTGCCTCTTCCTTCTCAGCTTCAGTCAGCGCAGGGAATTGACCTCCGGCCCCGGTTTCACCTGCCACCGGTTTATCCGGCGGCACGAGCGGCTCGTCTGCCAGTGCAGAGGGATCGTTTGCCTTGAACGCGAGCGAGCAACCCGCACCTGCCGGCAGGACTGCAATCAGAGTGAACGCCATCACAAGCACGATTTTCCGCTTCATAGGAGCACCTTCTTTCGATTCAGGTCTTGCTTAGCGGCCGCATGGAGCGCCAGCGCGGATGCATAATGATCTCACCTGCCTCCCATGGAGTCGACACTTGCGAGATAGCTCTTACCTTGTGGTATAAATGTGAATGAAGTAGCGTGTTTGTTCGCAGGGCTGAGCCC
>JACUUS010000015.1 GCA_014859215.1 Dehalococcoidia bacterium | reverse complement strand
AGGAGGTATCTTGTTCTCCTTCAGCGAGGTTTCCCTACTACCTGGGACCAGAAATCTTTAACCTTTTCCACATCCAGTTTGCCCAGGTCGACCCGGAGGGCTGAGGAGAAGATTCCCGGTTGATACTGGTACGCGGGGCCGATGGAGTCACAACAACTGAAAGCTCCCTGCACGAAGCTGAGGTGGTCCGATGCGCAAACGCCGTAAATATATCTTACCTGGTTTGCTTTCGCCCATGAATATACGCATCGTAACAAGACTGCGATGAGCCTGAATCCTTCCTGCTTGCCGCGCAGTCTTCTATGTATGGCAAAACGCGAAATCTCCACAGTGTCACTCTGCTTTCGGATCGAATAATCGGGAGCGACGAGATCAGAGAAATCCTTCTCTATCATGAAATTGCCGACAGGCAGGATGAGCCTGCAATAGCCGGCCATTTGCGGAGATTCTGCGAAAGCTCCGAAGTGAACTGAGTGTTGGTCGTATTCATCAACCTCCTGCTGAGGGCCGTCGGGCAGCGACCACCCGAGTTCTTCCAAAAAGACTTCATGCCGAAAAGCGCGAGCTCTCTCGACATCGTCAGGAAAGCGCGGATCCAGTAGTCTGGCGCTGAAGGAGCCGTCCCATACCTCTAAACGGGGACAGGCTTCCTGATCGCTGCCTTTGCTTGCTGTGATTTCCGGACGGTTTCTCACGACTTCTCCTCACCGCGAACTACCGGTTTGCGAGGTTCCTAAAGGTACTTCTCCAGATTCTTGAATACATCGCCGAGCGTGGCAAGCGCTTCGTGGTTGTCAGACTCCTCCGTAATCGTCGCCATTGCCCGGTAAAACCGGCGTATTTCCTCAAATCCATACCCCACGGATGTCAGGTAGCAAGCCACATACTCCCCGCCAGGAAAACTCGTGGAGCATGTCACTTCTCGGGGTATATCGACCATGGCTTGCGCGGCCTGTTCGCTGCTCATAGTGGAATGCTTCCAAGTCAATCCTTCACCTTCAATTCCGTACTCGTGGGGATTCAAGTACGCTGCTGAATTCTGTGCCAGGAATAGCTGGAAACACGAGAATGTATCAGGAGCCGCTCTATTCAGGATATCGATGGTACGTTTTATCGATTCTCGCGTTTCACCGGGAAACCCAACGACAATGTTGAAATTGGTTATGATCCCGATATCTCTTGCCATGTGCGACACTTTAACCGCAATCTCAGGTGAGTACTTCCTGCCCATCCTTTGAAGTATATCTATGTCGCCGGACTCTACCCCGATATCAAGTGCTATACAGCCGCTCCTCTTCATTTTCTCAAGGAGAACTGCGGATAAATTCTCAATGCGTGCATAGCATGACCATCTTATGTCGTAACCTCTTCCAGTACAGTCTTCGTATATACGGTCACAAACCACAGCACTCCGACTAACTGGAGCCGAGAAACATGAATCTGCAAAGCGGAAGGTCCGGATGCCGTATCGAATGGCATTATCGAGAAGCTCGTTGGTAACGCGCTCTGGGGTCTTGTACCTCACCGGCTTGCCCCAGTACCGCACTTCGGAACAGTAGGCGCAGTTGTAGGGGCAACCGCGACTGGTTTCAACTGGCAGAACCGGAAGTCTACTATCTGAAGGTATGCCCATCAATTCCCACGCAGGTCTGGGTAACTGCTCGTCGCTCAAGGGATTCCTGGCGGGAGACCGTACCGGTCCTTGCTGACTGCGGTATACAATGCCACGGACATTTTCCGCACCGCGTCCTTGAGAAAGGGCGGTTATGAGGTCGAGGAAAGTCTCTTCCCCTTCCCGCTCAACTACATAGTCCAACTCGGGTATGATAGCGAGGAGATCAGAAGTTGGTACTGACCAACTCAAAGGCCCGCCAAGTATTATTGCTGCTGAGGGGCTTTCGCAACGTATCCGGGCCGCAATTTCCCGCACGGTATCCAGGTCCATGAAGGTGGATGATATGCCAATGATTCTTGCATTTGTCCAGTCAATGTCGTCCTGGAAATAGTCATAGACTTCGATACCTACTCCGTGCTCGAGAAGGTGACTCGCTATAACAGCTGGACCCAAAGTTGGGATGGAGATGCGGAAAGAGGATTTGCCTGACATAGAGGTCAATAATACGGGCTCGTCAGTTACCCCCATTCTCTGAATTTGCGTCTTGCCTACAGGCACGAACCCTGTCAAGAGCAGAATCCGGCTCGTCAATTGCAGCTCCCTAGGCGAAAATGTTGCCCACCATTATTTTGAGATCGAGCAAATCCACGTATGTGTAGTTGGGAGCGATTACGGGCTCTCGCTTCCTTAATAGGAGGTTCATGACCTCATGAGTTGCCAGTATCGCTGCCAATCCCACACCTATACTGTTACTGGATTCCGGTATTTCACCTAAGGCTATGGCCTGCCTAGCCCTCTGAGCCTTGAGGGACTCATTAAGATAGGATGGCAAAACAGGGCACAACTTGTCGAAAGGTATACTAAAATCAGAATCAAGGGGCACATTGCTAGCGAATCCGTTGTACTCCTCAAGGGTCAAGCCGGCGGGCTCAAATACTACTGCCAAAGCTCCAAATCCTATGGCGCTTGCCATAGCATAATAGGCTCCGTTCCGACGTGCTGCCCGCTGGAGCATGATAGATTCCTTGAATGAACCCAACTGCATGGCATTGATGACGATATCGCACTTCCGGGCGAAGGAGACAGCATCCCCGTCTTCGGCGAGTGGCACTAAGGTGCAATCGATACGAACATTCGGGTTGATATCTTTCAGTTCTTCAAGCAATATCTGCGCTTTGTTCTTACCAACCGTGCGCATTGACGACCCGAACTCGGAGTTGAGGCTGCCAATCTCAAATGGTACGGTCTCTCCGAGTTTCAGCCGTCCTATGCCCAGCCTGACCAGCCTTTCTGTAAGGAGACCACCCACGCTACCCAGCCCCATTATTCCCACAGTTGCGTTGCTCAGCTTCTCTTGCTCAGCCTCGGTCAGGAAGCCGAGGTTCCGGGAGAATATCTGCCTGTACAGGTCATCCATAACGGTCATACATCCCCAAACCAGTACTCTGCACAAGAGCCAGGTTGCAGAAAGTAGGACTAAAGTACTATCTTGTGAGGAATCTGTCAAGTAACCGAACTACACTAAACCTGCCAAACAGTCGCTTTACCGAGGGTTCCGCGAAACGCCGAAGTCTTGCGGGTTCCAGCTTCAAGACAGAAGCATGTGCCTCTCTCAGATGTGCGCTGTTAGCTTCGATCGCAGTCGCACAGGAGCGAGTTTCGCGGAACGCTGCTTTACCGATGCTTTTTGACATCGAACCCCGTACCTTGTATTCTTATAAGCCGGTACCGGCACCGGTCCCGGAGTAGTACCCGCGAGGCAGCTATTTGACCTGGCCCGGACATCTTCCCCGCCCGACCACGTTCCCGCAAGCGCGGCGCAGGAGTACTATAGTCCTGCACGCGCCGGGTACGATCATCTCATTTCCAGTTGGATCGCGCATGCGTAGACTTTGCCTACACGAGGCGAAAGGATGTGACTCTGATGGACAAGGGCAACAATGCGGCGCTGTGGCGCCAGAAGTTCAAGAGAGTCAAGGACGGCCTGGACGAGGAGCAGGTCTTCTCATCCATGAACAGCCTTATTGAGCAGAACAGCCAGCTTACAGCCAGGCTCGAGCATCTTGATTCACTCACGAAGCTCGCCGAGAATACGGTGATCGAGGCGGACAGGCTCGCTACAGCCATCAGGCAGGAAATCGAACAGAATGCCAGAGAGCAGGCTGCTTCCACCGTGGCCGAAGCGGAAGAAAAGGCTGCCGGTATTGTTGCCGGCGCGAATCAGGCCAAAGAAGCGGCAGAGAGAGCTATCGCGGAGGGCCGTGAAAAGGCCAGACTTGATGCAGAAAGCGTGGTCGCGAAGGCGCGTACGGAGGCCGAAGCTGAAAAGGAAAGGATCCTGGCCGAGGCCAGGCAAACCGGGGATGCTATTCTCCAGGAGGAAACAGAGAAGGCCGAGCAGCAGGCAGAGATGATGCTCAAGGCCGCCGAGGAGCAAGCCACAGCGGCAGTCTCCAGGGCAGAGAAGCAGGCCAGGACAGTCCTCGATGAGGCAGCCCAGAAGATCCGCGCTGCCGAGGAGCAGACACAGCAAATTCTGGCCGAGACTCAGCAGAAGGCGGAGGAAATTGAGCAAACGGCCAGGGACAACGCCGCAAGACTGATCGCGGAATCAGAGCAGGAGGCTGAAGACCTGAGGGCCGCCCGAATCGCCGCGGCTGAAGAGGAAGCCCGGAATATTCTCAAGGAAGCTACTGAGAAAGCCCATGCGCAGGCAATGGACATACGCCGGGAGGCCCAACAGATCCTGGTTAGAAGCAAGCAGGTAGGCGAGGAGCACATAAAGGACAAGTTCAGAAGAGTGTACGAGTCCCTGATTACGGACCTGGCCGCAGGTTCGTTGAAGACCCTGGAAGAGCAGACACCGCACGCACCGGAGCCGCCGGCGCAGGAGAGGGAAGAGCTCGAGGATGACGAGGCTGTGTCGCAGCCGGTCGCCGAACAGGAGGAGATTGAGCCAGAGGACGGGGTAGTCGAGAGTGAGCCTGTCACCGGGCCGGTCATGAGGACGGACGTTGACGACGGCCTCTATCAGGGAACTGTCGAAATCACCATCACGCCTCCGGTCGGACTTGACCGGATGCTGCAGCTGCACAAGAACCTGCGTCACATAAGGCAGATAGAAGTACTCAACCTGGGTGTTTCCAAGGACAAGGGGATAACGATCAGGATCTACGTTGAAAACCCCGTTCCCCTGCTGGGGCTCCTGAAGGAACTGCCCGAAATCGAAGAGATAAAGGAAGAACCCGCCGCCGACTACTCGTCTGAGAAGGACGCGGTGACCAGGATTATAGTAAGTACCAGGAAATAGGAACATCGCGGGCATCCACGAGCTTGTTTGACAGCGCCGGCCCAAGCGAAACAACCTGGTGGATGCCCTGTTTTTTCCTTTCCGGCCGGGAACAGAAATACCACGTCCGCAAGTACTAAATTCTCATTGCTAACCTGCTCAACCTTCATCAGAATCGAAGTGCGGGGAGTACTCCCATGGATAGCGAAAAGGAACTCTGGGGGCACAAGTTCAAAATAGTGAACAACGGCCTGGACGAGGGGCAGGTATATTCCTTTGTCGAGAGCCTTTCCAATCAGTACGGCCAGTTTTCCAGGCGGTTGGAGGAGCTCGATTCAGCTATCAGCAAGCTCGCTGAAGGTTATACCGCCCTTGCCGACAAACTCGACGTCCGGACAGGACCTGGAGACCCCGCGACCCAGCATCCCTCGCGGCATCAGGCTGAAGACTACCCGCAAACTCCCGGTATTTCAGGCAACGGCTCCGACAACACGGTTTACTCAAATGGAGATAGACTGGCATACCTCGATTCGCTGACCCGCTTCGCGGAGAGCACGGTTATTGAGGCAACCAAGCAGTCCTTGCGTATCAAGAGCGAGATGGAGGAGAAGGCGAAGATCAAGGCGGCAAGCATAGTCGCCCAGGCAAAGGAAAAGGCCCAGGCGGAGGTCGAGCGGATAGTAGGCGAGGCCCAGGCGGAGGCAAGAACGAGGGCAAACGAGATTCTGGTTGCCGCCGAGCAGAAGGCAAACAGCCTGCTCCAGTCGGCGGGGCATGACGCGGAGACTATTCGCAGCCGCTGCGAGGGCGTGGAATCGATCGCCGCTGAGGCGGACCCGGCTTTCGTGCAGCAGGCCAGGGAGCAGCTGAGCCTTCTTGTGCGGGTACTGCATTCCGAGCAGCAAAGGTTGCTTTCTTCGGGGAAGAAACCGGGCGAGTCGGAGATCAAAAACACATTCAGCACTATTCTGGAGAGCATGGGACCATTCTCGGAACTGGTTGGAGAGGTCTCTCTCACTGCGGAGCCTGAATCAGCTGAAGAGGAACCGGAGCCGGATGAGGGAAAACGTGCTCCTGCTCACGAAAACAAGAAGGGGGCCGAGACTCTGTTCGAGGGCACGGTTGAGCTGGCGCTGCCGCCCCCGGTGGGACTGGACCGGATGCTCCAGCTGCATAAACACCTGAAACAGACTCCAAACGTGGACGTACTCAATCTCGGCGGGTCCGTGGACAAGGGAATAACGATCAGGGTGCACCTGGAGAATCCCACCGCGCTTCTGAAAATCATAGCAGAGCTCCCCGAGGTATCCGGTGCGGCTGAGGAGGAGCCAGGATCGACAAAGGTCGTACCCGGACGCAAAGACGATGGTTCTCAAATCAAGCGGATAATTGTAAATACCAAGACCTGATTGGACCGACCTGAGATTCCCCTGCGCCGCGTATTATGATCTGTCCTCCGGCCGGGCAAGCTTCCTGCGGAGCGACTCCAGGGCGCTGTGCTGCATAGCTTTGACAGCGCTTGGGCTCTTGCCCAGCACTCTGGCGACCTCAGCCGTGGGCAGTCCGGCTGTGAACCGCAGCTCAATAACGTCCCTCTGCGCTCCAGTCAGCTCGCCAATCGCCTGGACTAGGCGGGCGAGCTCACAAGCAACTGCCGCGAGGTCATCGGGTCCGGCGCCGCTTCCCGGCACTTCGTTATCAAGGGGAACGGCCTGCCTGTATTTTCTCAGGCGCAGATAGTCGATGACCTGGTTGCGTGCTATACGAAACAGCCACGACGAGACAGGAGCGCCGCGCCAGGTGAAGGACCGGCCCGCTTCGACAGCCTTCAGGAAAACCTGCCCCGCCAGGTCCTCAGCCTCTGTGCGGTCCTTGATTCGGACAGCGATATAGCGGTACACGCGGGGGAAATAGTCCTCGTACAACCCGGCCCAAGCGTCGGCATCGCCCCTGCGGATGGCGTGTGCCAAAGCCTCCTCGTCATCCACACATCCTCCTCCCCGCTACCTGCTTCCAGTATACAGCCGGGGAAGAGCCGTGGTAAACATAAAGTCAGGGCGAATTCAAATTTTCAGTACTTCAGGACTAGGCGCTTTGCCCCGTCGCGCCTTGTTGTGAATCCAGGGTCCCTTCGGGCAAGATGCGTATCACCCTGATGCCCGGCACATAATCGTCCTTCAGGGCCACCAGGAGATATCTTCCAGCAATCGTCCCCTCGAACTGGACTGCCCCTTCCGCGTCAGTCTGGCCCAGGTAAAGACCGAATTCATTGGCTATTTCCGCCAGGTCCGACCATGCGCGATACTGATAGCGTTCCCTGAACCTGTCCATGCCGGCGCGAGAGTCGGGCGAGGTCATGTTCGCTCCCCGGCCCGGCACGGCCCAGACGTCAGCCTCTGAGACCGGGTCCAGCGTTTCTCTGTCAACAACGTTTATGGCGATGGTCTGGTTCGCCTCCGCCCTGGCAGGGGCCTGGATTTGCAGCTTCCCCGCGATAGCCGGGCTCACTATTATTCCGGCGATGCCGGGACCGTAGTTGTCAGCCGTCGCTATGAGCATGTATGTCCCGGCCTGTTGAAACGCGTACTCGATCTCTCCGGTGGCGTTGGCTTGGCCAAGCGGCAGCGAATAGTCGGCTGTCGGGAACAGGAAAGCGCAAACAGGGACCGGCGTCGCAGAAAGATTGGCCCCTTCCACGCCTTCACCTGTATCAGGGTCCGTGACTGAGATGTTGGCCGGCTCATCCACAGCTACTATATGCGGCGCTGTTACGACCAGGTTCAGCACCTGCTCATCCGCTTCCATCTGGTCCTGGGCAACAGCCAGGCCAAGCCCCGTGACAAGCATGGCTGCCGCAAGCAGTATGACTACGGCACTGGTAAGCATCTTGTTCATTCCGCCTCCTTCCTGCTTCTGCCTTTACATAAGAAAACGAATAGACAGGCAAAAGGATAGCGGCTTCGCGCCGTGATTCACCTGCAATTTCGTATATTGACAATGCTGGTTCTGCTGCTATAGTAGTCACAACGTAAAGGCACCACCGTGATCCCGGGCTCTCGCCTTCTTATCCGGGAAACTCGCCAAGCCAGACACTGGCCAAACTGCGGCGCAAGCAGGCGCCGAGGTGCAAACTCCGAGAGGTGGAATCATGTTTGACCAGGCGCTATCCGGCATCAGGGTACTCGACCTCACATGGCACATCGCCGGTCCTTACTGTACCAAGCTCCTGGCAGACTACGGAGCGGACGTAGTCAAGATAGAACGGCCCGGCGGCGGGGACCCGGCCAGGAAGATGGGCCCCTTCCTCAATGACGAACCGCACCCGGAGAAGAGCGGCCTCTTTCTACATTTGAACACAAACAAGAAAGGCGTGACCCTCAATCTCAAGCCGCAAACGGGGAAGAAGATATTCCAGGAACTGGTCAAGGACTCTGATATCGTGGTGGAAAACTTCAGTCCCAGGGTCATGCCGGGGCTGGGTCTGGACTACCAGGCGCTCAAGGAAATAAACCCCGACCTGGTAATGGTGTCAATATCGAACTTCGGCCAGACAGGCCCGTACCGCGATTTCAAAGCCGCTGAGATCGTGGAGTACGCGATGGGCGGAGAGATGTATTCCACGGGCATCGCCGGCCGGGAGCCGCTGAAGCTGGGCGGCAATGTCGTGCAGTACCAGGCGGGGAATATCGCGGCTATCGCCGCCATGGGCGCCTTCCTCGGCAAAGAGTTCAACGGCGATGGGCAGCATGTAGACGTATCGATAATGGAAACGCAGGCCGGAACCGCGGACAGGCGCATTATCTACCTGCTCGGTTATTCATGCGCGGGCGTAATCACCACCCGCTGGCCCCCGCCCAGGGAGGCAGTCCGCATGGTCATCCTTCCCCAGGGAGTCTATCCGTGCAGAAACGGGTTCGTAAATACCCTGAGCCTGCCGCAGTGGTGGCCGAGATACCTTGAGGCAATGCATATGCCGGAGCTCAAGGACGATCCCAGGTTCCAGAACATCTTCAGCGTCGAGGCAGGCCTGGAATTCGACGCTATCTGGTATGACTGGCTTGCGGACCACGACAAAGAAGAGCTTTTCGAGATCTTTCTGAATGCCAAGATAGCCAGCGCTCCCGTGAACAGCCCGGGGGACCTGATCCAGAGTCCTCACCTGAAGGCAAGGGAATACTTCACTGATATCGAGCATCCCGCGGCAGGCAAGATAACCTACCCGGGCGCTCCCTTCAAGCTCACGGGCAGTCCGGCCACGAACAGGTACCCGGCGCCGCTCCTGGGCCAGCACAACGAAGAGATATACTGCGAGGGGCTCGGGTACAGTCGCGACGACCTGGTCAAGCTGCGCGAGAGCGGGATTATCTGACCTTACTGAAGGAGGTTGCAGCCATGGCGAAGCTTCCCCTGGAGGGAGTCAGAGTAGTTGCTATGCCAGTCGTCTTTGCAGGACCGTTCGCGACCATGCTGCTGGCCGACCTCGGGGCCGAGCTTATACTCGTCGAATCGGTCCATCATTTTCCGACAATCACCAGGGGCTACATGCCAAGGCCCCCGCAGGCCCTGGTACCGACAACGGGAGCGACCTTTGGCGGAACGGGCGGCATCCAGACTTACGTAGACCACACAGCCGGTGACAGGCCCTGGGACCGCTTCGTCATGTTCCACGCCCTCGGACGCAACAAGCTGAGCTGTACTATCGATGTGACGCGCCCGGAAGGCGCTGAGGTCTTCAAGCGCCTGATAAAGGCAAGCGATGTCTTCATGGAGAGCAACGCTCCGGCTACCATGGAAAAGCTCGGCCTCACCTATGACGTCCTCAAAGAAGTGAAGGAAGATATCATCTACCTGAGCATGCCTGGGCTCGGATGCTACGGCCCTCATACATACTGCTCCTTGTTCGGCGCCCAGCTTCAGGCCCTGGCCGGCCATACCTGGCTGACACGTTATCCCGACCTGGACTACACAACCACGCAGTCGCTGGTGTTTCATTGTGACGCTTCGTCAGGCGCGGCGGCGGCATTCGCCGTCCTGTGCGCGCTGCGCTACCGCATGAGGACCGGCAAAGGACAGTTCATCGATCTGGCCCAGATAGAGACCATAGTCCCGCATCTTGGCGAAGCCATGATGGACTTCACCATGAACGGAAAGGTGCAGGAACCTATGGGCAACCGTCACCAGTATATGGCTCCCCACGGGGTTTACCGCTGCAGGGGGGAAGACAAGTGGGTGGTGATCGCTGTGTCTTCCGATAAGGAGTGGGATGGTTTCTGCCGGGCGCTGGGCAACCCGGCATGGACCAGGGAAGACAAGTTTTCCACCGCGACACTCCGCTTGCGCAATCAGGATGAGATGGACAGGTATATCGAGGAATGGACGTCCAGGCAAGACCACTACTCGGCGATGTTGATTATGCAAAAGGAGGGTGTAGCTGCGGGGCCGGTGCTCGACAACAGGGACGCCTTGCGCGATCCGCAACTGGTTGCGCGAGGATTCTACGAGGTCGTACACCACCGTGAAGCCGGAACGCATATGTACCCGGGGGTGCTTTACAAGATGAGCGAGACGCCGTTGAGTATTCGCAAGCCCCCGCCCTGCCTGGGCGAGCATAATGACTACATTTTCAGAGATGTGATAGGTTTGTCGGACGAGGAAATATCCCGGCTCGAGAAAGACCAGGTTATTGGAGGGGACGAATTCCTGGCGCCGTCGATATTCTAGGGCGAAGCTCGCTTGACACCGAGCGGCAAGCGTTTAAAATGTGGGTGCCAGTAATCGCTCGTAGCGCTTTGTAACAAAACCGGCCGCAGTCCCTTTTGAGGCCCAGAAGAATTCACCGGAAGATTCTGGAGTGAGTTTGATCAAGAACGATGGCCCAATAGGACGTAACCCGGAAGACCCGCTTCTTGTATTTTAGAAGGCGGGTTTTTTTCTTTTACGAGTAGTCTGCGCGCGAACGCCGTTTATAGGCGCCGCGACCAGCAATCAAAAAGGAGGTAGCAAGAATGGGTGCACTGGACGGTAAAGTTGTAGTAGTGACAGGCGCAGGGAGGGGACTCGGCCGAAGCCACGCGCTTCTGATGGCATCCGAAGGGGCAAAGGTGGTTGTCAATGATGTTGGCTCCGAATGGGATGGTACCGGAAAGGCCACCGGACCTGCTGACGACGTTGTGAAAGAGATCAAAGCCTCGGGTGGACAGGCGGTAGCGAATTTCGACAGTGTGACGGATTTTGACGGCGCGAAGAGGATTATTGACACCGCGATCAACACCTTCGGCAAGATGGATGCTCTCGTGAATAATGCGGGATTCCTGCGTGACAAAATGACGTTTAACATGACTAAAGAAGAGTGGGACGCCGTCATCGAAGTCCATCTGACAGGCACTTTCAACTGCGGCCGCTGGGCATGCTCCTACTTCAGGGAGCAGAGTAAAGCGGGTAAGGCCCTGAATGGACGTATCATCAACACCATGTCTCACGCGGGTTTACTGGGTAACGCGGGACAGCCGAACTACGCATCCGCCAAGCTGGGCATCGGCGCTCTGACGATGGTATGGGCCAGGGAAATGGAGAGATACAACATGACCGCCAACGCCATCGTGCCTATGGCCCGTACCCGGATGACCATGCAGACCGCCGCGCTCGGGGGCATGTTCGCTCAGAAGGAAGGAGCCGAGTTCGACGAGATGGCTCCGGAGAACGTATCCCCGCTGGTGGCTTTCCTCGTAACCGATGCGGCCCAGAAGATAACCGGCCGCTGGTTATCCATTCGCGGCGGCAAGCTTGAATCGTGGCTGCCTCCCCAGCTGGCCAAGTCCATAGATATCGGGCGAAGATGGACGGTGAAGGAAATTATCCAGAGGCACGGCGAGTTAGGGGACCTTTCCATGCCTGCCGTGACGATCTAGTCCAAATTCAGTAAGCAGCTCGTATACCGGGCCGGCATGCCGGCCCGGTATAGGCCTGGTTTCTATTTCTGGAGTCGTTTAAGCACATTACAGAAGAGGTTGTCATATGCAGTACCAGCGCCTTATCCTGGAGAAGGAAGGCCACATAGCCACTGTTACATTCAACCGTCCGGACCAGGGCAACAGCTTTGACTTCGTTATCATGGAGGAGATCGACCATGTGCTCAGGGCCCTGGATGAGGACAACGAGGTCAGGGCTGTCATAGTAACAGGGGCGGGGAAATATTTCTGCACGGGCGTGGACCTGACGATGTTCGTCGGCGGCAAGTCCGAACCGCAGGTGGACAAGCAGGAGTTTGAGAATGGCGCTGCCTCCTCGCGGATTCAGGAGGAGCTGGGAGAAGTCCCCTGGGGTAAGGGAACGGTGGTGGGGGCCGTGGTTGTGATGAGGACAATGCGGAAACCGGTCATAGCGGCGGTTAACGGTCCCGCCGTGGGGCTGGGATTCTCTATGGCCCTGGCTTGCGATATCAGGGTCGGTTCCGATACCGCCAGGTTCAGTACGATCTTCGTCAAGAGAGGACTTGCGCCCGATACCGGCGCATCTTTTACACTCCCGCGCGTGATCGGTTTCCCGAAAGCCATTGAGCTGTTCCTGACCGGAGACACCATAGATGCCGCCGAAGCGCTCAGGCTCGGCATAGTCAGCAAAGTCGTCCCGCAGAGCGACGTTGTGAAGGCCGCGAGGGAGATTGCCGCCAAAATAGCGAAGCATCCTCCCCTGGCAGTGTCCGCTACTAAACAGGCGCTTTACGCGTCAGCCGCGGAGACGGATATCATCGAGCAGATGAAGCGCGAAATCGATTACCAGGACAAGATGCTCAACACCGAGGATTTCCAGGAAGCCGCCAGAGCTTTCCTGGAGAAACGCGATCCTGTATTCAAGGGCAGGTAGGTCTACCCGTTCCTGCGGGGTCCGCGAGAGGAAGAGATGGCGCTCGAACTAAGAACGAGGGTGACCGAGTTACTGGGCTCAGAGTACCCCATAGTGATGGGGACGATGGGCTACCAGTCAAACGCGGAATTGGTGGCGGCTGCGGTAAATGCCGGAGCTTTCGCGTGCCTGGCTTCGGCTATGTTTCGTTCAGGTAATGCCCTGCGGGCCGAGATACGCCGGACAAGGAGCTTGACCGACAGACCTTTTGGCCTGAATATCAACCTCTTCCCGATGGTGGCGCCCATAAGCAATGAGGAATACCTCGGCGTCGCACTGGAAGAGGGTATTCGAGTGATCGAGACCTCGGGGCGGAATCCTGAACCCCTTGTAGGGCTGATCAAGCAGGGCAACGCCAGGATGATGCATAAGTGCGTTAGCGCGAGACATGCCCGGACAGCGGAGAGGCTTGGCGCGGATGTAATCGAAATCGTTGGATATGAGGCCGCGGGACATCCGGGACGGGATCCGATCGGGACCATGGTCCTGATACCGAGCGTAGTCGACGCGGTGGGCATACCCGTCGTAGCCGGAGGAGGCATCGCCGACGCGCGAGGAGTCCTGGCAGCATTTGCACTCGGGGCTGAGGGAGTCCTCATGGGCAGCAGGTTTTTGGCTACCCTTGAATGCCCGATTCACCCCGGGGTGAAGAAAAGGCTTCTCGAGGCAGCCGAGACTGATACAACGCTGACTCTTTACAGCAAAGGCGACCCCATGCGCGCTCTGCGCAATCAGCTTACCGAGCGTATCCAGGATATGGAAAAGCGCGGGGCAAGCTGGGCAGAGGTTATAGATCTCATAGGAGGCGGGAAGGGCAAGAAAGCCCTTGCGGCGGGGGAAGCTGATTCCACACTTGTGTCGTGCGGCCAGGCCGTCGGCCTGATACACGATATACCTTCGATTCGTGAATTGCTGGAGAACATAGTCCGCGATGCAGCTATGATCTGCCAGCGGCTGGGTACCGGCGCTGCTCGTGTCGGATCGAATCCAGCACCGGCCTGAATGAGAAATAATACCGAGGATTGATATGAATTTTGCACTCACCCCGGAACAGGAAGCACTGAAGAAATCCTTCGGCGATTTCTTTCGGGAAGAAATGAAGAACGCTCCCCCCGAATGGGGGACTTCCATGGAAGCCATGTTCGGCATAGATGTCTGCTGGGAATTTCACAAACGGATGGCCAAGAAGCTCGCGGCAAGAGGGTGGTTGTCCAGACCCTGGCCCAGGGAATACGGAGGCGAAGACGCTCCCCTGATCGAGCAATTCTTGTTCAGCGAGGTCATGGGTTACTACAGGGGAGCGGGCGTCGATCCGTGGGGCATCAGCATGCTTGCGCCGACTCTTCTCGTCAGCGCGAACGAAGAGCAAAAAAAAGAGCACCTGCCCTATATTGCGCGAGCGGAGCGATTCTGGACCCAGCTCTGGAGCGAGCCCGAAGCGGGTTCGGACCTCGCTTCACTTAAGACTAGAGCCGTTCGCAGCGGCGACGAATATATTGTAAACGGTCAGAAAACATGGACCAGCGGCGCTCACCGTGCCGACTGGGGCTTTCTCCTTGCCAGGACAGACCCCGATCAGAAAAGGAGCCGAGGCATCTCCTTTTTCCTGGTCGATATGAAGACGCCGGGGATCACCATCAAGCCGATCCTGAGTCTCGAAGGGTCTCATCTGTTCAATGAAGTATTCCTCGATGATGTGCGCATCCCGGCCCGGAATATGGTGGGCGAGGAGAACCAGGGTTGGCTCGCATCCCAGATGACTTCGAACTTCGAGCGTTCCATGATCATGATCTTCTCTTTCCTCCAGCACGAGCTCGAGGAAATAGTCCAGTTCTGCAAAGAGACAAGACGTGGAAATCGCACCCTTGCCGAAGACCCGATCATCCGCAACCGTCTGGCCCAGATGGCGATCGAAATAGAAGTGGGGCGAGCATTTTCCTATTCAGTTGTCTGGAACCAGATTAAGGGCGGCATTATCGCAGCAGGCCACCTGGCCGCAGCGGCGAAGGTCCTTGCCACCGAACTCAATCAACGCATGAGTTACACCGGTAGCCAGATTATCGGCATGTACGGACAGGTTAAGGAGTCAAAATGGGCGCCAATGCAAGGTAAATATGAGAAAGAATACCAGCAGTGCGTGAGTCTGAATATGGGCGGGGGCACGTCCGAGATAATGCGGAACCTTGTTTGCTCCCTGGGATTGGGACTACCCAGAAGCTGGTAAGAACCTCATTCAGAGAAGGAGGACGAATTACATGACCACAAGGCGGCAGGCGACAGGGATCAGAGAAGTAGTCATGGTGGATTACTGCAGGACCCCACATGGCAGGGCAAGCCAGAAGAAACCCGGGTTCTTCAATCATGTGCGCGGTGATGATCTGGCGGCTGCGATAATCGAGAGGCTTTTCCAGCGCACGGGGCTGGAAAAGACCATGATAGACGAGATCACCATGGGCTCGCCCAACCAATCCGGCGAACAGGCCAACCCGGGCCGGAGCGTCGCCCTTCTGACATGCCCCTTCGAGACGCGCGGCCTGAGCGTCGACCGGGCATGCACCTCCAGCATGGCCGGGGCGCACTTCGCTATTATGGCCGTCCAGTTAGGCCACGAAGATATTGTCATATCCGGCGGCTACGAGAGTTGCTCTCATTTCCCGATTCCCCTCTTCACATTCGACACGGACATGACCAAGATGATGGAGGAGGCCATCGCCACCGGAGCCGCCTCGCGGGGCATGCCCAATCCGCGGCTCTGGGATATCGTCGATGCCAACGCCATGATAGGCATGGGGATAACCGCCGAAAATCTCGCGGATAAGTATGACATCACCAGGGAGATGAACGACCAGTGGACTCTGAGAAGCAATCTCTCGGCGGCTGCCGCGGAGAAGAACGGCTGGCGGAAGAACGAGATAATACCGACTCCAGGCAAATTAGCCGATGGGACCGAGAAGATCGTGGATTACGATGAAGATGTGAGGCCGGACACCACTATTGAAAGGTTGCGTTCTCTCCCGCCTCTCTATAAGGCCGACGGTAAGGTTACCGCCGCCAGTTCATCCAAGCAGGCAGACGGCGCGGGAGCGGCAGTGTTCATGCCGAGGGAGAAGGCGCGTGAGCTGGGGCTGGTCCCCATGTGCACCGTCAGGTCAATAGCATGGTCAGCCTGTGACCCCGCTATCATGGGCTACAGCGCTACGCTCGCATCAGGCGATGCCGTAAAGAGATCCGGACTCAAGCCAGAGGATATAGACCTCTGGGAATCGAACGGGGCTTTCGCGGTTCCTCCCATCGTCCAGTGCAAGGTGCTGGGAATTCCGTGGGAAAGAATGAATGTAAACGGAGATGCTCTTTGCATAGGTCACCCTATCGGAGCAAGCGGAATCCGCATGGTTGGCACCCTTGCGCATGAGATGAACCGCCGCGGAGTCAGGTACGGGTGCGCTGCAATTTGCGGCGGCTTCGGCCAGGGTACGGCGATGGTTGTCGAACGGGAAGATTATGAGTGGGACGGCCGCCGAGCGTGGCTTAGCTAATGATCAAAGGAGGCCAAGTCGATGGACCTGGATTTGACCCAAGAGCAAGAGATGCTGAGAACCTCGGCGCGAGATTTTCTCGCCAAGGAATGCCCCAAGACACTTGTGCGCGAGCTTGAAGAGGACCAGAAGGGCTATTCCCCCGAACTCTGGAAGAAGATGGCTGACCTGGGCTGGATGGGACTGGCTCTGCCGGAAGAGTTCGACGGGATGGACATGGGCTTCATGGACCTGGTTATACTTCTCCAGGAAATGGGACGCAACATCGTGCCCGGCCCTTTTTTCAGCACCGTGATACTGGGAAGCTTGCCAATTCTCTTCGCAGGGAGCGCCGAGCAGAAGAAGGAGTTCCTGCCGAAGATAGCGCAGGGCAAGCTGATCCTCACCATGGCCGTCACGGAACCCAACGCAAAGTACGATGCGGCCGGCATTGAGTTAAGGGCAGCGGCAGAAGGCGAGAACTACGTACTGAACGGCACTAAGCTCTTTGTGGAGAATGCCCATATCGCCGATTTTATAATCTGTGCTGCGCGTACCAAACAGGGAGCGAAGGCCGAAGATGGAGTGAGCCTGTTTATGGTCCCGAGCGGGTCCGGCGGCATCAAGATCGAGGTAATGCCCACCATTGGCGCCGACAAGCTCTGCGAGGTTGTTTTTGATGGAGCGCGGGTGCCGAAGAAGAATATGATCGGGCCTGCGGATCAGGCATGGCCAGTCATATCCCGGGTACTCCAGCACGCAACAGTAGCGAAGTGCGCCGAGATGGTAGGTGGAGCCGAGGCCGCACTGGATATGACCCTTGCTTACGTCAAGGAGCGGGTGCAGTACGGCAGGCCGATAGGCAGTTTCCAGGTTATCCAGCACTACTGCGCGAATATGTGGACTAATGTGGATACCAGCAGGAATATTCTCTATCAAGCCGCGTGGAAGGTAGCCGAGGGGATTCCCGCTGAGCGGGACGTAGCTGTGGCGAAAGGATGGATAAACCAGGCTTACCAGTTCGTCACCGAAAGAGCCACCCAGTGCCACGGCGCCATCGGCACCACCCGTGACCATGACATAGGACTCTACTACCGGAGAGCGAAATCTTCGGAGCTCGCCTTCGGCGATACCGATTTCCACAAAGAAGTGGTCGCGCAGCAAATCGGCCTTTGACAGAGAACAGCCAGGAAAGGAAGGTTAGGATGGACTTCAAGTTCTCTCCAACGGAGGAAGCCTTCAGGCAAGAGATTCGTGAATTCCTTCGCCAGGAACTTGGGCCCGAGTACAAAGGACGAACACCCCACGAGATGTTTCGTCCTGATTTCAGCCAGAAACTCGGGAAGAAGGGCTGGCTGGGCGTTGGCTGGCCAAAAGAGTATGGCGGCGGGGGTCGTCCATACATGGAACAGCTCATATACAGTGAAGAAATGCTCTATAATCGCGCTCCCGCGGCAGCGCATATCCTCGGCCAGAACATGGTGGGCCCCACGCTGATCTCCGTCGGAAGCGAGGAACATAAGAAAAAATTCCTGCCCAAGATACTGAGTGGCGACGTTACTTTTTGCCTGGCCTACACGGAGCCGAATGCCGGCTCGGACCTCGCGTCCCTCCAGACCAGGGCGGTGGAGCAGGGCGATTACTACGTGGTGAACGGACAGAAAACGTTTTGTAGCTTCGCGGGCCAGGCCCATTACTGCTGGCTCGCAACCCGCACGAACCCGGACGCGCCCAAGAAACACCGGGGAATAAGCATCTTCATGCTGGATATGGAGACGCCCGGAATCACGGTGCGCAACATGGACACGATGTTCGATTATGCGGTGTACGAGGTCTTCTTCGATGACGTCAAGATCCCCAAAACCGAGCTTGTCGGCGAACTCAACCAGGGTTGGTATTACATAACAATGGCGCTGGACCACGAGCGGGTCTTCATGGCGGCTACTATCGCCAGCTACCGCAGGATCTTCGAGGAAATCGTCCAGTACGCCCAAACGAACAAACGAAACGGCAAACCGATCAGTGAAAACCCGCACCTCCGCCAGAAGCTCGCCCAGCTTGCTATTGATCTCGAAGTCGGGCGTGTACTGGGATACCGGCTGGCATGGCTTCTCAGCCAGGGCATAGTCCCATATGCTGAGGCCTCGATTTCCAAGGTGTTCACCAGCGAGCTGGAACGCCGCCTCGCCAATGTAGCTATGGAGGTCATGGGGCTCTACGGCCCGGTGCTCGAGGGACCATGCGCGCATCTTGATGGATACATGGGATGGGAATACAAGTTCTCGATCATGCAGGGCGTGGGCGGCGGGGCAAACGAAATACAGAAGATAATCATCGCCCTGGCAGGACTCGGCCTTCCAAGATAAGTGCTGCCTTAAGTCCAGGTCCGCTTCCATGCGGGAAAGGTGAATGCAATGCTAATAGATGCGCATTACCATCTGGTCGCTGAAGAATGGTACCCGGAGGGCTGGTGGCAAACCGTCACCAGCATGTACCTCAACGGCATGAAAGCCCTCGGCATGGAGATGCCTCTCGACATGATAAGGCAGACCATGATCCCCTCTCTGTGGGACCCGGAGGGCGAGGCGCTTATCCGTGATATGGACGCCAACGGAATCGACAAATCTGTTATCCTGCCGATGGACTACTGGCTCATGTACGGCGAGCCTAAGGCCTCACTCGAAACCCAGCTTAAGGCTTACGGCGAGCTCCAGAAGAAGCACCCGGACAGGATAGTCGCCTATGCCACGGTGGACCCCCGCAGGCCCGATGCATCGGAAGTGCTCGAGCGCGCCGTTAAGGAATGGGGTCTCAGAGGCCTCAATCTTTACCCGCAGACAGGTTATTTCGTGAATGAGCCGCGCAGCTATCGCGTTTTTAAGAAAGCCTGCGAGCTCGAACTGCCCGTAACCTGCCACGTCGGTCAACTGGGCGCCGCCCCGCTTCGCGCAAAGTACGGAGATCCAATTCACCTTGATGATATTATCCAGGACTTCCCGGAGCTCAGAATTACCGCCGGCCATATGGCGTTCGGCTGGCATGAGCAGCTTTTCTATCTGGCCGGTCTGAAGTACAACCTGGCCACGGATGTGTCGGCGTGGCAGGATGTAGCACGCTCGAACTACGTCAAATTCTGCCAGGTACTCAGACATGCTCTCGACCGTTTGGGACCGGACAGGGTGCTGTTCGGTACGGATAATCCTTTTGTGGCGGCTTTGATGTCGACAAGAGACTACGCGGACATCATCCGGGAGTTGCCTTCAAAAGCGCCTGCGGGGATTGCTTTTACCGAGGACGAGGTTAACAAGATCCTCGGCGGTAACGCCCTTCGACTGCTGTCGCTGTAGTACAAGTCCATCCGTCTCCAAGCTTACCGAGGGGGTGAAGAATTGAGCCTGAAGGACAGGTGCGCCATAGTTGGAGCCAGTATGACAAAGCTGGCCAGGAAGAACCCGAACATGAGCACTGTGGGCTTTGCGCTGGAAGCCTCGCGGATGGCTATCCTGGATGCGGGCCTCTCCAAGGATGACATCGACGGCCTTCTTTTCGTTGCGCCGTCTCAGCAGGGTGAACGGCACGGTTTCTCTGGAAGGGTAGCTGATCTGCTGGGGATTTCGTCAAATTTCAATGCCACCGTTGACTGCGGAGGAGCTACACCTATTGCCTGCGTACAGATAGCCGCCATGGCCGTAAATGCGGGCATGTGCAAGAATATTGTGGTGTGCTACGGCTGGCAGAATAATCCCATGGACGTCCCCCCCGGATTGCCGCCGGGTTTCGAATTCACCCTTCCATACGGGGAGATCGGGGCGACGCCTTTCCTCGCCAACATCACGCGCAGGCACATGCACGACTTTGGAACGACCAGTAAGCAACTGGGCTCAGTAGCCGTCCTGTGCAGAAAGCACGCCTGCCTCAATCCGAATGCGCAGCAGTACGGCAAACCCATGACTCTGGAGGAACATCAGAACTCGCGCATGGTGGCTGAACCTTTGCGCCTTTTCGACTGCTGCGACTGGACTGACAGCGGTGGGGCCGTCGTGGTGACCTCTGCGGAGCGGGCGCGGGACCTCAGGCACCCGCCTGTGTATATCAGCGGCTGGGGCCAGGCCCACGGGGCGCCCTTGCTGCGGCCATGGCGGAACCCCGCAATCCCGGACTGGGAGACATGGAGCAGGGCGGGCGACGCAGCCTTTAATATGGCAGGCCTCACCCGCAAGGACGTCGATGTCTGCCAGTTTTACGACGCGTACACCATCGTTTTCCTCGTGCAAATGGAAGCCGGCGGCTTCTGCAAGCCCGGAGAGAGCGGGCCTTACGTGGAGGCCGGCAACTGCGAGCTCGACGGAGAGCTTCCCAGCAATACCGCCGGCGGCCTGCTTTCAGAAGGCCATACTATGGGCATGGGCCACATCGTGGAATCCGTGCGTCAGCTCAGGGGAGAATGCGGCGTAAGGCAGGTCAAGGATGCTGGAGTCGCATTCATGACCGGGTTCGGGGGCGTAGTGAACGAGTACCCTCCGACGTTCAGTTTCTCAACCATGATCCTGAGGAGGTAGAAGATATGGCTGAGTTCAAACTGCCCAAGCCGCTCCCGTCGCCAAGCGAGGATTCCAAGCCGTTCTGGGATGCCTGCCAGAGACAGGAGTTCAAGATTCAGAAATGCGATAGCTGCGGGCATTTCCGCTTTCCACCGAGCCTCCTCTGCCCTCGCTGCATGAGCACAGACACGGAGTGGACCCGGGTTAGCGGCAAGGCCAGGGTATTCACGTGGGAAGTTACACACCGGCCGCTGTATCCGGCCTTTGATACGCCGTTTAACGTGGCCATAGTCCAGTTGGAAGAGGGCCCTCGGCTCCATACGAACATAGCAGGGTGCCGGAACGAGGACCTCTATGTGGATATGCCCGTTCAGGTGTTTTTCGAGAAAGTTGAAGACCAGGAATGGTACATGCCCAAGTTCAAACCGGCTTGAAGCGCGCGGGCAGCGTCAAATACGCATGAAGGAGGACGACCGGATGCCAGCAGTACTCTTTGAGAAGAAAGACCATGTCGCGACAGTCACCATGAACCGTCGGGAAGCGCTCAATGCCATGGACGACGAAATGATGGACCAGCTCTGTGATGCCTGGGTCAACGTGAGGGATGACCGTGACATCTGGGTGGCTATTATAACAGGCGCGGGCAAGACCGCCTTTTCCGTGGGCGGCGACCTGAAAACATTTCTGCCCAAGATAACCGAATCCGATCTCAGAGACCTCCAAACCGACCCCCAGGCAGCCAAATCCCTCGTCGCCGTCCTGCGCGGATTCGAACTGTACAAGCCGGTTATCGCCGCTATCAATGGGTTCTGCCTGGGCGGCGGCCTGGAAATGCTGCTCGGCACGGATATCAGGGTAGCTTCCGAGAACGCCAGGTTTGCAGTCATGGAGCCTACCTGGGCGCTTTTCCCCGGCGGAGGCACCACGGTGAGGATGCCGCGCCAGGTCTCGTACTGCCGCGCTATGGAGCTCCTGCTTACGGCAAACCAGATTACGGCCCAGGAAGCCTGCGAGATCGGCCTGATAAACAGGGTCGTGCCGTTCGACCAGCTTATGCCGACCGCGATGAGCTACGCGGAGAAAATATGCTCAAATGGGCCGCTGGCCGTGCAGGCCATAAAGGAATCCGTCCTCCGGGGACTCGCCCTCGACGCCGCCTACTCCATCGAGCGGCTCATGTCAATGATGATCTTCGGTACCGAGGACGCCAGGGAAGGCCCGAAGGCATTCATGGAAAAACGACCGCCGCAGTGGAAGGCGCGGTAGGTTCAAGCCGAAGTCAGTGATTGAAGTGATGTTCAACAGGGTGGAGCCGCCGGCGGCTCCACCCTGACTTTGTCTCCGCGATAATCAGGCCCGCTACTACTTGCGCTTGATTGGAGAACGGAAACTGAACTTCTTTCGGATAACCCACCCCACGGCGATCAGCAGAGGAAAGGCGACAACGAACCCTGTTAATTCCCTCCAGGGCACTATCCAGAAGGTCGCGCCGGCAGGTTTTTGAATGAGATTCCCTTCTGCATCGAAATAACCTGCCACTACGCTGACTTCCACACTGCCCATAAACGGGCTGTCGTCCCAGAAGGCTCTCAAGGTCCCTTCGCCACCGGGCAGGAGCACCATCTGGCCCAGGTCGAGTTCGCTGCCCACTCCCCACATATCCTTGAAATAGGCCCTGGCTGCGATAGTCAGGTGTACATTGCCGGTATTCCGCAGCACCACCCCGGTCTCGACGGGCTTCCCGGTAGCAATGGCCGGGTACACGAGGCGGTGGATTTCGGCGGTCGCGATTACTCCTCGCTCGCTGTCTACGGTAATGTAGAAAAGCGAGGGAATTCTGGTGCTGATGGAGACGCCGCTCTCTGCCGGTCCAGACGGCATTTCGACAAACACGGCGGCATAATGCCCTCCTGGTCCCGCGTCTTCGGGCACGGCAATATGGACCGGGATTTCGACGCGTTCACCCGGACCAACGCGGGTTTCAGACATGTCAAGCGCAATCCATGTGGAAGCGCTGTAGGTTCCGTGACCGGGCTCCGTGAAGACAAACGTCCCGTCCGCACGCACCGTAAAATCGGCGACATAGAGGCTGACAAGAACGGGATGGTCCCCCTGGTTCTCGATGTAGACATACTCAGAGACATATTCGCCTGCCTCAACTTCCACTTCCTGGTATGTAGGCCAAACGATCGGGCCTCCGGCGGCGTGAAGCTCACCGCAGTTCATGACATGAATGAAGAAGCCTGTTGTGACGAGCAGCAGACTTAATGCGACGGTACTACGCATTTTGGAGCCTCCGCCGAAATTCGGCTGCCGTTAGTGAACAAAAAGGAATTCGGCAAGGCCTCACATAAGCCAACCTACTTATCCGGGAGTAATCGTCAGCGTATATGTATGGAATGCTAGATAAGTGCCGGGCTGCTGGCTGGCAGGTATAGTGAGTACACATACAACGTTTACTGAGGGCGAGCCAGCGTCGCCACTCGCGACCAGGGCAGGACTCTCGTTTGTACCAAACTCCGTGCTCGTACCTGCGTACGTATTAGCTCCTGTTCCGTTGGACGTGAACA
>JACUUS010000190.1 GCA_014859215.1 Dehalococcoidia bacterium | reverse complement strand
AGAGATCGGGGGCGACATGGGTATATCACCTGAGAAGGTCAGGGAGATTATGAAGATATCCCAGGAACCGGTCTCACTCGAGATGCCCATCGGTGAAGAACAGGAGAGCCATCTCGGCGACTTCATAGAAGACCGGTCGACGATGCCCCCGGCAGAGGCGGCATCTCTGAGTCTGCTCAAAGATCAGGTCGAGGAAGTGCTCTCCACTCTTACCCCGAGAGAACGGCGTATTCTGCAGTTGCGATTCGGTCTTGAAGACAACCGCAGCCGTACCCTTGAACAGGTCGGCAAGGAATTCGGGGTCACTCGGGAACGGATACGCCAGATCGAAGCAAAAGCTCTCCGCAAGCTGCGTCACCCCAGCAGGTCGCGGAAGCTGAAGGATTATTATTTGGAGTAAGAAGCGGGCTCCTGTTCCTCGAGTCTATAGTGGCGATCCCTAAACAGGCCTATCTGTAGCGGCAGCCGTGTGTTGTTACACTCAGGATTGGCTGCTGAGCGCCTCCTGAAAGTGATGCGCTTGGGTGAGACAGACAATGGCTTTGGTCGTTCTGCTGCCTCAAGCCGGACGCAAGCCTTCCTGTCTTCATGGTCTGGGATACTTGAATGCCAGGCACCACGGTGCTGTTATGGAGTTTCTAGGCATGGGCGCGCTGGAAATCGCCGTAATCCTAATCGTCGCTTTCATTGTCTTCGGTCCGAAAAAGCTTCCCGAAATCGCGAGGAATCTCGGGAAAGCGATGCGCGCTTTCCGCAAGGCCGCTTTTGAACTGACAGCCGAAGTGACCAAGGAGTTTGAGGAGGACGAGAACAAGACTGCGAAAGGAGACGCGGAAGAAAAAGGGGCCGACCAGCGTTAACAGTCATTTCTGGCATACGGATTTAGCATCCAACCTACAGCATACACCCTGTCGCTGCTTGCGAGGCTTGGGTACAGGATGCAGGTGGGGACGGTGAAAAGCTGCAGCAGGTTTCCCTGTTTTGAGAAGGAGAGCGATGGGTAAAGGGAAAACCAGGAAGCGCTCCGGGCAGTCAATGAAGTCCGTAAGCATCTGGCGCTACCAGTGGATGGCGCTCAGGACTGTCGTGATCGCCTGCGTGATCGTACTGATAGCATTCTTTCGCAGTTTCATAAGCAACCTGATTTTCGAAACGATCGGTTTGGCCCTCGTCCTCTGGGCCATCTGGGTGATTGTCTTCATAATATTATTCTGGAGGCATAAGTGGAATGCTTGTCGAAAGCACTGGAACGTCTGGCTGGGCGCGCTGGTTTTCACCTTTGCCGCCTGGGGTATTCTCTCGGTGATTCACCACGCGGGATTCGTCATCGGCGACGTCCGATTCGAGCAGGTAAGCCTTGGCGGTGAGACCGGGAAATACCTTATCGGCAACCAGGGAGTTGGCCTCATTCCGGAAGTCAGGCTGGCATTGCTCATATGCAGCGGAATTGCGCTCATAGCGCCACACGCTTCCCTTGCGTTTCTGAAGTTCGCTGCCCGGTGTACCGGGGCCGCTCTTGTAGCGATGTATCACACGTCACGAACTGTGCTTGCCGCCCTCAAACATAAGCTGGTCGGCTTTTCCCAGGCTCACCCGCCGCAGCAGTTGCTTGGACAAATGGCCGGCGCTATCCAGAAGAAAATGGCCGCACTCTTTGAAAAGAAGAGGCCGGAGACCGCAGCGAGCACTCCGCTGGAAAGAAGTCGCGGCCCAGATGGGCAATTGAGGCTGCCGATCGAACAGCGCCCTTCGCAGCCGCTGTCTATAGTGCGGGAAGTTGAAGAGAAGGCTCCCCGTGAAATCCCCGGCAGGAAGACGCCCGAACTGGCCCAGTTGCCGCCCATACAGATTCTTGATAAGGTGGCTGAAGTCCAGTTGACCGAAGCGGACAATCTCGAACGGGCCAAGCTTATCGAGAATGCGCTGGAAAGCTATGGGGTTGAGGCGCGGGTAGTCCAGATCAGCCCCGGACCGTCCGTAACCCAATTCGGCATTGAGCCGGGATGGGACCGCAAATTCAAGAGAATAGTGGAACGCGACGAACGGGGCAAAACCAGGCTGGAGAAGGACGGCAATCCAATAGAGAGAACAGAGGAAATCTCCAAGACACGGGTAAAGGTAGAACGCATTACCGCTCTTGCCAATAACCTTGCCCTCACTCTTGCTTCACCCAGCATCAGGATTGAGGCACCCGTACCGGGCAAATCGGTGGTCGGCATAGAAGTACCGAACACTACCACTTCGCTGGTTCAGCTGCGTGCCGTTATTGAGAGCCAGGCCTTCCAGAGAATGAGGGCCAAATCCTCCCTCGCCCTGGCCCTGGGCAAAGGCAGCGCGGGAGAAGCCTTCGCCGCCGATCTTTCAAAGATGCCTCACCTGTTAATAGCCGGGGAGACGGGCAGCGGCAAGACGGTCTGCATCAATGCCATCATAACGTGTTTGCTGATGCACAACTTGTCGTGGGGCTTGCGCCTTCTCTTGATCGATCCCAAGCGGGTAGAACTGGTCAGCTTCGCCGGGGTCCCGCATCTCATCTCGCCCATAGTGGTGGAGATGGACAAGGCTGTCGATGCTCTCAGAAGGGCCATACGGGAAATGGAACACCGTTACACCAGGTTTGCGGCGGTAGGGGCACGCAACATAGACGGCTACAACAGGAGCCCGCTCATAACGGAACCCATGCCGTACCTGGTAATTATAGTCGATGAACTCGCCCACCTGATGATGAGCGCAGCAGAGGTGGTCGAGCCTTCGATATGCCGCCTGGCGCAACTCTCGCGGGCCACCGGCATACACCTGATTATCGCCACGCAGCGCCCGTCAGTGGATGTTGTAACTGGCCTGATAAAGGCAAACTTCCCGACCAGGATAGCGTTCGCCGTATCCTCGATCGTGGATTCTCGAACAATTCTCGATACAGGCGGTGCGGAGAAGCTACTGGGAAAGGGCGACATGCTGTACATGCCTCCGGATGCCGCCAAACCGAAGCGTTTGCGCGGCTGCTTCGCCTCCGACCCTGAAATAGACAGGGTGGTGAGTTTCTGGGTGCAGCACCCCGGAACGCAAACCGAGGCAGACACCGTTGCCAGAGCTTTCGCCGCAATACCGGCTGAGGAAAGCAGGGACGAAGACCCCATGCTCGTTACGGCAAGAAGACTGGCCAAAGATACTTCACACCTGTCAACTTCCCTCCTGCAAAGGCGCCTGCATATCGGATACCCGCGGGCTGCAAGGATAATGGACACTCTTGAGCAGGAGGGGATGATAAGACGAACCGAACCGGACAGTCCCGCGGAAGTAGTTGGAGCACATGAAGAAGAGGTGGAATGATGAATCTGGATGAGATGCCTCCTGAGAGCCAAGCTGGAACAGGCCCCTGCTCGGGTTACCGATCGCGGAGGCTGCCAAACTCGGCTATACTAACGAACCCAAGCGCTGTCCCTCCTGTCGCCGGGCCAGGAGACTAGAGCGGAACTTGGCGGGCTGGGCAAGGTGGATTACCATGGCCACCAGGCCCCGGGGGGCAGTGGAAGAGAGTGGTGGCGGAGACCAAAAGGAGATAGCGCAACCACTATCCCATGGGTACAAAAAGGCAAAGGTTCTCCATATCAATCTGAGGCTCCTTCGCCTGTCCTTTCCGTATTGACGGCTATCTAACCTGTGAGGTAACGCGTAGAATATAATTAGAGCGAGATTCAGTCCGTATACAAGATGCCTTCACAAGTCTTCTACAGAAAGTGGCGGCCCAGGACTCTGGGCGATGTGGTGGGACAGGAGCCCGTCGTCCGAACGCTGCTCAATGCCTTGATTATGGGACGGATTGCGCACGCCTATCTCTTCTGTGGCCCGCGCGGTACTGGCAAGACCAGTACAGGACGAATCCTGGCCAAAGCGGTCAATTGTCTGAACAATCAGCAGGGCGAGCCGTGCAATTCCTGCACCATGTGCCAGATGGTCAATGAGGGCCGCGCGCTGGACCTGATAGAAATTGACGGCGCTTCCAACAGGGGTATCGAGGAGATTCGGGGCCTTCGTGAGAAGATCAATTTCGCTCCCAACTCCGCGCGAT
>JACUUS010000189.1 GCA_014859215.1 Dehalococcoidia bacterium | reverse complement strand
CTTCGAGCTGGTGGCGGTGCTTGGTCAATTCCTGTTCTGCCATCTTTCTCTCAGAGATATCGGTTACAAACGCGACCGTCGCGGTCTTTCCTTGATACCTCATTAGGGCGACACTATTTTCAGCGGTCAATAATGTGCCGTCCTTGCGCACGTATGTAGCCTCGTGGAGACTAACAACGTTCTCGCCTTGTTGCCTGCGCCTGTACGTCGCCAGTGACTTCTCTAAATCACTTTCCCGGACGTATTCGCTTATGAGCATATTGAACAACTCTTCCCTGGAATACCCAAGCATCCTGCAGAATTCATCGTTTGCGAACACCACGGCTGCTTCTCGGTCAGGTGTGTCCTGCCAGACTACAATTCCCAGGCCGGCTCTGGAGGCTGTCTCAATAAGGGCCCGATGCCACTCTTCAGACTGCGCCAGAAGGTCCTCAGCAACGCTGAACGCAGACTGTGCCTTTTTGAATTTGCCTGTAGCGGGGTCTAATGCTGAAGTCTTACTCAGCCGTTTCCTCTGTGCCCCTGCTTGATCATTCATGACAGTCCCCGGTTTTCAGTAGTGTTCACGGGGATATTCTAGCATGATTTAACATAAAACGTACATGCTCCTTTAGAATCTAATATCTGTTTAAGCTCGTGTTACGGTTTTCTTGACACCGTTTCCCTTGAATTACAGTGCGATCACGCTGACCTGCATTGGCTGTTCGTAGGGTAAGTAAGCAGAAAAGGCCCCCTGGTATAGAATGCCCGGACCTGGTGGCCCGGGTTCCTTGACATGGGCGCGTTCCCGCTTAATATGGTCATGGAATTCAGGAAAGGAGATGGTTCAGGTGCGCAAGTTCAGAACGAGGATGACCGAGATTCTGGGAATAGAGTACCCGATCATGATGGGCACGATGCAGCGGTGGTCCACGCCCGAATTGGTGGCGGCTGTAGCCAATGCCGGGGCATTTGCCTGTCTCCCTTCGGCGTCATACGTGAACGGGAATGAGTTGCGCGAGGCGATCAAGAGAACCAGCGCAATGACCGACCAGCCTTTCGGCGTCAATATAAACCTCTTCCCCATGCTGAGGCCGGTGAGTAATGAGGAGTATGTTGATATCACGTTGGAGGAGGGAGTACGCGTTATAGAGACATCGGGTCGGAGCCCGGAGCCTTTCGTTGACCGGATCAGAAAAGGCGGCGCGATTCACATGCATAAGGCTGCCAGGGTGCGGGATGCGAGGACGGCGGAGAGACTGGGCGTAAGTATCGTTGAAATTGTGGGTTTTGAGTGCGCCGGGCATCCAAGCCGAGAGCAGATAGGCAGCCTCGTACTCATTCCGCAGGCAGTAGACGCAGTCAAGATTCCAGTCGTGGCGGGTGGCGGAATCGCTGATGGACGCGGCCTGGTGGCCGCTCTCGCTCTCGGCGCGGAAGGGGTCTGCCTCGGAACCAGGTTCCTTGCCAGCCGGGAGTGCGAAATACACCCCAGCGTGAAAGAGCGGCTCGCCGATGCCCAATCTACTGATACAGCGCTTGTACTTGGATCCCTCGCAGATCCTATGAGAGCTTTGCGAACAGACCTTGTCTCGCAGGTCCTCAAGATGGAAGAAGAGGGAGCCTCCATGGATGAGGTCTTGTTGATGGTTGCGGGTGAAAAGAGTGCCAGAGCTATGGCGGCGGGAGATATCGATAACGCTCTCCTTGCATGCGGCCAGGTGGTAGGGATGCTGCATGATGCGCCGACCGTGAAAGAGATCATTGAAGGGATCATGGCCAAGGCGGCCGCCGTCAGCGGAAGCTTGAATGGCATACTCGGAAGCAGGTAAGTCTGCCTGTCCGTTTCCAGATTCCAGGCCGGGACCGGTATCTTGCTGTAACGCAGGGGACGTAGCTTGACTGGCGGCGCTCCCGTTGGATGCCGGAAGCCTGCCTGAACTGCGTATACTTAGGGGCGCATTCGCCTGACCGCGGCTTTGTCTAAGTAGCTAACATTTCTTGATTTCGGTGTACCTACGCATTTCCCTCCTCATATACGAGACCTACAATACGATGAGACGTTGTTTGTCCTCACAATTCACGTCCTGGGGAGGTTGAAGATGTGGTTCATCAGATTGCTTGTGCCCGGTTTGCTCATCCTCGCGTTAATCGCACCGCCTGCCGGCGCAGAGGATGAAGCGCATGTCGCCGAGGCAGCGGTTACTGCTGTTCCCATGAGGCTGGCTATTCTGACCGACGAGGGAACCGGAGGCGATTCAGAGCTCATGCGGAGTCTGAACAGAATACTGACGGTGAACAGACTGCCATTTGATGTGCTCGATGTGTCCGCGGGCCAGACACACGAGTTTCTCAACGGCGAGGCGAACCCCAGTTACGCTGCTCTCCTGGTCCAGGCTTCGGGCGAGAAGATTGACCAGGCCAACAGCGAGGCGATTGTTGAGGCGGTTAACAGGGGCATGGGTTTGGTGGGGCTGGGGCCTGCATCGGTTAACGCCGAACTTAGCTCCGTCTTCGGAATCGCGCAGATGCGAACGGAAGCACGAACGGCGCAGAGCATCCGGATCGAGGAGGACAGGTTCACCTTCGCATATGCGGGAGACATACTATACGGGGCCTTCACGTATTTCGAGCATATCCTCCGCCCGGGCGCGCAGATCGTGGCGGTCATCACGTATGCCGGACAGGCGGCGATCTGGACCGACAGTCACGGCGCGGGGAAGACCGTGTTTCACAATAATTCAAACACGTCTGCCTCTCATTACCAGGGAATCCTGCTCCAGAGTATTCTCTACGCAATGCCGGTAGGTCTCGCCAGTCCCATCAGCGCCGGCGTGATTGAAGTGGACGATTATCCGAGGTCTTACTACACGGACGACCAGGTCCGGGAACACCACTATGATTTCATCACCAACTTCACCAGGTGGCTCCATGCATATAATCTCACGACGACTGTGTTCATCGCGTTCAGCTACTCGGGCAATATAGATGATTACTGGATTCGCCCTGAGTCGCTGGAAGGCGCTCATACGGTCCTCAGCGCCGGCCATGAGCTTGGACTGCACTGCGGGAGCAGCCATTATCCGCTCGACATAACCTACTGGAATACTGAAGCCGCCATTGACGCTGAGGTGGACGCGACAATGGAAGCTCTAGCCTTGTTGCGCGAACGGCTGCTTGACGTCTACGGGACGGAACTCGGCGACGTCATATCTTATGTCGCGCCTATGAACGATATCGGGGACTACGGGTACATAGCCCTCGATCAGAGATCGGACATCAAGTACGTGGGAACAGACTTCTATTCTGCCAGTGTAGAAGGCGCTGGAACAGCATCAGCCGGACAGGACCGGGGCAAACCTGCAATGCGCCGTTCGGGCGAGGATCGTCCCAGAGACAGCAGGGGTGAGTTCGCGGATGCCGCGACGACCGTGCAGTACCACGTTACCTACAGGGATTTCGGCTGGGAACCCGGTACGAACATTTATAATCTCCCGAGGGTCCAGGGGGACTTCTATCCGTTCAACCAGCCGCAGGACCCGGCATATGCTTATGCCTGGGGAGTTCTCAAGTCCACAATAGAAAGCGGACAACCTTATCTTATCTTCACCCATCCCGATGAGGCTGATTACCTGGATAAGTCCAGGTTCCCGGACAGCGACATGGAGGGCGTATTCGAAGCTTACACGGCATGGGCTGACTTCGTAGCCGAAGAGTACCCGTTTTACCGCTGGTGGACCTCATCTAAACTTGGCAACTACATGACTGAAAGGAGCGGGTCTCTCGCGGCGCAATGGTTCCCTGGCGAGATGACTCTCGAATTGTCTGGAGCCTCCGGCGAGGACGCAATCCACATCAAGACAGACCTCTACCTGGCGGACATAAGCAGCTACGGCGACGGGATCAGTCTAGTCTTTCAGGCCGAGCCTGCAGGATTCGCCACCATCGAGTATGACGTCGTGAAGACCGCCGGTGACTACTTCATCTATCCCACCGGTACGAAGTCATTTCTGCCCGTCATACCGGATACCCCGTTTGTGTTTGAGTCGTGGGCGGGCCCGGAAAACCGTGCGCCTGTGCTGAACCCGATTGGGGATAAGACTGCTGCGGCAG
>JACUUS010000302.1 GCA_014859215.1 Dehalococcoidia bacterium | reverse complement strand
TTTCACACCGTCATAACGCGCCAGATTGGCCATGGCTTCCGAAGGCGCGATGATATAGTAGCAGGCCAGGGCATACGGAGTGCTCGGCAATGATACGTCCCAATCCACCCGCGCTCCCAGCTCTTCGAGCACCCTGATTGCGCCACGCATAACTTCCGCCACACCGCTTTCCATACCCTCCACAAAATATTCCCTGGGGACACCGATCCGGAGACCCTTGAGGTCTGGAATGAGAGCTTTCGTATAGTCCGGAACTGGTTCGTCCACCGAGGTGGAGTCGCGCGGATCATGGCCGGCAATGACGTTCATCACAAGGGCGCAGTCGGTAACATCCCTGGTCAAAGGCCCGATCTGGTCGAGCGAGCTTGCAAAGGCGACAAGCCCGTACCTCGAAACACGGCCGTAGGTGGGCTTGAGACCGACTACGTTGCAGAGGCACGCAGGCTGGCGAATACTACCGCCAGTGTCCGAACCAAGCGCGAAAAGCGTTTCTCCGGCAGCCACCGCTACCGCTGAACCGCCGCTGCTCCCGCCCGGCACCCGTTCCAGGTCCCAGGGATTGCGCGTCGGGTGAAAGGCGGAATGCTCCGTCGAGGAGCCCATAGCAAACTCGTCCATGTTAGACTTGCCTACGAATACCGCGCCTGCCGCGTCGAGTTTCTCGACAACCGCTGCATCGTAAGGCGGGACAAAATCCGCCAGCATCCTGGAGGAGCACGTTGTCTTGATTCCCTTTGTGCACATATTGTCCTTTATGACGGCAGGGATTCCGGTCAACGGCCCCGCATCACCGCTCTTAAGTCGTTCATCCGCCTTACGGGCCTGGAACAATGCGATATCCCTGGTCAAAGTCACGAAGGAACCGAGCCTCTCCTCCACTTCATCTATGCGATTGAAAACAGATTCAGCCAGGTCCAGGGCCGAGACCTCGCGCTTTTTCAGCAACTCATGCGCTTCATGGATCGTGAGATAGAAACCTGTCATCTCTTGCCTTCCGCAACTCCGAGGTACTCGCTGTATTCGACCAGATGAGCGATCGCTCTGGCTGCCCGCTCCGGTGTGAGGAAGGGCAGCATATGCTCATGTTCAAGCTTCCGGTATACCGCCCCTTTTTCCAGGGGAGGAACACACACGTTAGACATGACGACCGGTTTCCCGTGCGATACCGACATGTCTTTCGCTTTCTGGATATTCTTAAGCTCCTGGTCAATCGCGCCGACCATATATTCATCGATCTGCGTCCGAATCGTGGGAGGGACCACGTACCATCTTATCCAGCTCCCGGCCATGCCCGCCGCGCCGATAGCCAGCGTGATATCGATATTCTCGTCCTCGATAAGCGCCCATAAGCACTCGTAGTTCAATGCGTCCCCGCCCGGATCGACAGGATTGCCGTGAGACCATCTGCGCGAGAGTATTCCGTTCAGCTTTTCCATTGTTTTCGGCGACAGCGGCGGGACTTCGAGTCCCACCCTTTTGAGAGCATCAGCAGACATCACCGCGGCGCCGCCGCCCCCGGAAAGGACCCCGACACGCCTGCCGCGCGGCAAAGGCTGTCCCAGCAGCACCATTGCTACATCGATCAACTCCGTAATCTCGTCCACCCTGATAATACCGGCCTGTTTGAACGCAGCATCGCAGACCACGTCCGACCCTGCCAGCGAGGCGGTATGCGACCGGGCAGCCCGTGCGCCCGCCTCCGTCCTGCCGGCCTTCATTATTACGATCGGCTTCCTCCGGGTTACTTCTCTCGCCAGGCGCAAGAACCGTCTTCCGTCCCTGATTCCTTCGATATAGGCGAGTATAATGGCCGTCTTGTCGTCCTGAGCAAGGTACGCGATATAGTCCTCGAACTGCAAATCAGCCTCGTTCCCGCTGCTTATGTACTTGCTGATCCCAAGTCCGGCTTCCCCTGCCATATACATTATGGCCTGGCCCGAATTGCCGCTCTGCGATACAAGACTGACAGGTCCCCTGTTCACCGGCGGGAGGAATATGACAGTGTTGATGTCCGAGTGAGCATCGAAATGCCCCATGCAGTTGGGCCCGATGAACCTCAGCCCGCCTTGCCGCGCGATATGGACCATACGCCTCTGGACTTCGGCGCCTTCGGCGCCGGTTTCCGCGAGTCCTCCAGAGATCACTATTGCGCTCTTGACTCCCTTTCGCACGCATTCCTCCATCGCGGAGGGAATATCCTGGTACGGGACTGTTATCACCGCCAGGTCTACCGGCGACGGTACTTCCGTTATGGTCCGGTAAGTCTTCCGCCCCAGGATTTCGGGCTCCTTCTTGTTGACAGCGTAGATCTCCCTCCCCCGGTCTTGCGATATGAGGAGGCTGAGTATGTTGAAGCCCCACTTGCCGAAAGTGCTGGACGCCCCGATGAGAGCGACCGAACGCGGATTAAATAAATAGTCCAGATTCTGTATAAGGTCCATGGAACGGCTCAAGGGCTCGCGACTACTCCAGAACTGCCTTCACCCGGAAACAGCCATCCTCTTCCCGGGGAGCGTTTGCCAGGACTTCGTCCGGAAGCAAAGACGGCGCGACCTTGTCATCGCGCAGCACATTCTGAACGGCAATCGGATGGGAGGTCGGCGGAATATCCGTCGTATCCACCCGCTGAAGGACTTCGAAAGCTTCCAGTATGGCGGACAGCTGCTCGCTGAACTTCTCCACGTCGGATTCGGTCACGCCAAGCCGCGCGAGCAAAGCTATGTGCCGCACTTCGTCCTTACTAAGTCTCAAGCCGGTACCTTCAGGGGCGGATTGCTCGAAATATACAAAAATAATTATATCACGAGCGTGAGGGGATGGGCAACGGGTCTGGCGCTTGCCGAACCACATTGAAGTCCGCTTCTGGTCGGCATTACCAGCCGCCGGCGAGGTCTCGCCTGTGGCGCTTGCTCGCCTCTGAGGCATGCAAGAACAGGTTCCGCGCCATTAAGCTCGGGCATCCTGCCGAGCGGTCCGCATAGATCTTCGCCCGGCTCTCATGCGCCTCGCTCGCGTCCGGGAAGGCTATAACCGCGTACTCGACGAGGTGGCAGGCCAGGCGGTAATCGCCTGCTGCGGCAAGCTCGCCGGCGCGCTTCAGCACTCGATCTACCCCTCCGGCGAGCCTGACCCACTCTCGCGCCTGCTGGTTCCGGGGCGCCGGCAGCAGGTTGTCGGGCTCACCATCGTACCAGCCGCCGTAGCGACGCCAGACGCTGCGGACGAGGAACTGCGGGTGGTCGTAGACAGGTTGCAGGTAGGGCTTTTCGCGCAGGTGCGCCAGCACTTCGACCTCGTGAATGATCCGGTCGAGATTAGCCCCGGTATTCATGAGCCTTAGGGTCTGTGATTCAATGGATTCCAGCAGCTCGGCAGTATCCGCCAGTGCGGTCGCAATTCTCTCCGGGCCGAAAACCGGCACTCCATGGCCGGGAAGCATGATCTCTGCGCCCTTCCCCGCCATCCGTCTCAAGGCCACAGCCCAGTCGCTCACGAACCGCTGGACCTTCTGTGGATTCCCGGCGTTGGGGACCGTCCAGATGAACAGGTCTCCAGGGTGCAGGAGCCTCAGTTCAGGGACCTATGTCCAGGTAGCGTCATCAGTCTCGCCGCGGGCATGATGCAGTTCGAAAGTCAGCTTGCCCATCGTGAAAGTGAGCCTGTCGTGATAGATCACATCGGGGTACCGCCAGTTGTCGGGCCACCTGAAACCTTCCACCGGAAGGCCGAACTGGCGCTGGTTTATGGCGGAATTCCATCCGAGAGTCCGCTCATAACGTTCAAAATGTCCGGGCATGGCCGCGTGCCCATAGACTGCCGGCCGCTGCCAGCCGCGCTCGACAGCCTCGCTATCGAAGCGGGCAGCGCCAAGAACATGGTCGATGTGATGGTGCGAGAAGACCGCCGCCCGCATCGACGCCGCCGGCCGCCACGACCGAACCGAGTCATAAATATGGTCGATATCAAACGGTCCGCCCGCGTCGAGCATCACGAGCCCGTCGCCAGTGTCCAGCACATTGATACTGGCGAGGCTTTCGAGGCAGAGGACGCCGTCGATTACTTCCTCTACAATGCCGAGAACAGACT
>JACUUS010000188.1 GCA_014859215.1 Dehalococcoidia bacterium | reverse complement strand
TGCCGCGCTCTTTTTCCTCACGGAGCCGGTCGGGGTCTATTCCTATAAGGGACTGGACGAGGACGGACTTGCCGTGGTCCACGTGGCCCGCTGTGCCAAGTACGAACAATGTCTATCAGCCTTCCTTCGTCCTGATATGCAGGCTTTTCCTTGTCTGAAGCATATGGTGTACCGCCTGCCGCAAGGACTCCAGCACAACCGCGTCCTCCTCGGGCAATACCGAGCGCGGGTCAAGGTAGAGCTGGTTGCCGCTGAGCCGCCCTATTACCGGAGGGTCCTGTCTTCTCAGACTTTCAGCCAGCCGCCGGGCGAAATCCTGATCGGGTCTGCCGGTTGGCCTGCCTGCGGCGACGAGCCGGGTAGGCAGGGTGCTTCCCGGAAGGCTTCCGCCTCCAACCATGCTCTCGCCCTCGACCACGCTTGCTGACTCGCCAAGCGCCTCCGCCCATTCAGCAGCCCGTTCCTCGAGGCGATCGAGCCCGGCGGAGATCATCTGCCATACAGGTATCTCGCTCACCGCCTCGCCTCTGAGGTAAGACAGAAGGGTTGCGGCCAGCCCGGCGAGCCTGGTCTTGTCTATGCGCACAGCTCTGGCCAGCGGGTGCTTCTTGAGCTTATCCACGAGATCCTTCCTGCCGGCTATGATCCCGGCCTGGGGACCTCCCAGCAATTTGTCCCCTGAGAAGAAAGCGAGGCTTGCCCCCTGCGAAATGCTGTCCTGCACCCTCGGCTCGGGACCCAGGCCGAATGCCGTCGTATCCAGGAGGCAGCCGCTGCCCAGGTCATCCAGCACCAGCAGGTCATAGCGGCCTGCGAGCTCGACAAGCTCCCTGAGAGCGACGTCGGCAGCGAATCCGACGATCCTGAAATTGCTCGAGTGGACGCTCAGCAGGGCAGCCGTCCTCGGGCCGATGGCTTCTTCAAAGTCTCGCGCGTATGTGCAGTTGGTCGTCCCGACCTCCACAAGCTTTGCGCCGCTTTGCCTCAGCACCTCCGGTATCCGGAAACCGCCTCCTATTTCGATCGACTGGCCCCGGGAAACGATGACTTCTTTTCTCCTGGCCAGCGCGGAGAGTCCCAGCAGGACGGCCGACGCGTTGTTATTCACCACCAGCGCGGCTTCGGCCCCGGTGATCTGGCAGATCAGGGCCTCGACATGCACATCGCGCGAACCGCGCTGCCCGGTTTGGAGGTCGAACTCGAGGTCGCAGTAGCCTTTCCCGGCCTTCGCCATAGCCTCGATTGCTGCTTTGCTGAGCGGCGCGCGTCCCAGGTTCGTGTGGAGGATAACGCCGGTAGCGTTGATGACCGGGCGCGGACCCGGTGAGACCAGTTCCCTCAAGCGGGCGCATATGGACTCGACTATCTCCCCGCTTGATGGGCACTCGCCGCCGCCGGCGATCAGCGCCCTGTTGCGGTCCAGGTCCTTGCGGATGAGATCGACTACCACGTCATGAGGATAGACTTCGCCAAGCTGTCTTATCCTGGCCTCGGACAGCAGACTATCAACACTGGGGAGGCAGCGGAAACGGCTTTCCATCTTTTGTCCCGGATACCTATGTTAGCACATGCGGGGATGTTTTCAAACGCGGGCCTGCGGGGCTATCGGGTCGGTTGTCGCGGCAGGTCGGGAGACCTGCCCTGCGGCTAGGAGAGATAATCAGCGGATAGTTGCGCCTCGGCCCTTTTGCGATATGCCAGCTTGGCCAGCCAGATACTCATTTCGTAGAGAATAATGAGCGGCACGGCGACGATGCTCTGGTTGATGGGGTCCCACGTGGGCGTCACTATGGCGGCTACTATGAAGGCCAGGACAATCGCCCAGCGGCGTTTCTTCGCCAGTGTTTCCGGCGTGACTATGCCGAGACGGGCGAGCAGGGTAATAATGACGGGCGTTTGAAAGACGCATCCGATAGCGACCAGCAGCCGGGTCACTATCGATATGTAGTTGCCGATCTTGATCTGGGGAGTCGCGAACTCGCTTCCGAAGGTGGTCAGGAACTTGGCTGCCGGAGGCACCGCAATGAAGTATCCGAACGCCACCCCTCCAAGGAACATGACCGTTATCCAGGGCAGGGCAATGTATATGTATCTCTTCTCACGTCGCATCAGGGCGGGCGAGATGAACATGATTATATGGTAGACGATGTAGGGCATAGAGAGGATGACGCCGCCCATGAGGGACACCCTCATGTAGGTGCCGAGCATCTCGGTCATCTCGATGTAGATGAGAGTGATATCCCCCGCCGGGTAGATCAGGAATTCGAAAATGTATTTGGCGAAAACAAAAGCGATGATTGTGGTGATGACCAGCGCTATGACCGATTTGATGAGGCGGGAACGCAATTCAGCCAGATGACTGGTGAAAGTCATCGGTTCATCTTTCTTAGCCAAGTACCGTCAAGCCTCGCATTCTATTTTTCGCCCGGTACAGTCGGGGTCTTGTCAGCCGACTGCTTTTCGACGGCCCGTTTCTCCTCTTCTTCAAACTCCCTGGTGACCTCGGCGGTGAGGTCAAAAGCGGCCTTGCGGAACGCACGGATTCCCTTGCCGAGGTTCCGGGCCATCTGGGGGAGTTTTCCGGGGCCGAATGCTATAAGGGCCACGATCAGAATGAGAACGATCTCCATCGCGCCCATGCCGAGAAAATCCATAATTATCCTGTCTCGCCGGTTGCCTCGGGCTGCCTCTGGCACAGCCTTCCGCTGAGGCAAAGGGCGTCAGTCTGTTTCAAGCCGGGCTTCTAGCTCTGTCGCGCCTTGGCCTTGGTCTTGCCCTCAGTCAAGTGGGCGGCAGTTTTCTTCTGCTTCGGCGCTTCTTCCTCCGCGTCTTCATCCACTTTCAGGTCCTCAATGAGGCCTTCCTTGCCTTTGCGAAACTCCCGTATGCCCTTGCCGAGAGCCCCGCCGACCTGCGGGAGTTTGCCCACTCCAAAGACGATCAGTATAACCACGAGGATTATGATCGCCTCGGTTCCTCCTATCGATGGAAAAGCCATGCTTCCTCCTTGTCCTGTTATCTTCAGTGGCCCTGCGCCAGTTCCCGTACCCGCTCCGGATGGGAGTAGACCGTCATCCTGTTGCCTCGCGCATAACCGATAAGTGTTATCCCCAGCTCGTGAGCCATGGACAGAGCCTTGCTTGTCGGCGAGCTTCGCGAGACAACCACAGGCACCTCCATCCTGGCGGCCTTGGACAGCATCTCGGACGATATCCGGCCTGTAGTGAGCAGTATCCCGTCACCGGTGGGCATGCCGGTGAGGAGGCACTCGCCCATAACCTTGTCGATTGTGTTATGCCGTCCGATATCCTCGGCTACAACCGCCAGTTCTTCCCCCTTGCCCAGGCCCGAAGCATGCACGCCTCCCGAAAACCGGTAGAGTTGCGCTCTCTGGTTCAGCTGGGACATCAGTGAAAGTATGTCCTGGGCAGTAACGACCAGGGCGGAGACTACTTCCCGCGTAGCGGGCGCGAAGGTGACGGGGCGTCCGCAGCCCGAGGAGAGAGTCCGCCGAACAGGCGCCTTGAACCCCGGCGTTTTGAGCCTGACAACGGCCGTTGAATCCTCCTCGCATACCCGCAGGACCGCAACATCGTCCCTGCCCTGAATTACATCCTCGAGATAAAGAAAGCCCAGCACCATCTGCACCAGCCTGATCGGAGTGCACATCACTGTTACAAGTTCCTCTCCGTCCAGGAAGATGGTCAGCCCTGTCTCGTGCGGCACGGCGCCGGAAACCTGCTCCCACTTACCCGAGGCATAACTCTGTATTATAGCAGGTACGCTGCCTTGGGACAAAATGCCGGAGTTGCTCTGTTCAGGGTTTGGCTTGCTCATTTCTTCACCGTAGGGGCCGCCCCAGGAATTCTGGAAGGATTTGTCGGGAGGGTTCCAGTCTGACTGAATGGGGAGGACCTGTCTGCTGCTACGCCGCGTAACCCGGTCTGTATCCTTCCTCCTGCCCCTGCCTGTCCATGTCCACGGTCAGCAGTCTCTCCAGGGGCACCAGGATATTTTCGCCCGCCTGGCGCAGGTCTATGGCCTTCAGATAACTCTTGCACTGTTCACACAAATAAAGCCGGTACAGGTTCCGCTCGTCAGCCCTGTA